>CAYWQK010000013.1:0-29810 GCA_964460575.1 uncultured Desulfovibrionaceae bacterium | reverse complement strand
TAAAGAACTTGACAGCAGACCCGACCTATGGGGACGAACTCCTGATGAAAAAATCCAGAATCGCATAGCAACGCGACCCCAAAGGGAATGGAAAAGTGCAGCAAGCTGACAGGCGCGGCAAAGGAAAAGGAAATCGACAAGATCCTGAAGAATGACGGGATAGACGAAAACAGGGGGCGGAACATGCGACTTGAAGAGGTTTACCCCGGATATAGCACATACATCGATGACGCGGCAACTATGGAATACCGAAAAGCCGGAGCGACGCACATCTGGGCTGGCGTAGACGGAGAGGACAGCGTGGTGGCAATTTGCAAGAGCGACGGATTGACCGCCACCAACTACCGAATCACCGCGGGAATGAAGAAATGCGGCGCGTCACTGGGCGCAGACATGATATCCGGCGGCGCAGATAACGTATTCGTCCGGCTCGGTACGACAAAGAACACCGACCGCTACAGAGCCAGCTACCTCGGAGACGAATATAGGATATCATAGACCCGGAGGAATTGAGCCGCACAGATTGGTACGCACACGAGTATGACCGATACGGAGCGGCAAACCCGACCGACTGGAGGTGGAAGGAACGGCCGTCCAGCCTTCAATTCGTCAAAGACATGAAAAAGAGTTACAACGGCAGCAACGAACTCATGTTCCGGCACGGGATCAGCACGAACAAATTTGTGGGGATTTCCTGCGAGACGCAGAGCGCACGGACGCGGCTGCTCAATGCGTTTCATAACGCCAGAGTAACCGAACTGAACGGAGTGCCGCTGGAGGAATTCATCCAAGTGACGACAGAGATCGGGTAGGACAGCATGCGCGGCATCCTTGGACTTTCCGGCTACAGTGCGCCGTTTTAAGGAGGGATAAGGCATGGCAAAGAAGCAGATAGCAGACAAAAACAAGCTATACGCAATCCGCAGACCGCAGGATAAGATGGCCAGCGAGATCGTGATGAACGTCGAGACAGACCGGGCGGGATTTGCAGGGATATGCTACCTGACACCGTCGGATCGAGGGCAAGGTCGAAGGACTAACGCAGGACGGCTTCGCATTCATCGCCGATCAGGGCGGTGGGAAAGACCGCCGGGAGCTGTGGGAATTCATCGAAGTCACCTACGACAATTTCAAGAAAGAATTTTACAAGATCGTCTACGCAGGGGAGAAATTGCTGGCGCAAATCCACAACACGCAGGAACTGCAGGACTACTACCACGCGAACTTCCCGGATTACACATAGGCAGCAGGATTTTGCTAGGATACAGACCGTTGCCCGAAAGAGCGGCGGTTTTTATTTTGGTGAGCTTTGCTCATTCATTCCGAAGAGGGATGACGGTTTTTTGTTACCAAAGAATGAGGGAAGGAGGGATACGGCACGATGGGAGCAAGGACTTATTGCCAATTGGTACGAGGACAGTCGCGGAGAACAACGAGTTCAAACTGATTAAATCCAACGATGACAAACGCCTAGTGTTCGGCTGGGCGAACGTAGTCATCAGTGTGGATGGAGAACAGATCGTGGATTACCAAAACGATGTGATAGACCCTGAAGAATTGGAACGCGCGGCATATCGATATGTCGCGTAATTCGGAACTTCAGGAGAGATGCACAGGCGCGGCGGCATTGGGCGTGTGGTTGAGAGTATCATATTTACAGAAGAGAAGGCGAACGCGCTGGGGATCCCGGCGGGAATTCTGCCAAAGGGCTGGTGGATTGGCTTCCACATTACGGATGACGTCGTATGGCAGAAGATCAAGAGCGGAGAATACTCGATGTTCTCTATTGAAGGAACGGCGGTGCGGAGATCGACTTCGTAAAGCAGACAGAACCGGAGACCGTGGAGTTTTTGCTGAGAGATTTAAAGGCTGCGGGGAACTCGATTACCTACAAGGAATTGCGAGAAGCTTAGAGGCTATAACGCGCTATTGTGAAGATGAGCAGTGAGATTGCTGACGAGACAGCTACGCTTATTTCGTCTATTTCGCCGAGAATGGAAAACTTTCGCCCCTATGCCGCTGAAGTTATGCACATGGTACGTTACATAGGGACTCGAAAGATGCAGACAAAGAGTCCGACGAATGGACTGGAGAGGACGAAAGCAGGACAGAAGATTGTACGTACACCAGGTGTAAACGCCAGTAACTGCTTGGACTCGTGTAACAGCGATACGTTTGTCTTGGGTGACGAAGGCCGCATCTAACAACGAACGAAAAACGCCACTATCCTCGGCAACGCCACGGCATGTCTATTGCCGCCCATGAGCACAACAACGCTAATGTCTTTCGCAAAAAACGACGGTGTCAATGGCAAATGCCGTCTACCAGCGCTTAAAAATAAAAAATGCGGCGAGCACAATGAGAGCGAAGCCCACAAAATGATTCCAACGCAGCGTTTCACCAAGATAGCAGGCGGAAAAGACAGCGAAGACAGTCAGGGAAATGATTTCCTGGATGGCCTTGAGCTCCGCCGCACTGAACGTTCCGTAGCCCACGCGGTTCGCGGGGACTTGGAGCATGTACTCAAAAAAGGCAATTCCCCAGCTGACCAGCACGGCCGCCAGCAGCGGCAGCGCCTGGAAGCGCAGGTGTCCGTACCAGGCGAACGTCATAAACACGTTGGATAAAACCAGCAGGCCGATGGTAATAACAGGCACCGGAATGCAAATATACATAAACGCCAGACCTCCCGCGCGACATACCCTGCCACTGCGTAAAAAATTTTTGCCAGGCTCCCTTTCTGACCTCTGGGCACCTTGCGACTCACACTTTGTCCTGCCCACGGCGGATGCGGGCACCCACAGCATTGAGCTTGTTTTCAATGCGCTCATAGCCGCGGTCCAGATGATAAATACGCTGAACAATCGTGGTGCCCCGCGCCGCGATCCCGGCCAAAACAAGACTCGCGCTCGCACGCAGATCCGAGGCCATGACAGGCGCGCCAATCAGACGCTTGACGCCACGGACAACCGCCGTATTTCCGGAAAGACGGATGTCCGCGCCCAGGCGGATTAATTCCTGCACGTGCATGAAGCGGTTTTCAAAAATGTTTTCCGTAATGACGCCCGAACCCTGCGAAAGGCACATGAGCGACATGATTTGTGCCTGCATGTCGGTGGGAAAGCCCGGATAGGGACGGGTTTTCACATCAGCGCAGGTAAGCTCCCTGTCCGGATCGCATCGGGCCAGCACGCCCTCGGAAGTGTTCCTGATATCCATACCCATTTGGCAAAGTTTGCTAATCACAGCCTCCAGCTCATCCCACGGGCAGCCCTTGAGCAAAAGCTCGCCCCCGGTGATGCCCGCGGCAATCAAGAATGTTCCGGCCTCTATGCGGTCCGGCATGACGGTATAGGAGCAGCCGTGAAGCGAGGGCACCCCCTGGATGCGGATAACGCCACTTGCCTCGCCCTCAATCTGCGCGCCACAGGCCTTAAGAAAACGAGCAAGATCCACAATTTCCGGCTCGCGGGCCGCGTTTTCCAATACGGTTTCGCCCTCCGCCAATGAGGCCGCCATAAGCAGGTTCTCCGTTCCGCCCACAGTGGGAAAGTCAAAATGGATTCTGGCGCCATGGAGCTTGCGACAGCGGCCGATGATATAGCCGTCTTCCAGCTCAAAGCGCGCTCCCATTTTTTCCAAAGCGGAAAGGTGCAGGTCCACGGGCCGCGCACCAATGGCGCAGCCACCTGGCATGGCAACGCGGGCGCTGCCAAGCCTGGCTAAAAGCGGTCCCAAGCAGAGCACGGAGGCCCGCATAGTCTTAACAAGGTCGTACGGCGCCTCGGGCGAGAGATCGCCTACCTTGAGAACTACGGACGACTTTTCCGGCAAAAACTCACTCGGGCATCCAAGGATATCCAAAAGGCGCACGGTCGTGCGGATATCGCGCAGATCGGGCACGTTAGCGTAGGAAACGTCCCCTTCCGTCAGGATACCCGCCACCAGCAGCGGGAGCGCGGCGTTTTTTGAACCGCTGATTGCAACGGTTCCGGCGAGAGGTACTCCCCCATCAATCACGAGTTGTTCCATGATCCCTCTTTGTCGCGCCGGAGCGCGATGGGTAGCAGATGCTAAGACGGCAGGAGCACGCAACCCCTGCCGGAAAAGCAAACTAGTAACGGTAATACTCAGGCTTGAACGGTCCTTTCACGGGAACGCCGATATAATCGGCCTGCTCTTGGGTAAGCGTAGTCAGCTTCGCGCCAAGGCGGGCTAGGTGGAGTCTCGCCACCTCTTCATCCAGCTTCTTAGGCAGCACATACACCTTTTTTTCATGCGGACAGGCGGCCAAATCCATCTGCGCCAGCACTTGGTTGGTAAAGCTGTTGGACATCACAAAGCTAGGATGCCCCGTGGCGCAGCCAAGGTTAACTAGACGGCCTTCGGCCAAAACGATAAGCGAGCGGCCATTAGGCAGCAGCCATTTGTCCACCTGGGGCTTTACGGGGGTCTTCACGCAGCCTGGCGTTTTCTCCAGCCATTTCATTTCAATTTCGCTGTCAAAATGCCCGATATTGCAGATAATGGCCTCGTCTTTCATTGCGAGCATATGCCTGCCGGTGATCACGCCGCAGTTGCCCGTGCAGGTTACAAAAATATCGGCCTGCTTCACGGCTTCTTCCATGGTAGTGACCTCATAGCCTTCCATGGCAGCCTGAAGCGCGCAAATGGGGTCTATTTCCGAAACGAGGACGCGAGCGCCAAAGCCACGCATGGATTTGGCGCATCCCTTGCCCACATCGCCGTATCCTGCCACAAGGACCACTTTGCCGGCCACCATGATATCCGTCGCGCGCTTGATGCCATCCGCCAAGGACTCGCGACAACCGTACATGTTGTCAAACTTAGATTTGGTCACGGAATCATTGACATTGATAGCGGGGAAAAGGAGCTTGCCCTCGGCGGCCAGCTGGTAGAGACGGTGCACGCCCGTTGTTGTTTCCTCAGAAACGCCGCGCACTTTGCCGGCCACTGCGGCCCAGCGTCCAGGGGACTCCTTCAGACGCAAGGCTAGGCGTTCCATAATAATACAAAATTCCTTGTTATCATACGTCTTTTCAAGAAGCGATGGATCCTTTTCCACCGCCACACCCTGGTGGATAAGCAACGTCGCGTCGCCGCCGTCATCCACAATCATGTCCGGACCTGAGCCGTCCGGCCAGGTCAAAGCCATTTCTGTGCACCACCAGTAGTCTTCCAGCGTTTCGCCCTTCCAAGCAAATACCGCCGCGAGTCCGTCTGCAGCCACAGCCGCTGCCGCGTGATCCTGCGTGGAAAAAATATTGCATGAAGCCCAACGCAGCTCCGCACCCAGAGCATGGAGCGTCTTGATCAGCATGGCCGTCTGGATGGTCATGTGTAGAGAACCGGCGATTTTCAAGCCCTTAAAGGGCTTTTCGCCGCCATAGCGCCGAATAAGCTCCATCAATCCCGGCATTTCCCGCTCGGAAAGCTGCATTTCCCTGCGCCCGAAATCCGCAAGGGAAATATCCGCAACCTGGTACGGAAGGGAAAGGTCCAAGGCCTTGACGGTCGAACAATCTGTCATCGTTTTCTCCTCATCGCAGCTCAGCGCTGCTGTGCAAAAAGCAAATCACGCACCGCCCTTGCGGGCCAATGCAATGTTCAAGGCTAGCTGGTGCCTAACGGGCTGGCTAGTGAAAAACAGCGGCACAAGCTTTGCCTCCAATATCATTTCCTCAATTTTTTCGCGACTGAACCCCAGCCAGTGATCACCGTAGTCCGTTCGCATTTTTTCCTGATTATGCCTGTCAAAATCAGAAATAAAGGCTGTCCCTCCAGGCTTGAGCACGCGGAAAATCTCCCGCAGAGCAGAGGATGGATCGGATAGATGATGGAGTACTAGATTGATACAGGCAAAATCCGCTTCTCCGTCCCGCAGCGGCAAATGGTCCAGCTCGCCGATGCGTAGGGAAACGCTGTCTTCATCGCCAAGCCTCCGCCGAGAAAGCTCCAGCATCCTTGAAGAGCCGTCTACACCTATCACCTGCTCGGCTTTGCCCAGAAGTCTCTCCAAAACAAGGCCAGTCCCGCAGCCAAGGTCCACAGCCACGCGGCATTCTTTCGGAACAGCCGCTTCAACGGCTCCGGCCAGATCAAACTCTCCGATGATCTCACGGTTCAGCGTATCCCAATGATCCGCCACGGAGTTGAAAAACTGGCGCGTTTTCCGCGCTCTATCCTTCAAAATGCTTTCCGCCATATCCAAATCCGCGCACATATTCATGTCCGCCGTCAAAAACGGGGTCACAGCCCGCAGGAATTCCAGTCCCTCTCCTTCCCGCACGGCTGAATAAAATGTCCGCAAGCCATCTCGCCGCGCAATCAAAAGTCCCGCTTCCGCAAGGATTTTTAAATGCCGGGAAATACGCGACTGACCCGTTTCCAAAAGCGATACCAGTTCGTTAACGGAAAGTTCGTACTGCGACAGCACATGCACGAGCCTAAGCCGCGTATCATCAGAAAGGGCTTTAAAATAGCGAACAGCATGGGACATGGAGACGCACCCCGCCTATGGCACGTAAATTGTTCATCACTGAATCTTGATATAAGTATCTGCTAAGGCGCATATAGTCAATACATGCCTTGACCCTTAAGACGGATAGTGCCATTCTACCGCTCATGAAGGCCAAATTTCCCAAACTAAAAAAAAGCCCCGCAAAATCTCCGGCCGCTCAGTCCACACAAAAAACCGACGGCAGGGCTGAAGTCCATACCGTTCCCCGCATCTGCAAAATGTGCTCCGTGGCCGAGAGGATAGACAGCGTTCTGGAACGCCTAGGCGATAAAAATACCTCTGTGCTCTACCAGCTTTGGCAAAACTGGAAAATGGCTATGGGACCGCAGCTGGCTGAAATAGCTATTCCCCTGGGGCATAGGCATTCCATTCTGATTATCGGCGGGGAAGATAACCTTGTGCTGCAGGAACTCGCCTTTCAGACCGAAGAAATCTTGGAGCGCGCCAACGCCTTCATGGACGCCCCGTATTTCACCAAGGTCGAGCTGCGCTTAATTTTTGGGAAAACGCCGCTCACGGCTCCTCCGGCCATTCAACCTTCCATCCGCCGGACAGAGCCTCCCCAAAAACCCGAAGGGCTACTGGGAAATGTGAAAAACATAAACGCCAATACGCCGGAAGGCAGAGCCTACCTCGCCTGCCTGAAGCTTCACAAGCTACTCGGCTGACTTAAAAACAAAGGACATGACATGCTTACCCAAAAAGACATGGAGCACCTCTCCCGCCTCTCGCGCCTCGCTCCTGACGAAGCCACGCTGGCAAAATTTGGCGCACAGTGCGGAGATATCCTAAAATATATGGATATTCTTTCCGAAATAGACACTAGCGGCGTCGAACCACTCTACAGCCCAGTGGCCCATGAAAAAGCCATCCGACAAGACCGGGAAGAACGTCGCTGGGACCGCTCCCAGGTGCTGGCCAACGCACCGGAATCCGACGGGCAGTTCTTTGTTGTACCGCGCATTGTCTAAGCCGGAAACCCAGACCTCCATGTTGCGGAGACTCCAAAAAAATATTGCGACCACAGTCCCAGCGTAAAATACCTGCGAAACCATACTAGGGCACCGCCCGACTTCCAAGCAATTCTTTTCCCGGCTCTGCCCTTGCAAAGGAACCATTCTAATGAGCGATCTGCATACAGTTTCCTTACTTGAAATCCGCCATCGGCTTGCCAAGGGCGAAGTGAGCGCAGAGGATGTTGCCCGCGCCTGTCTTGAGCGCATAAAGGCCACGGAACCTTCCCTCCATGCGCTACTTACCGTAAGAGAGGAAGTTCTGGAGGAAGCCCGCGCCCTGGACCACGAGGGCCCCAAGCCGGAGAAGCCCTTGTGGGGCGTACCGGTTACCATCAAAGACGCCATCACTACGGCGGGCATCCGTACAACGGCCGCGTCAAAAATCCTGGAGAACTTTGTACCGTTCTACGATGCCTTCGCCGTAAAGAAGCTCCGCGAAGCCGGCGCCGTTATCCTCGGCAAAACCAACATGGACGAATTCGCCATGGGCTCCTCCACGGAAAACTCCGCGTATGGCCCCACCCATAACCCGCGCGACCTTTCCGCCGTGCCAGGAGGCTCCAGCGGGGGCTCAGCCGCCAGCGTTGTGGCCATGCAATGCTACGCGGCCCTAGGGTCAGACACAGGTGGCTCCATCCGCCAGCCCGCGGCGCTCTGCGGCTGCGTCGGACTCAAACCCACATACGGCGCAGTTTCCCGCTACGGGCTAATGGCCTACGGCTCCTCGCTCGACCAAATCGGACCTTTCACCCGCACAGTAGCCGATGCGGCTCTTGTTTTTTCTGTTATAGCAGGCCATGACCCACGCGATAACACCTCTTCCCCGCGCCCAGCGCCCGCAAAGGACCTTGCCGAGATCATCCAGACGCAGACCGACCTTAACGGTATGAAAATCGGCGTACCGACAGAATTCCTGCAAGTAGAAGGCGTTGACCCCGCCGTACTCTCAGCCTGCGAGCATGCGCTGGATACGGCGCGAGGATGCGGCGCGGAGCTTGTGCATGTTTCCCTCCCCCATGCTACCCGTCACGCCATTGCCGTCTACTACATCATCGCCATGGCCGAAGCCAGCTCCAACCTCGCCAGATACGACGGCGTGCGCTACGGGCACCGCTCATCCAAGGCTACCACGCTTGAAGAACTCTACACACTCTCAAGGACAGAAGGCTTCGGCCCTGAAGTCCAGCGCCGCATCCTCCTAGGCGCCTATGTACTCTCCGCGGGTTATTACGACGCTTACTACCGCAAGGCCGCTGAAGTCCGGCACCTGATCCGCCAGGATTTTCATAACGCGCTTGAGTGCTGCGATGTCATGCTGGCCCCAGTTTCTCCTGTACCGGCCTGGAAACTTGGCTCCATCATCGATGATCCCCTAAAAATGTACCTAATGGATATTTTTACCGTATCCATAAACCTGGCGGGCCTACCCGCGCTTTCTATCCCCGTGGGAAAAGCCGGAAACCTCCCTGTCGGCATGCAGATTATCGGACGGGAATTTGACGAACGCACCGTGTTCCGCGCTGCCCACGCGCTGGAAAAACAGATTGGCAACCTCGCCTTCCCCTGCCTGTAGCTTAACTATGCCAGCAATCACCACGCATGGAGACCCACCCCACGCGCTTCCACAAAAAGCGGTTGCCATAGACTTTGAAACGGCAGACCAGTATCCGGACAGCGCCTGCGCCGTCGGCCTCGCACGTATAGAGCACGGCGCTGTTACCGGCACGCTGTACCAGATCTTGCGCCCCCCCCGCCAGCGCATCCTCTTTACTTGGATTCACGGCCTTACCTGGTCCATGCTGCGCGACCAGCCAACCTTTGCTGAATTCTGGCCGCGCATGGCCGCCTTTCTGGAGAACACGCCCTATCTTGTGGCGCATAACGCCACCTTTGACCGCATGGTGCTCAAAACCTGCCTGCAGGCCATGAACCTGCAACTGCAAATACCCTTCCTCTGCACGCTCAAGGGCGCGCGCAGAAGCCTGAGGTTGTCCAAAAACCGCCTGTCTGACGTGTGTAAACACTTGGACATTGAGCTTACACATCACCACGCCGCATCCGACGCCCTAGCCGCCGCACGTATCTACCTGCATTTTCGTCATATAGGACTCAGCTTGGAAGATCTCCGCATCAACGATTAAAAATGTTCGGACCTTAAGCTTGGTAAGACAGCGCAGCAAAACGCATATGGAAAAATTTTCGTATAAACTCTTGCTTGTTTCAGAAAAAAAAGCTATATTGGGCTTTTCAATAATCTCCCAAAAAGGAGAGAGTCACTCCTAACTAAGCAAGATATAAAGCGAAAAAGACATCCGGCAGAACTGCTCGCCAACCGCTAAACGGCGGGACAGCTTGCCAGGATGGATTTTTTTTTATTGCCGTTGTCTTACTAAAAGGACGAGTTTTTCCTTTTTGGAACCGAGGTTTTTCCCCTGAGCAAAATCCCGCATAAGCGGGAATTCACAAGTTACCCGGCGTATAAACTGCAATATCCGCAGCGCCGCCTCCCGCCCACTTCCCACAGAGGTGTCCTAATGGGTCAGCTGACAAAACAATTCGGCAAAATCAAGGTTGATGTTCCTGTGCCGCACCTGCTCAATCTGCAGATGGACTCCTATCAGAAGTTCCTGCAGGAGGGTGCGGCGGAACGCCGCCCCGACGAAGGGCTTGAAGGCGTCTTTCATTCCGTCTTCCCCATTGAAGATTTTAACCGCACAGCGTCCCTTGAATTCATCAATTACGAAATCAACGAACCCAAATACGACCAGGCCGAGTGCATTTCCAAAGGGCTGACCTATGAAGCTCCGATCCGCCTCCGCGTGCGCCTGGTTGTCTATGATGTTGATGAAGAAACAGAAAAGCGCACCGTACGCGATGTTAAAGAACAGGACATTTATTTTGGAACGCTTCCTGTGATGACAGAAAAGGGAACGTTCATCATCAACGGTACCGAACGCGTTATTGTCAACCAGCTCCAACGCTCACCAGGCATCATTTTCGAACACGACAGCGGCAAAACGCATACCAGTCGTAAGATTCTTTACTCCTGCCGCGTGATCCCGATGCGCGGATCGTGGCTTGATTTCGACTTTGACCACAAAGACATTCTCTACGTCCGCATCGACCGTCGCCGCAAGATGCCAGCGACCATTCTCCTGAAAGCCATGGGAATGGACAAATCCGCCATCCTGGACACTTTCTACAAAAAGGAAACGTTCTTCCTTGAGGCGGACGACCGCGTATCCTGGCAGTTCGATGACACGCTGTACACCAAGGCCCTCGCCTATGCTGACATTTATGCCCCGGACGGAACGCTTGTTGTTGAGGCCGGCAAGCCTCTGACTAAACGCGTATGGCGCACGCTGAGCGCCAAGGGCGTTGCAAAAATCGAAGTGGATCCGGAAACCCTCATCGGGCTGTTCCTCGCCGCCGATATTACCGACCCAGAAACAGGTGAAATCCTAGCCGAAGCAGCCGATGAACTCACGGTCAAAACGATTTCCACCTTCAGGGAAAAAGGCATCGTCTCGCTCTCAGTCCTACATACCCGCGGCGCGGAAGCCTCCTCTTCCATCCGTGATACGCTAGCTCTTGACCGCATTACCGATAAAGAAAAAGCCCAAGAAGAAATCTACCGCCGCCAGCGCCCGAGCTCTCCGCCAACACCGGAAATCGCGGCGACCTTTTTTGATAATCTCTTCCGCAACTCCGATTACTATGATCTTTCCCCTGTCGGACGCTACAAGCTCAACCAGCGCCTGGGCATTAACGCGCCAAGCGACCTGCGTACGCTTTCCGACAACGACATCATCGAAGCCATCAAGGTTCTTGTCCAACTTAAAGACAGCCACGGCCCGAGCGATGACATTGACCACCTCGGCAACCGCCGCGTGCGCCTGGTCGGGGAGCTTGTGGAAAACCAGTTCCGTATCGGCCTTGTCCGCATGGAGCGCGCCATCAAGGAACGCATGAGCATCACGGACGTGGGAACGCTCACGCCGCATGACCTCGTCAATCCCAAGCCGGTGGCCGCCGTGCTTAAGGAATTCTTCGGCACGTCACAGCTCTCCCAGTTCATGGATCAGACGAACTCGCTGTCTGAAGTCACGCACAAGCGCCGTCTTTCGGCCCTTGGTCCCGGCGGGCTGACTAGAGAAAGGGCAGGCTTTGAAGTACGCGACGTCCATGTTTCCCACTATGGCCGCATCTGCCCTATTGAAACACCCGAAGGGCCAAATATTGGTTTAATCGTCTCCCTGACGACCTTTGCTAAGGTCAATGACTACGGCTTTATTGAAACGCCTTACCGCATTGTCCGCGATGGCAGGATCACCAATGAATTTGTAAATCTCGATGCCTCCTGCGAAACCGGCCAGGTCATCGCGCAGGCCAACGCCGCTGTAACCCCCGACGGATTCCTTGCCGACGAGCATGTTACCGCCCGCGCGGGCGATGACGTTATCATGGCCAACCGCAATGACGTTACGCTGATGGACATTTCCCCAAGCCAGATGGTTTCCATCTCCGCCGCGCTTATTCCCTTTCTGGAGCACGACGACGCAAACAGGGCTCTGATGGGATCCAATATGCAGCGCCAGGCCGTGCCGCTGCTGCGCTCGCAGCGCGCTCTTGTGGGCACCGGCATGGAAATTGACGTGGCCCGCGACTCCGGCGCCTGCGTTGTCGCGGAAGCCGACGGCGAGGTCCGCTATGTCGATGCTGACCAAATCATCGTTTCGTACGACGATCCAAATCTCTATCCCCAGCTTGGCGGCGTCCGGGCCTACAACCTGCTGAAATTCCACAAGTCAAACCAGAATTCATGTTTCGGGCAAGTCCCCTCGTGTTACCCTGGCCAGCGCTTCAAAAAAGGACAGGTCCTCGCGGACGGACCGGCCATTTCCAAAGGCGAACTTGCCCTCGGCAAGAACCTTGTTGTGGCCTTCATGCCGTGGTGCGGCTACAACTACGAAGACTCCGTGCTCATTTCCGAAAAAATGGTCAAGGAAGACATCTACACCTCCATCCACATTGAGGAATTTGAAGTAGTCGCCCGCGACACGAAGCTGGGACCTGAAGAAATCACCCGCGATATCCCCAATATGGGCGAAGATATGCTCCGCGATCTCGATGACAGCGGCATTATCCGCATCGGAGCCGCGGTAAAGCCCGACGCGATCCTTGTCGGCAAGATCACCCCGAAAGGCGAAACGCAGCTCACGCCCGAAGAAAAGCTGCTGCGCGCGATTTTCGGCGACAAAGCCCGCGATGTAAAAAACACCTCTCTCAAGGTTCCTCCGGGAATTGAGGGCACCGTTATTGACGTTAAGGTTTTCAATCGCCGCTCCGGCGAAAAGGACGAGCGCACGCTCCAGATTGAGGATTACGAAACCCATAAATTAGACGAAAAGGAACGCGTGCACGCCCGCTCAATTACTGCGAAAATGCGCGACCGCCTCGCGCCTGTTGTTCTTGGGCAGGCCATTGCCGCGACACTTCCCGGAACGCGCAAGGGCGAAGCCCTCCTTGAAGCAGGCGCGCCCATGAGCCGAAAAGTGCTGGACGAAATACCACTTAAAAAGCTGGAACACTTGTTCAAGGACCGCGATATCAATGACACAGTAGAGGAATTCCTCCGCGACTATGACAAGCAGCTTGCCTACATCAAGGCCATTTACAATGCCAAGAGGGAAAAGGCCGTCGAGGGCGACGACCTGCCGCCCGGAGTCATCAAAATGGTCAAAGTACATATTGCCGTTAAGCGCAAACTCTCTGTCGGCGACAAAATGGCCGGCCGCCACGGCAATAAAGGTGTTGTTTCCTGCATCCTGCCCGAAGAGGATATGCCTTTCTTTGGCGACGGGCGCCCCGTTGACGTGGTCTTAAACCCGCTGGGCGTGCCTTCCCGAATGAACATCGGACAGATTATGGAAACGCACTTAGGCTGGGCAGCCAAGGAACTTGGCCGCCAGCTCGCGGAGATGGTCGATTCCGGCACAGCCCTCGGCGTGCTGCGTAATGAGGTGAAAGACGTCTTCCAGTCGCCTGAAATTTCCGCTGAAGTGGACGCTATGGATGATGAGGAATTCCGCCAGTCCGTGCTGAATCTCAGGGAAGGCATCCTGACTAGGACTCCTGTGTTTGACGGCGCTTCTGAAGATGAAATCTGGAATTGGCTGTCTAGGGCGGGTCTTGCGGACGACGGCAAATCCGTTCTCTACGACGGGCGCACAGGCGAGCCTTTCAAGAACCGCGTGACTACCGGCGTGATGTACTACTTGAAACTTCATCATCTCGTTGACGAAAAAATCCACGCTCGCTCCACCGGACCTTACTCCCTCGTGACGCAGCAGCCCCTAGGCGGCAAGGCCCAGTTCGGCGGACAGCGGCTCGGCGAAATGGAAGTATGGGCGCTCGAGGCGTACGGAGCATCGTATCTTCTACAAGAATTCCTGACGGTCAAGTCCGATGACGTAACAGGCCGCGTGAAGATGTATGAAAAGATCGTCAAGGGCGACAACTTCCTTGAAACAGGGCTGCCCGAATCCTTCAACGTCCTCGTCAAGGAACTGATGTCCTTGGGGCTCAACGTAACGCTGCATGAAAGCAGCAGCAACAAAAAGCCCAAGAATATCACCTTCATGGAAGATGTGAAGTTTGAGGAAGAAACCACCATCGAACCGTTATAATTCGGCGGGATACGATTTGCTGTCCGCCTGGCCGTGGGCGCACGCGCTCTGGTCGGGCGGACAGCCCGCAGCACGCCAAGAAGCACAGCGAGGACGAAATAAATAACTCCGTCCCGCATTCAAACGCTCATTCTGCAAGGAGCGCCCCATGAGCCTTGACGATTACTTGTTTTCCATGCGCAGCGCGGCAATGGCCAACGCGTCCAACGTCCGCAATCTCCAGGCCATCCAGATTTCCATCGCCTCGCCCGAAAATATCCGCGAATGGTCCTACGGCGAAGTGAAAAAGCCCGAGACCATCAACTACCGCACCTTCAAGCCCGAACGCGACGGGCTTTTCTGCGCCAAGATATTCGGTCCCGTTAAAGACTACGAGTGCAACTGCGGCAAATACAAACGGATGAAGCACCGTGGCATTGTATGCGAAAAATGCGGCGTTGAAGTCATCCCCTCCAAAGTCCGCCGCGAGCGTATGGGGCATATTGAGCTTGCCGCGCCCGTTGCCCACATTTGGTTCCTGAAAACCCTGCCCTCCAAGATCGGCACATTGCTTGATATGACCATGGCCGACCTTGAAAAGGTACTGTATTTTGATTCCTACATCGTCCTCGATCCAGGCAGCACAAGTCTCCAGAAAATGCAGGTCATCTCTGAAGACCAGTATCTTCAAATTATCGAGCATTTCGGCGAGGACGCGCTAACTGTGGGCATGGGAGCGGAATCCATCCGCGGACTTTTGGAAGAATTAAACCTTGAAGAGCTGCGCGTCTCGCTTCGCGAAGAATCGCAGATCACGAAATCACAGACCAAGAAAAAAAAGCTGACCAAGCGCCTCAAGATTGTTGAAGCTTTTATTGAGTCAGGCAACCGTCCAGAATGGATGATCCTCGAAGTTATTCCGGTTATTCCGCCGGATCTCCGACCACTTGTGCCCCTGGATGGAGGACGCTTCGCCACCTCCGACCTCAACGATCTCTACCGGCGGGTCATCAACCGCAACAACCGCCTCAAGCGCCTTATGGAACTCGGCGCGCCCGAGATCATCATTCGAAACGAAAAGCGTATGCTGCAGGAAGCAGTGGACGCGCTTTTTGACAACGGGCGCCGCGGGCGCACCATCAACGGCACCAATGGAAGGGCGCTGAAATCCCTATCTGACATGATAAAGGGCAAACAGGGCCGTTTCCGTCAAAACCTGCTGGGGAAGCGTGTTGACTACTCCGGCCGTTCCGTCATTGCCGTGGGTCCGTACCTGAAACTTCACCAATGCGGTCTACCCAAAAAAATGGCCTTAGAACTGTTCAAACCCTTCATTTATTCTGAACTGGAGAAAAGAGGCCATGCCTCCACTATCAAAAGCGCGAAGAAAATGGTGGAGCGCGAAGAACTGGTTGTGTGGGACATCCTTTCCGATGTAGTACGCGAATACCCCATTCTGCTGAACCGCGCCCCTACCTTGCACAGGCTGGGCATCCAGGCTTTTGAGCCTCTCTTGGTAGAAGGCAAGGCCATTCGCCTGCATCCGCTTGTCTGCACCGCCTACAACGCTGACTTTGACGGCGACCAGATGGCCGTACACATTCCCCTCTCCGTTGAGGCTCAGATCGAATGCCGCGTACTCATGATGAGTACAAACAACATCCTTTCCCCCGCCAACGGCAGCCCTGTGATTGTGCCTTCCCAGGACATTGTTCTTGGTCTCTACTACCTCACGGTGGAACGCGCCTTTGAAAAAGGCGAGGGCATGACCTTCTGCGCGCCATGGGAAGTCATCGCCGCGGTGGATGCCGATAGGCTGAGCCTGCACGCCCGCATCCGCGTTCGCCTTGAAAACGGGGAAATCAAGCAGACAACAGCCGGCCGCGTGCTGGTTTCGGAAATCCTGCCCAAGGGCTTGTCATTTGACAACGTCAACTGCGTGCTAACCAAGAAAAACATCGCTAGGCTCGTCGGCAACACCTACCGCGAGCTTGGCATCAAAGCCACGGTTATCCTCTGCGACAAGATCAAGGACCTTGGCTATGAATACGCGACCCGCGCGGGCATCACCGTCGGCGTAAAGGACATGACCATCCCTATGCGCAAGAAGGAGCTCATTGACGCTGCGCAGGCTGAAGTTGACGATATCGAAAACCAGTACCGCGACGGCATCATCACCCGCACGGAAAAATACAACAAGGTCGTTGATGTCTGGACCAAAGTCACCCAAACCGTTTCTTCGGAAATGATGAAAGAAATTTCCACAGAAACGATTACCGACCCGAAGACGGGCAAAACGGAAGTCAGCCAAAGCTTCAACCCCATCTTCATGATGTCCAACTCCGGTGCGCGAGGCAACGCCGACCAGATGCGCCAGCTTGCCGGCATGCGCGGTCTGATGGCCAAGCCGTCCGGCGAAATCATCGAAACGCCTATCACGGCCAGCTTCCGTGAAGGACTGACTGTGCTCCAGTACTTCACCTCCACGCACGGCGCGCGCAAAGGTCTCGCCGATACCGCCCTGAAAACGGCAAACTCCGGCTACCTGACCCGCCGCCTTGTGGACGTTGTGCAGGATGTTATCATCTCTGAGCATGACTGCGGAACCGTGGACGGTATTGAAATCAAGCAAATCCGCGAAGGCGGCGAAATCAAACAGCGCCTCTCGGATCGAGCCTTGGGCCGCGTGCTCCTCTACCCGGTCCGCGATCCAGCGACCAATAAGCTGCTCTTCCGCGAAAACACGCTGATCGATGAAAAAGTCGCCGCCTGTCTCGAAGAACACGGCGTCACCTCGATTATGATTCGCTCCGCGCTCACCTGCCGCACGGAACGGGGCATTTGCTCGCTCTGCTACGGCCGCGATCTGGCGCGCGGGCACATGGTTAATATCGGTGAAACCGTGGGCATTATCGCCGCTCAGTCCATCGGCGAGCCAGGCACGCAGCTCACCATGCGTACCTTCCACATCGGCGGCACGGCATCCAAGCAGATCGAGCGATCCAATTTTGAGGCGCAAAACAATGGCCACGTTGTGTTCACCCGCGTCCGCACTATCGCCAACAGCGAGGGCAAATCTCTAGTTATGGGTAAAAGCGGCCAGATCGCCATTGTGGATGATCAGGGTATTGAACGCGAACGCTACACCCTGCCCAACGGCGCGCACCTGCACGTCACGGACAGCCAGCAGATCACCAAAGGCACGCTACTGGCGGAATGGGATCCCTTTAATGAGCCTTTCGTTTCCGAAGTGGACGGTGTTGTTAACTTCTCCGATCTGGTGGACGGCAAATCATATCAGGAGAAACTGGACGAAACCACGCACCAGACCACGATGACCATTATCGAATACCGCACCACGGGACTTAGACCCTCTATTTCCATCTGCGATGAGCAGGGCACGCCAAAGCTGCGGCCGGCTGTCAGCAACGCAGCCACACAAAGCTCTATCCCCGCTATATACAGCCTCCCTGTGGGCGCCATCATCATGATCAAGAACGGGCAGGAAGTACATACAGGCGACATTATCGCCCGCAAGCCACGTGAAACCTCCAAAACCCGCGACATCGTAGGCGGCCTTCCCCGCGTAGCCGAACTCTTTGAAGTCCGCAAACCCAAAGACATGGCCGTTGTCTCCGAAATCGCGGGCACAGTGACTTTTGCCGGCGAAGCCAAGGGCAAACGCAAGATTATCGTGACGCCGGAAGTCGGCGAGGCCAAGGAATACCTTGTTCCCAAGGGCAAACATATCACTGTGTCCGACGGCGACTTTGTGGAATCCGGAGACCTTTTGACCGAAGGCAATCCAGAATTGCACGATATCCTCCGCACACGCGGCGAAAAATTCCTTGCCGCCTACCTCGTAGATGAAATCCAAGAGGTGTACCGGCACCAGGGCGTGGATATCGACGACAAGCACATTGAGGTTATTGTCCGCCAGATGCTGCGCAAAGTCACCATTCTGGATTCCGGTCAGACGAGCTTCCTCGTTGGGGAACAGGTGGACAAGAGCGAATTCAAAAGCGAAAATGACAAAGCCATCGCCGAAGGCCGTGCGCCGGCGACTGCCGAGCCCCTTGTGCTTGGCATCACCCAGGCTTCGCTGACAACATCCTCCTTCATTTCCGCGGCGTCCTTCCAAGAGACCACCAAGGTTCTGACTGAAGCCGCGCTGAAAGGCAAGACTGATCAACTCCGCGGCCTCAAGGAAAACGTCATCGTTGGTCGCCTCATCCCCGCTGGAACAGGCTATCGCCAGTACGTTGACCAAAATATCATTGTGCCGGAGCAGAAGGAATGCCTGTCCCACCGCTACCAGCACGAATTGGATATGCCGGCCGGACAGACGCCGGAACAGGAGTGAAATAAGGCAAGAGCCACTGCAAAAAGACACGGCCTCCCCCACATGCTTTCAAAGGATTCTGAACAAGGAATACTCCAATGAAAAAAATCGTGCTTTTCTTCTTCCTTACGCTGGCTCTGCTTCTTAGCGGAACTCCCGCTTCAGCGGCGCCCAGCCTCACTGAAGACCAGCTGCGCAGAATGCTGGAAGCCCATCCAGACATTCTCCTCGGTGTGCTCCAGAAGCACAGTGAAGAGCTGCTTGACCTTGTTCAGAGTGGCGCCACAAGCCGGCGCAACAAAGCCATTGTCAGCGAGTGGCGCAGGAGCCTGAATCAGCCCGCGCCCGTTGTCGATTTGCGGGGCAGATACATCAAAGGGCCGGAAAAAGCGCCTATTACCATTATCGCCTTCTCCGACTTCACCTGCCCTTTCTGCCAAAAGGGCGCCGGAACTATTAAAAGAATTCTCAAGGAACGCAAGGATCAGGTACGCTACGTTTTTAAGGCCTACCCGCTAGACAGCAAGGGCTATGGCCGCATCTCCGCTGCTTATTTCCTAGCCGCGGGACTGCAAAGCGAAGCCAAGGCCTGGAAACTGCACGATCTCCTCTTCAGCGCCAGGGCCGAGCTTGTACAGGGCGGGGAAAAAACCCTGAAACAAATGGCTACGGAAGCCGGACTCGACCTGAACCGGCTTACCGAGGATATCAAAAGCGCCCGCGTCAACGAAATGCTTGACACAGACTATGCGGAAGGTAGCAGGCTCAATGTGGCGGGAACACCAACCTACTTTATTAATCAGCTTGCCGTAAATGGCGCCCTTGCCCCAGAATTGTTTGACCAAGCCATTGAAATGGCTATGACTTCCGCCCCGAGGCCCTGAACCGCCATGCTGCTCTCCCTTACACTCGACGAACTCAAAAAAACACCGCCCGCTCCGCTCTTTCCGGGCATTGGGGAATCGTGCGTTGTTATCGGCAACTTCGACGGTGTGCATCTCGGACACCAGGCGCTTTTCCGCTATGCCAAAGAAACAGGCATGCCGACTATTGCCGTAACATTTGATCCTCATCCCAGGGAAGTGCTTTCCAACAACGCGCCGCCGCGCTTGCTAGACACAGAAGACCGGCTGGCACTCCTAGCGGAAGCCGGCGCCGCATATACGCTGCTTTTGACCTTTTCAAAGGCGCTCGCCGCGCTTTCTCCGGAAAATTTTGTACAGAATATCCTTGTAGCGCGCCTCGCAATGAAACACCTTGTCATCGGCTACGACTTCAAGCTCGGCAGAGGCAGATCGGGCGATGCGGACAGGCTGCGCGAACTGGGTGGCAGCATGGGCTTCAAGGTCGATCAGCTCCAGTGTCTTACGGATGCCGGTGGCAACGCTATCAGCTCCACAAATATCCGCGAATGTCTCCAAAAGGGTGATGTCGCCATGGCGGCGCAGCTCCTCGGCCGCGCCCATACCGTGCGAGGCGTAGTCATCCATGGGCAACACCTTGGACACAAGCTAGGCTTTCCGACTGCCAATCTGGATCCAAATCTCCCCGGCATGGAAGCCATTGGACTGGCCCTCCCCGGGGTTTACGCCACGCGGGCGCTCCTGCCCGCTCCTGGGCATCCCCTGCCCGCTCCCAAGCTCCACACCCTCCCCACGGGAACATTGCCCGACGGCGCCGAAGTTTTTCCCGCTGTAACCAATATCGGCTACAAGCCGACTTTTGACTGCAAATCCTTAAGCGTGGAAACCCACATCCCTGGGCTTAACCGCGACCTGTACGGTCAACCCATGGCCCTTTCCTTTATTCAGCGTCTGCGCGGCGAGCAAAAATTCGCCACACTGGATGATTTGAAAAAACAAATTCGACGCGACTTGGAACAGGCTGTCGCACTCTCACGCTGACACGGTACACTGCAGAAGCCCCGATAAAATAAAAAGGGCGGCATTGTTGCAAACGCCGTCCTTTACCATGCGAAACAAAGAGCTACAGTCCTTACTTCGCGCTGCCGAGAGCCTGATTCACTAGGTTCTGCAAAACCCCCTCCTGGAGGAGTCCGGCCTGCTCATACACGACCTCCCCCGAAGTATCCAGCACCATGTTGTACGGAATGGATTCCAGCTGGAGCGCGGTATAGATACTCCCATCATCCTTATAAACGGGATAATTGAATTTCACTTGGTCAACAAACGTCTTGAGCGCGGCTTCATCCTCATCCAGCGAAACACTCAGGAATGTTACCTTATCTTTAGAGAAGCGCTTCCTGAGCTTGACTAGTTTGGGAATTTCCTCGCGGCACGGAGGACACCAGGACGCAAAAAAATTGAGCACAACCACCTTGCCGGACGATTTTTCAAGCTCCGCGACCAGCCCCTTTTGCGTTAGCGGAATCAACTGCGCGGCAAACGCGCAGCGCCCGCTGAAGAGCCCGCCCAGCGCGACGCATACAAACACAATGGATACCATACGGAATACATTTTTCATGCCCATCGTCCCCGCCAGATAAAATTCGTTCGAACGCAAAATACCGATGACTGTGCAACCCAGCAAAACCCTATCAAGAAAAAGTCAGGATAGAGCATGCATATCCTTTATTCGCGGGAGGATACTAAAGACATCCCCAAGTTGCAAGGGCCGCCGCGCACACGGCAGAGGCAAAGCCCAAGCTTGCCCCGGCGCCAGGAAAAACGGCAGTCAGGGGAAAACGCTGCCCGGCGGTTCGTAGCCACGCCGCCCGCAACTAGTCCGAAGATTAAAAAACTTGCATTTTATGCGCAAAAGCTTAGAATAACAAATCCCTGCCATGTACAGGAATCCACGCCCAAGGGGGGTGATTTCCATGCCCGGCGTCTATCTTACCGAAGACGACTATAATTTTGACATCGCTTTGCGTCGCTTCAAAAAGCAGGTTGAAAAGGCCGGCATTCTTTCAGAAATGAAAAAACGCCAGCACTTTGAAAAGCCCAGCGTTATGCGCAAGAAAAAAAAAGCCGCAGCCCGCAAGCGCCTCATGAAGAAAATGCGGAAAGGCAGCCCCGCCTAAGCCGTGATGCCACAAACACGCCTCGCGTGCTTCATGCGTTGGGGAAGTACAGACACGGGAGATGCGTGCAAGCTCTCGTGTCTGTCTTTGCACCTTATAGACCAGCTTATGAACCGCGTTTTCCAGTAAACAGATCGATTGCCGTTCCATCTTCATCCTGAGGATATCCGCCATGACCATGACAACCCGCGTGGAGCAAGATTTTATTGCCGCCTACAAAGCGAAGGACGAAGTGCGCATCTCCGTTTTACGCCTGCTTAAATCCGCCTTCAAAAACCGGCAAGTCGAACTGATGCATCCCCTTTCCGATGGCGAGGCGCTGGAGGTTATCCAGAAGCAAAGCAAGCAGCGCCGCGATTCTATCGAGATGTACACGAGTGCCGGCCGCAAAGACCTAGCCGAGCGTGAAGCCGCAGAACTGGATATTCTTTCCTCTTATCTTCCCGCTCCTCTCACACCTGAGGAGCTTGATGCCGCCATTGAGACAGCTATTGCCGAAACAGGCGTCTCCAGCATGGCCGGCATGGGTAAGGTTATGTCCGCCGTTCTTGCCGCCTGCAAAGGCCGCATAGACGGCAAGACCGCCAGCGCCGCAGTGCGTGCTCGCCTGCAGAAAAATGGATAAGCGTACCCTCAGCGCGCTTGAATTCCACAAGGTCTTGGCGTTCCTCGCGGACCAGTGCGTGTCCGAGGCGGGACGCGCCGCCTGCCTTGCTCTTGAGCCTCTGCCATCCCTTGCCGAAATCCACAGGGAACAGGCGGTTTATGAGCAGTTTCTGGTGTGGTCGGCTCAGCGCGGCGGGGACGAGTTTTCCCTTGTGGATTTTCCTGACTGTTCAGGTCTCTTTACATACCTGGAGAAGCCTTCATCGGTGCTTGACGCCGACGCTCTCTTTGCCCTGCGCATGGTACTTACCATGGCCCGCAGGGCGGAATCCTCTATCCGCGTCGGCGAAACGCGATGGCCGGAACTTTTTGAACTTGCGCATGCCCAGCCCCTCCCAGAACTCCTCACTTCCGCCCTGAACCGCTGCATTAACAGCGACGGGCTTCTTAAGGACGACGCCTCCCCGGAACTGCTCCTCATCCGTAGCGAGCTTAGGGGGCTGCATCAGGCCTGCCTGCGCAAGGTAAAGGAATTTGCGCTTACATACAACATCGCGCGCTATCTCCAGGACGAGTTCATGACCCTGGCTTCAGACCGCTATGTCCTTCCGCTGAAAGCCAATTTCAAGGGGCGCATACAGGGTATTATTCACGATTATTCCAACACCGGGGAGACATGCTATTTTGAACCGATGTTCCTTGTTGCTCACAATAACCGCATCCAGGAATTGAAAAATGATGAGCGGGAAGAAGAACGCAAAGTTTTCCGCATGCTCTCGGATATGGTCCGCGTCGAGCTGCCGCTTGTGCGGGCTGCGTGGGAATTTGTGGTCCATCTGGATGTGCTAAGCGCCAAAGCGCGCCTCGCGGAGCTCTACAACGGCGTTACCGTGACCGTGACGCCCGCTGAGGGGCCAAACGCCGCGCCCCTCGCTCTTGCCGAAGCCAGGCATCCTCTGCTCGCGCTGGATTTGTCTGTACGGCGCCTGGGAGGCCCGCATCCGATGGACCTGCACCTACGCCGCGAGGATCTCGCGCTTGTTATCAGCGGAGGCAATGCCGGCGGCAAAACTGTCTGCCTCAAGACAGTGGGACTACTCTCCGCCATGGCCTTCAGCGGTCTGCCGGTGCCGGCTGCCCGCAACTCCGTAATTCCATGGCGGGCGTCTGTCCACGCCTTCATCGGCGATGAGCAGAGCCTTGACGACCACGTTTCGACTTTTACTGCCCAAATTGCGGCACTTTCCGCCATTTGGGATACGCTTGGGCCCGACTCCCTAATCCTCTTGGATGAATTCGGCGCCGGCACAGATCCCACGCAGGGGGCAGCCCTGGCCCAGGCTGTGCTTGACGAAGTGATGGAACGCGGCGCCTGCGCCGTTGCGGCAACCCATTTCCCTGCCTTAAAAAGCTACGCGCTTACCAAGGAGCATGTCCGCGCAGCATCCGTGCTCTTTGATCCGGATACCAAGAAGCCCCTCTTCCGCCTTGCCTACGATCAGGTCGGAGCCAGCCTTGCCCTAGACGCCGCCAGGGAACACGGGCTGCCGGAATGCGTGCTGCGCCGAGCTGAGCATTACCTCCTTCTTGACGGACAGGACACATCCGCTGTTATGGACCGCCTCAACGCTCTTGCGGCGGCTCGAGAAAAAGAAATTAATATCCTGCGAGAAGAAGGAAAGAAGACCCGTGAAAAACGCGAGCAGTACAAGGCGAGCTTTGAGCGCGAGCGCGAGCGCATCCACACAGAAATCCGCGGTATGGCCTTAGAACTTATGAACGCTTGGAAAAGCGGCAAGGCCACAGCTCGCCAGGCGCTCAAAGATATGTCCCGCCTGCGCGCTTCCTTGGCTCCCAAGACGGCTCAGGCACCAGAAACGGCGCAGCGGAAAGCGCCTGAGATTGAAAAACTCAGCGCGGGGCAAACGGTTATCCACAAGCCGTGGAACAAAAAAGCTACTATTCTGGAAGTGGATATCCGCCAGAAGCGCGTTAAGCTGGATATGAACGGCGTCAGCCTCTGGGTGCAGCCGGAGCTGATCGCGCTCTCCGCCGCGTCGGACAGGGAAAGCCCGACTGTCCGCAGCGGCGCTGTGCAGAAATCCGATGAGGAAATACCCTTTCTGCGTCTTGACGTACGGGGAAAACGCGCTGATTTGGCAATTAGCGAGATTGAGCGATTTTTGGACCGCGCTATCCTTTCCGGAAGAGACGGCGCGGAAATTTTGCATGGGCGCGGAACCGGCGCGCTAAGAAAGCAAATTCACCGTTTTTTGCGTGAATTTCCCGGTGTGGCCAACTATGCCGCGGCGAATGAAGACCAGGGAGGAGACGGTGTAACCATCGTCACCTTCCGCTGAAGCCAGTCATACGCGGCGAAAACACAGCTCCTTTCCCCGAGGGAGAAGGAGTGTATTTTTTTGCGTTTCATAGATACCTACAATCCCATGCGGATAACGACAAAAATTGGACGGAAGCATGTCCCAACGCAATGCCGTACAAGAAATCAAAGCCCGTCTAAATATCGTTGATGTGGTTAGGCGTTATGTTGAGCTGAAACGCAACGGCTCGCGCTGGGTCGCGCCATGCCCTTTCCATCAGGAAACAAAACCGTCTTTTTCCGTCAACGAGGAAGAAGGTTTTTTTTACTGTTTCGGCTGCCAGGCATCCGGAGATCTCTTTGACTTTTACGGCCGAATCAACGGACTGGATTTCAAGGAAACCCTTGAGGCGCTTGCCGAAGAAGCCGGCGTTCCGCTGGAGCGATGGCAGGACCGGATGGGAAATTCCCCTGCCAGGCAGTCCCCCTCGGAAAAGCATCAGATGCTGCGCCTGCATGAAATCGCCGCTGCGCATTTTACCGGCAATCTTTCCACCGATGCGGGCAGGGAGTGCCGGGACTACATGCAAAAACGCGGCATTTCCCCTGAAATCGCCCAAGCCTTTAGCTTGGGATGGAGTCGTCGCGAGTGGAGCGCGTTGACCGATACACTTTCCCGCGCGGGATTTTCACCTGAAACGGGCGTTAAAGCCGCGCTGCTCAGCAAAAGTGAACGCAGCGGACGCGTGTTTGACAGATTCCGGGGCCGCTTTATGTTTCCCATCCGCAGCCTTTCAGGACATGTTATCGCCTTCGGCGGGCGTATTATCGCCGATGAAAACGAGGCAAAATACATCAACAGCAGCGACTCGCCACTTTATAAAAAAGGCGAACACCTATATGGACTTTCCAGGGCCAGACGCGCCATAGCCACGGGCGCACCGGCGATGCTTACCGAAGGCTACATGGATGTTGTAACGCTGCACCAGTTCGGCTACGGCGGCGCCGTGGGCGTGCTGGGCACGGCGCTTACGCCTGAGCAAGTCAAGCGCCTTTCCGGCTTTACCTCGCGCGTGGAACTTTTGTTTGACGGAGACAGGGCCGGAAGAAAGGCGGCGCTCCGTTCCGCCGAAATGTTTCTTACCCGCGGACTGCGCTGTAAGGTTGTCCTTTTCCCCGAACAGGATGATATCGACAGCCTCTTGAGAACGCGGGGCAAAGACTGCTTTGAACGCCTCCGGGCAGAGGCGCCGGATGGCTTGGACTTCTGCGTGCGAACAGTGCAGGACATGGCCCCTAGGGAGGCTGTGGAATGGTCGCGTGCCTTCCTTTCCAAGATTGAGCAGCCGGAATTAATCAGCGGCTATGCGCGGGCCCTAGCCAACGGACTGGGGTTATCTGAGGCCGAACTGCGGGAACAAGCCGCCACGGCACGGCAGAACGCGCGCGTGCAGACGCGTCAAGGCCCCGTGGCGTCTAGACCCGCCAGAAGCTGCGACAGAGAAATTATGACGTTTGCCGTCCGCTATCCGCAGGCGCTTCCGCGCCTCCGCGCGATCGGCGCGCGTCTTTTCCTCACAGCACCCTGGAGCCAACGGCTTTGGGGTATAATGGAGCAACACCCCCCGGACGAGGCTTTCCGGCTCCTCAACGAAAAGGAAAAAATTTTTTGGGTCCGCTGCCGTACCGGCGATACCCCGCCTCTAAACAACGAGGACGGGGAATTCGCCGCCATTAAGGCAATGCTCAGCCATTTTCAACTCGCCGGGCAGCAGGCCTCTGTTGCCGCCGCCCTCAGGCAGGGCGCCGGCAAGGATGATTTCGAAGCGGACATGGAATATCTGCGAGCGCTTCAGGAAACCTTGGAGAAGACTCATGGGAAACAGCATTAAGGACATCCAACAGATCAAAAACCTCATCGCCAAAGGCAAGGCCGAGGGATTTCTTACTTTTGAGGAAGTTAACAAGGCCATACCCGCCGAAATGAATTCCCCGAAGCAACTTGAGGACATTATTGGTATTTTTGACCAGCTTGAGATTGTCATCGTAGATTCGGAAAAAGAGGGAAAGAAAATTCCGGTCGCCTCCGACCCTGACGCCGACATTATGGATGATGGTCCGCTTGAGCTCATAGACGGCGAGGAAGCCACGGACTTTTCTTCGCGCAGCACGGATCCTGTGCGCATGTATCTGCGCGAAATGGGGGCTGTCCCCCTGCTGGACAGAGATGGGGAAGTCCATATCGCCAAGAAAATCGAAATGGGCGAACAGGATGTGCTATATGCCCTGGTTGAAGTGCCCGTGGCTGTGGAAGAGCTCATCAACATCGGCGAGGACCTCAAGCAGAACCGTATCAAACTGAAGGACGTGGTTAAAACTATTGAAGAAGACGATCCCAGCGAGGATGAGCTGAACCAGCGTTCACGGGTCATACTCCTGCTAGACGAAATCAAGCAAATTTTTAAGAAAAAGCGGAAAATTTACTCAAAGCTCGACGAATGCTGCACGCTGGAACGCCGCGTCGCCAACATACAAAAGGAAATTTTGACCTTCAAAGAAGAGCTGGTTACGCGGCTTAAGGATATTAAGCTGGAAAAGACCCTGATCGACCGCATCATTGAAACAGTTGAAGATTACGTCCGTCAGATGCGCAACTGCCAGCGGGATCTTTCCGCTTACATCCTAGCCACAGGCAAAACGCAAGAGGAAATCCAGACGCTGTTTGCCAATTTAGACAGCCGCGAGCTCTCTCCAGCCGCAGTTGCCGAAGAATTGAACATGAACGTGGATGAAATGTTCTCCTTCAAGGAAATGATTATGGGCAAAATCGAAATCCTGAGCCGCCTTCAGGATAAGTGCTGCCACAACGTCACCGACCTTGAAGAAGTCCTGTGGCGTATTAAGCGCGGCATCGACGCTGCGGCCAGAGCCAAACAGGAACTCATCCGCTCCAATCTGCGCCTTGTTGTCAGCATCGCAAAAAAATACACCAACCGCGGCCTGCAGTTTCTGGACCTCATCCAGGAAGGCAATATCGGCCTCATGAAGGCTGTAGATAAATTTGAATACCAGCGAGGCTACAAATTCTCCACCTACGCCACATGGTGGATACGGCAGGCCATTACGCGGGCCATCGCCGATCAGGCGCGGACTATCCGCATTCCCGTGCACATGATCGAAACCATCAATAAGCTCATTCGCACCTCGCGCTACCTTGTGCAAGAACTGGGGCGCGACCCGACGCCGGAAGAAATAGCCGAACGGATGGATTATCCGGTTGAAAAGGTCAAGAAGGTTCTAAAAATAGCCAAGGAGCCTATATCTCTTGAAACTCCCATTGGGGATGAAGAAGACTCCAGCCTGGGCGATTTTATCGAAGACAAAAAGGCTGCGGCGCCGGCTGAAGAAGTGGCCAGCACTAAATTGTCCGAGCAAATCGCTACTGTTCTCGCTGACCTTACCCCACGCGAAGAGCAAGTGCTGCGCAAGCGCTTCGGCATCGGCGAAAAATCCGACCACACGCTGGAAGAAGTTGGCAAGCTCTTTAACGTCACAAGAGAACGCATCCGCCAGATCGAAGCCAAAGCACTCCGCAAGCTGCGCCACCCCGTGCGCAGCCAGATCCTGCGCTCGTTCTACGACAGCTAGGCCGAGTAAAGTCTTAAAGCCATGCCACGCCGGAAGGGGCCTTTTTTGAACGTCGGCGGGAACCGAAGCCAATTATTGACTTTCCCGCCAATCGCAATATAGAAAAAATCCCATTGACAGCCGACGAGCGCGGCCCACGGAGGTGCCTGCCGTGCATACAAGTCCCCTTTCCGGTCAGCCCGCGCCTTCCCTGAAAGCTCACTCGCCCCGTGAGTGGCTGGGGCGCGTTATCGCGCTTGTTTTAACGGCACTGGCCCTTCTTATACCTCTATTTATGGTGGATGACCTTATTGACGGGCGGAAAAGCCTCTATAACAGCGTGGTGAAGGACATCACCAAAACCTCCGGCGGCACACAGCAAATTTCCGGGCCTGTCCTGATCCTACCCTGCACAAGGCGTATTGTTCACGAGCGGCGCGTTATTCCCGGTATTCCGGAGAGCCGCATCAAAAACGCGCCCAAGGAACAGATAGTCAACGAAATCAGCCGCGAGGAAGATACCATTGTCGTTCTACCGTCGTCTGTCAGTTTCACGTGCTCCATGCTGCCGGAAATCCGGCGGCGCGGCATCTACAAAGCCATAGTGTATGAATCCGCCGTTTCCATGCGGGGCGACTTTGAAATTCCCCAACGCCGGGAGCTTGAGCGCGTTATTCCCGGGCTTGAAAACATTAACTATGAAAACGCCACGCTGATTACGGGCGTGAAATCCATGACGGCCATACGCAGCGTCGGGAGCATCCGTGTTCAAGACAAAACCTGCCAGCCTAGGCCAGGCACGCAGCCCCTTGGTACGCTGGGCAACGGATTCAGAACGCCCTGCGCCCTTGATCCGACCATAACCGACGTTCCTTTTTCGCAAGAATTTTCTATTACCGGAAGCGAAGGTATCCGCTTTACCCCATCTGGCCGGAACACGCGCATCCGTATTTTTTCTCCATGGCGGCATCCGAGCTTCCAGGGGCCGATTCTGCCCGTTACGCACACAGCCGACGAAAAGGGCTTCAGCGCGGAATGGAATATCCCCTCGCTGGCTCGGCCGTATCCGAATGTCTGCCGGATTGGCCAATGGCAGGGCGCTGAATTCTCCGGCTTCACCGTTGGCGTTGATTTATTCCAAACGGCAACGCATTACGGACTTGTTCAGCGCACTATCCAATACGGGAGTGTGTTTCTTTTCCTGACCTTTATGGCTCTGTGCGTTTTCGAACTGAGCATGGGCATTCAGCTGCATCCTTTCCAATACGGCGCAACAGGGCTGGCCATTATTTTCTTTTACCTCACTCTGCTGGCGCTTTCCGAGCACACACCTTTTCCGCCGGCCTACGCAACGGCGTCCGCTATTGCGATCCTTATGGAAACGGCCTATATGGCGGCTGTTATGAAAAGCCTAATCAAGGGACTCGGTATCGGAGTTTTCTTTCTCGCGGTGTACATTCTGCTCTACACCATTCTACAAATGGAAAATTACGCCCTGCTTACGGGAACTGCGCTTTTGCTGATTATGCTGGGGCTGTTCATGTATGTTTCGCGCAACCTGGCATCCAGAACATAACTCCCGCCGGAGCGGAGGGGGGGTGTAAGAAACGAAGAAAAGCCCTTGCTGGGAAGGGCAAGGGCTTTTCT
>CAYWQK010000012.1:0-32221 GCA_964460575.1 uncultured Desulfovibrionaceae bacterium | reverse complement strand
CTCTTGGTCGTGGACGCGACCCAGGGCGTGGAAGCCCAGACTCTGGCCAACGTCTACCTTGCGCTGGACAACAATCACGAAATCATCCCTGTCCTAAACAAAATCGATCTGCCTAGTTCCGATGTTGAGCGTGTAAAGAATGACATTGAGGAATCCATCGGTCTGGACTGCTCGCAGGCATTGGCCATCAGCGCCAAGACCGGTGAAGGCGTGGAAGAAGTCTTAGAAGCCATTGTCAGCAGGCTTCCCGCGCCGGAGGGAGACCCTGAAGCCCCTCTCCGCGCTCTTATTTTCGACTCTTGGTACGATTCATACCAAGGCGTTGTGGTGCTCTTCCGCATTGAGGACGGCACCATCCGCAGGGGCGAACGCATCCGCCTTTTCTCCACCGGCGCCGAGTACGAAGTCATCCGCCTTGGCGTTTTCTCCCCTGAAGGCAAAGATATGGACTTGCTCTCCGCAGGCGAAGTAGGATTCCTCTGCGCGAATATCAAGACGCTGGGGGACGCGCGGGTTGGCGATACCATTACTCACCCTGACAGACCTTGCGAAACCGCTGTGCCGGGCTTTAAGGAAGCCAGACCTGTTGTTTTCTGCGGACTCTACCCCTCTGACCCTAATGATTACGAATCGCTGAAAAGCGCCCTGGAAAAACTCCAGCTCAACGACGCGGCCTTTTCTTGGGAACCGGAAACATCTCAGGCGCTGGGCTTTGGCTTCCGCTGCGGCTTCCTTGGCCTGCTGCACATGGAAATTATCCAGGAACGGCTTGAACGGGAATTTGAGGTAGACCTAATCGCCACCGCCCCTTCCGTGATCTACCGTGTGAAGACAACGGACGGCGCTGTTACGGAAATCGACAATCCCTCCCGCCTGCCCGACGCCTCGCGCATCGCCGCGCTGTTTGAGCCGTATGTACGCATAGACATCCACGTGCCAAGCGAATTTGTGGGCAACGTGCTTAAGCTCTGTGAAGAAAAGCGCGGCATCCAAAAAAATCTGCATTACATGGCCTCAAACCGCGTGGTCATTACCTACGAGCTTCCCTTTGCCGAAATCGTGTACGACTTTTTCGACAGACTGAAATCAGCCACGCGGGGCTATGCCTCTATGGATTACGAGGTGGTAGACTACCGCGCTTCTTCTCTTGTCCGCCTAGATATTTTGCTTAATGGCGAACCTATTGACGCGCTGGCAGTTATCGTCCACCGCGACCACGCCTACCCTTATGGCCGCGCACTGGCCTTGAAACTCAAACGCACCATCCCCCGCCAGCTTTTTGAAGTAGCCATCCAAGCGGCCATCGGACAAAAAATCATCGCGCGTGAAACCGTCTCAGCCCTGCGCAAAAACGTTACAGCCAAATGCTACGGTGGCGATATCACCCGCAAGCGAAAGCTTTTGGAAAAACAAAAGGAAGGTAAACGCCGCATGAAGCGCATGGGCAATGTGGAGCTACCACAGGAAGCCTTCCTCGCAGCCCTCCAGGTAGGTGAGGAGTAGCACAGTAACTTTCTGGTATTCCCTGCGAAATAAAACAGTATCTCATGCGGCACATAAACAGGCGCCAACGCCGTTCTTGCACTAGCTCTCGTTTCTAGGTTTCAGGTACGGATGTTTGGGTAGGAAGCGGGCACAAAAAAGCCGATAGTCGGCAATAGCGCCTATATCGGCTTTTTATCCATCGTGTTCCAGATAAATTACGCCATACCTACCATTCCGACTGGCCGTTTGAGAGCGAGGGACTGGTATTTCTGTTCGCATAGCCATAAATGGCACCAGCGATAAGGCCGATGCCACCGCCAAGCAGAGCCCCCACAATGTGCTTCCCTCCGGTTAGAGCGCTAATGCCAAGACCCGCTCCCGCGCCAATTACGGAGCCGCTCAGCGCGCCCTGCTGGCTGCTGCTCATACGGGTGCACGATAGACTACTGCAAAGCATAACAGCTATCAAAAAAAGAATGCCAACTTGTTTCATATTTGAAACCTCCTGAGCTCCCCCTTCGCTTGCGCCGGAAGCGTGCTTTTTCTGTTTCTTTCAAAAGGTACATCTGTTTCATGCACTTTGGCACGCAGCCTTGTCAATCTCTCCTTTTCGTGCCGCGCAGCCCGGAAAAGCCGCTCAAAAGTCGGCAACTTTTAGAGAGGCTTGTTATAGCGATTCGGCTTTTAAAAACGCCTCGCGGGCTTCCTTAGCAAGCCCCCGAGCTTCCAGTGCCCGACCTAGCGCTAGCCAGCCGTTCTTTTTTTCCGGACGCAGTGCCACACTCTGCCTTGCTAGGCTCTCTGCAAGCTCCGCGTCCTCGCCGCCATCCAGGTACAGACAAGCCATCATCGCTAGGGATTCCGCGTCGCGCGGGTCAAGAAGTAACGCCGCATAAAGCTGCTCGCGAGCCAAAGACACCCTTCCCGTGCGCAGGGCAACGCGCGCCAAAAACCTATGAGGAAGCGCGCTTTTCGGATTGCTTTCTGCGGCACCTCGGTACAATAGTTCAACTTCACCTAAGTTTCCCTCCTGCTCGGCAAGCAGACCAAGCCTAAGCTGCGCGTAAAGGTGCGAAGGCGCCAGCTCAAGACATCTAAGAAAATTCCGTCTTGCGGCCTCAATATCCCCTAGCCTCTGGCAAGCCGTTCCCAAGTTGTAAGCTAGGGCCGCATCATTCTGCTCGCGGAGAAGCGCCCGCTCAAACTGTTTCCGCGCTGCATCGTGCCGTCCAAGCCCGGCAAGGCACACGCCCAGTGCGTTGCGGGCAAGCGTATTTTCAGGGTTGGCAAGTAGCGCTAGCTTGTATTCCTCCATGGCGCCGAACACATCACCCCGGCACTGCCTTTTATCCCCGCTAATGTTGAGCGCGACGGAGTCAAACACGCCCACATGCGGTGCCGGAAGAAGAAGAGCGTATTCAAGCGCCTTCCGGGCGCATTCGACCATTTCCCCTGGTGTGTAGTGCAGAAACGGCCATATGGCGATACCGGCCGCGGCTATGCTGCCGCCTCCGGAAGGAAGACGGCCAAGATCTTCTATTTCTGGGCAAAGCCTGCCAAAAGCCGTTTTCAGCGCCCTGCTGTCCGCATTGGGATGAAAAAAAATCAGGCTGTTTAGGGCAAAACGCCCGCCAAGCACATTTTTCCAACCTTCGTTATGAAAAGCCTCGCGGCATAAACGCACGGCTGCGCCAAAAAAATCCTCTCCTTCGCCCCCGCCAACAAACGGCAAATGTACCAGGGAAAGCGCAAAGGAAGAACAGCCCTCACGCATTCTGGCCAAATGCGACAAAAAGTCCCTGTGACGGTACAGACCGCTATCGGCAAAGCCGATCTCCTCATCCACCTTTTTCAGGGAGGTCAGCCGGCTGCCGCGTCCAGCTGGGAGAAGCCGTAGGAAATCCCCCGGCTGGATAGGATTTGCCACATCTCCAAGGTAAAGCACTTCGGCCACGGCAGCAGTTTCCCGAACTTCCTGAAGGACAATATCTCCTTTGTAAATCGGCTGAGCAGACGTCCTACCCGCAGACCACACAGAAAAATTCTGCCCTTCGCGTGCTCCTTCTCCTCGCCCCAGAGACACTTCTACACAGTCCAGCGGGAGGAGCCGGCGGATACGGCCGCCTTCCATAAGCAAGCGCCCGTAACCCATGACAGGTTCCAGGCCTGAGGCGGCCTGGCGGGCCACGTCTGCCGCAAGTCCCGCCTTGCGCAAAAGCTCTACAGCGGGCGTTTTAAGGTTGCTGAAACTCCCGCCATCCATGTCCTGCGGGAAAATGGCGTAGCCGGCGTGGGGCGTTACGCCTGTCAGCCTGCCTGTATACGGATCCGGCAGCATCACTTCCTGCAGGCGGTGTACCAGTTCTAAGGCAAACTTCTCGCACGCGGCGCGGTCCCCTCCGGGTAGTAGCGCCGCTAGCTCATGCTCCCCTGAACGAGCACATAGGGCACGAGCCGGCATGGATTCTTTAAGCTTCTGCGCCATGCCCGCCATAAGCTTTTCAGAAAAATCCCAGCCACTTTCCCGAATTACGTCTTCCATGCCGCCAAAGCGCACAACCAAAAGACCTAAGACGCTCTCTGCCACGCCTCCAAGCTGAGAGCTTTCAAAAGAAGCGCGGATGGCCTCCGTTTCCCGGTTCAGACTCTCACGCAGCACCGCGCGCGTTAAAAGCCCCGTCAACGCGTCGTGCCGCCCTGAAAAATAAAGCTCCAGATTATCAAGACAAAGCGAAACTATGGCCGGGAGCTCCGGCAATAGCGCCTCTACGCGGCCGGCATCAAGACCGCGGGCCATAAACACACCGAGAAACTCGCCCTCACGCCGCAAAGGCAAAAGAAGACGACTTTCTTCCGGCAACCAGACAGGCCCCTCCCCACGGTCTTCCTGCGGAAAATACAAGGCGTGAGCCTCGCACGGTAAAATCCGCGTCAGCTGCTCGGCCAGCCTGGCGCTCAGCTTCAGCATGTCGTATCGATTCATCTTCTCTCCACTCTCAATCCTCAATCGACTCCCGCGCTTCCGGCATAGCCTTAGACTCCAGGCCATGCCCGCATAAATGACACAAAACGCGAATGGGGGGAAGGGAACCTGTGTTCTCCTCTCCCTCCCCCATCATTTTTGGCAAGAAGAAAAACAACGTTACAGTAGCTTTTTCACAGCCCAACCATGGGACCGCGCCGCATTGGCAGCGGCTGAGCCGCCAAGCACGCAAACCTTCGGATTTTCCATAGCCTCCGCCAGTGCCCCGCCAAACTCATGAAAATGCCGGATAGTGCAACCAAGAACCTCTTCGCGGCGCCGCTGCCTGGCTTCCTCCGTATCGCCAATTAAATGCCGCATCAGGGCCGTCCAGCCCTGCGCATCCGGCAGTTGATAGGCATCCATATCGCCTATAGCCCCCACAATGGCCAGCTCAAGATCGCGGACCGAAAGTTCTAGGTTCTTCAGGTAGTCGGCCGAAGCTTTATAGGTCTCCAGTGTCTTGTCCACATTGGGGTCGCGGTAAGAGATCTGCGCCGCTGCGCCGGTGATCCTGTCCAGCGCGCAGAAAGCTCCGTAGGCGCCGCCCTGAACCCGGACCTGATTCCAGAGCCAGGCCATGCGCAAATGCCGCGCGGCCACGCTCGCGGAGCCGTGCCAACGGTAGCCTGCGGCGTACAAGTTGCAACCCATGCCCACATAATTAACCTGCGCGGGCACAAGCAGGGCTTCTCCAGCAGGGATTGCCCCTGGAACCCAGGTAGCATCTGGCAAATCCAAGAGCGGCATGCTTTCGGCAAAGTGAACGGCAGCAGACAAGGCTGCTTTCAGCCCGAAGCCATCCGCAGTAATGTTAAAAAACGCCCTGTTTTGCCTTACCACCAATCTGTGCAGGTGGCGCAGATCTTCAAGAACGCCAGACCAGTCGCTGGAAACACGGCCGGCAAGCCTCCGCACGGCTTCAAGGTATAAAACGCCTGAAGTTAGCTCAGTTAGCCAGCCAGTCACGCTCTGACTTGCGCGAAGACGGCTGGAAACGACCTGATGGCCAGCCGGAACCAAGCCCTGCTCCAATCTCGCCCTTTCCTCCAGCACCATCTGCAAGAAACGCTGCTGGTTATCAAAAGCAGGTTCGAGCAACATCTCCGCCAGCAAATCAAAAAAAACGCCAACCTTCTCTGCCGTGGCCTTGCCGCTAACAACAAGATGCGCCAGCGTTTTCCCGCCATTGGCTGAAAAAAAAGACGGCTCCGCGCTGAGCCCGCCCGTTTTGGAAGCAATCAACGTGCCGAAATCCACAAAGGAATGTCTGGCCGTGCCCATTTCCGTAAGAGCGCGGGCGTAGAGCGGGAGAAGCGGCATCAAATCCGCAGGCACTGCGCAGAGGGGAAGTAGAAGCGCAGGGTAAACAATGCCTGTGGTATCCAGTTTATGAACAAGTGCGCGCACGGGTCCAGCCGTTTCTTCCTCAGAGGGAATGCGTGTATTCTCTCGCGGCAGGTCGGCAAGCGTTAGTGCGGGGATGGACGCCAGCGCTTCAGGGGAATCCGGATCGCGCTGAGACGCGCGGAACGCCTCAACCTCCCGAGCCAGCTCTTCGCGCTTGCTGACGGACAAGGAGCCCTGAATACGATTAAGCCGATCCTGTTCGTCTTTTTCACGGCTGGCAGCAAGACCTGCGTCAGGCAGGAGCAGGACCGTAACCGGTGGTTTTTCTAGAAGCCAGCGTCGAATGGATGCTTCAAAAATCTTTTCGCCTGAAACAAGACGTTTTTTCAGTGAGGCCAGGGGGACTCCCCAGGCTAAGGGACCAAAGGGATCGCCGTCATGCAGCCAAGTTGAAAGGCAGGCGATCATGGCGGAAAGCCCCCGCGGGAATGATCCTGTGTTGTTCTCGCGCAGATGAAATTCCAGACTGTTTAAGGCAGCATCCACGGCGTCTTGAGGAACGCCGTTTTCCGCAAGCTCAGCCAGTGTATCCAGAATAAGCATTTCCACCTTCTGCGCATCGTCAGGCTTAACTGAGCGTAGCCCCACAGAATAATAGGCCTGGCGCAGGTCAGTCACCAGCCCGCAGCCGGCCAGATCCTCGCCCAGCCCAGATTCTATTAGCGCACGGCGCAGAGGAGAACCCGGCAGTCCCTGCAGAATGTGCGTCAGCATTTCTAAGGCAAAAAGCTCTTCCGTATCCGCCGTTTCGCACAAGAGCCAGTTCATGGTTACATGCCCGCTGCACTCGCCAGACTCCGCCGCAAACGGCACCTCAACGAGACGCGGTAGCGAAGGTTCCGGTTGAAGCGGGATTTTGGGACCGGGACGCCCGCGCATGAAGCGGTCAAGGTACGGCGCCAGCATGGCAAAGCGCCCTTCCTCCGGATCATCGCCCCAAAAAAAGAACCGGGCGTTGGAGGGGTGGTAAAGATCTTTGTGGAAGGCCCTGAAAGCCGCGTAGGAAAGCGTGGGAATCACCGCAGGGTCCCCGCCGGAATCCAGCCCGTAGGTATTGTCAGGAAAGAGCGCGTGCTGTGATTCTTCCTCAAGGACTGAATCAGGGGAGGAGTACACGCCCTTCATTTCGTTAAAAACCACTCCCTTGTAAGATAGCGGGCCGTTTACCGGATCCGCGGCGTCTGTTTCCAGATGCCACCCTTCCTGGCGGAATACGTTTTCAGAAATGAGCGGGAAAAAAACGGCGTCCAGGTAGACATCCACAAGGTTGCGGAAATCCTGAAGATTGGCACTCGCCACAGGATAGCAGGTTTTGTCTGGAAACGTAAAGGCGTTCAGAAAAGTTTGAAGCGATCCCTTGAGCAACTCCACAAAAGGCTCGTGGACAGGATATTTTTCTGAGCCACACAAAACGGAGTGCTCAAGGATGTGCGGCACTCCCGTAGATGTATCGGGAGGCGTACGGAAGGTCACGCCAAAGCACTTGTTCGCGTCGCTATTGCACACGGAAAGAAGTTCCGCACCCGTAAATTCATGACGCCACAGACTAGCTGTGCCGCCTACTTCGGAAAGCGCACGCTGCTGCACCAAAACAAAGCCATGCGTATTCATGACGCGTTCCTCACAGTGAAAGAAGAAATAACAGACGAACTAGGGCAAGAGTCGTCAGCAGATAAAAAAGGCAGCAGAACAGCATTGAAGGCTTGCGCCGCATGGGAACAGAAGCGCTGGATATAAAACCTGCGCAAAAAAGAGACAGCACAGGCGTGATCAAAATAACCGGCAGAAGCCAGGCCAAAAACGCTTCCTTGGAAAAAGCCTGAGACAAAAGCCCCCGCAGTGCAGAGACATCCAGCAACACGGAGTGATCCCAAAATATTCCTCCGTTCACCATCCACATTAGGCAGCAAAGGATCAGGAGCGCCAAACCAGGCAGGGCGATCAACGCGCTCCAGCCGGAAATGCGGGCGCATTTGCGCACGGCAAAAGCGTAGTAATCGCGCCCGAAATCATCTCTGCTGCGGCGTAGCAGGAGCCAGGCCATCGCCATGGCTCCACTGATGCTCAGACTTGTGAAAACCAGCGCCCACAGCAGCGGATAAAAACCTCCGCCGTGAAAAAACAAAGGGAAAACGCCTGGCTTATGCCACAGCCCGCACAATACGCCACCCCACTTGCCAAGGGAAAGCAAAGCTGCCAACAGCCCGCCAATCCACAAAAAAAACATGGAGCCACGGAGCTTCGTCCAAGCCATGGAGAGTAGCGCAAGTACAAGAAAAGCCGCGGCGCAAAGCGCAAACACAGACAAAGCGATGCGACGGTACGGCGAATTCCACCAAACATAGCCATCTAGCTTCAGCAGCGCTACTAGGCCATCCCCCTGCCTTATCCCTTCTGGTAGACGCTGCGCTAAAAGCCCCCATACGCCCGATCCCAAAAGGACTATCGCGTGCAGTACTGCCCCAAGCACCAAAAGTTGCCGCGAAAGATGAAGGTTGAGGCGACGGGAGCCTGCCCTAGCTAGGCACGCCAAGGCCAAAAGAGTAACGCCGGTAGCTGCCAGCGCAAAGAACACCAACAGGCCCGCCTGCACGCAATACAGGGGATACGTCTGGAGAAACGCATACAACCTATTCATCAGCCCTTCCTTTTTTTGGTGAAACAGCCCGCTAAAAGACGACATATGGGGAAGCGCGAAGTGCGCATCCCCATCCTACAGTATCGGCATGGAATAATTCCCTCCCATCCGGTACATTCCAGGCAAGCACCTGCACCCACACGCGGACGCGCAATCTCCTGATTGCAGTGCCACAAGCGCTGCCAAAATTTTCTACATGCACAGCTCAAACGATTTAGCTGTCGCAAAAACATACCGCGCAGCTAGCCGGCTGAAGTGACTTTGCGCACCAGAATCTCATCGTTGGCATAAAGTCCCCGATCCGGCGTCAAGAGCTCGCTTCCCCTAGCCACAATGGCCGTCCCCTTGCTGATGCCCAAATGATCCAGCAGCCGCAGGACATTTTTCGCTTTGTGCCTAGGCACATCAAGCTTCAGGTCCTCCGGCTGGAGTAGCACATGGACAACAGGCGTTGGCCTGAGCTCAGTATCCCTCGTTAGCGATTCCGTCATTTCAAACGCCTAACCAAAGCTTCGTTAACAACAGCAGGATTGGCGCGCCCGCGCATCCTGCGCATGACCTGCCCAACGAAAAACGAAATAAGCTTGGTCTTGCCGCTCTTGTATGCCTCCACTTCCGCAGGGTTCTCCGCAAGTACCGCCTGCACCTCTTCATCAATGGCGCTTGTATCGGAAACCTGAGCAAGGCCCTTGCTCTTGACATAGTCCTCAGGGGACTGACCTGAAGTCAAAAGATCTGGGAAAATCTCATGGGCAATTTTGGAGGAAATCAGTCCGGAATCCACAATGCGCGCGAGTTCAGCCAACTGTTCCGGCTTCATGGCCGCATCAGCAAGATTCATGCCCCCCTGGTTCAGACTGCGTAGCAAGGGACCAAGTACTATGTTGGCCACCTTCCTAGCGTGCTCTGGCTTCCATGCCTGCACAGCCGCCTCAAAAAAAGCGCAGAGCTTGGAATCAGAAACCAAAGTATCCGCGTCGGCTGGCGGGAGCTTCCATTGATCGATAAAACGGTTGCGCTTAGCCTCCGGAAGTTCCGGCAGACTTTCCTTCCAATCCTTCAGCTTTTCTGGGTCAATATGGATGGGAATCAGGTCAGGATCGGGAAAATACCGATAGTCATGCGCTTCTTCCTTGCTGCGCATGGACTGGGTGATGCCCTTGATACTGTCAAAAAGACGGGTTTCCTGAATAATGGAATGACCGTCCTCCAGCTCGTCCTGCTGGCGCTGAATTTCGTACTCGATAGCCTTTTGAACATGACGGAAGGAATTGAGGTTTTTCAGTTCCGTACGTGTTCCAAACGCTTCCCGCCCCACGGGACGGATGGAAACGTTGGCGTCGCAGCGGAAACTCCCCTCCTCCATGTTGCCATCGCTCACGCCAAGATGCGTCACTATCGCGTGTAGGGCCTTTAAGTAGGCAACAGCTTCATCAGCGCTGCGCATATCCGGCTCGGAAACAATCTCCACCAGCGGCACTCCAGCACGGTTTAAGTCCACATAGCTGCGGTTCTCCGCTGAGGAATGGATGTTTTTGCCAGCGTCGTCCTCAAGGTGAATACGGGTAATGCCTATTTCGCGTTTCCTTCCGTCCACCAAAATATTCAGCCGGCCATGCTCGCAGATGGGCTTTGCAAACTGAGAGATTTGGTAGCCTTTGGGCAAATCGGGATAAAAATAATTTTTACGGGCGAAAACCGAATCGTTATTAATCGTGCAGTCCACGGCGTAGCCAAGACGCACAGCGTATTCCACGGCCTTTTCATTCAGCACAGGCAAAACGCCCGGCATTCCCGCGCAAACTTCACACACATTGGTATTTGGCTCTGATCCAAAAACCGTAGGGCAGGAGCAAAACAGCTTGGAGCGCGTGGCTAGATGCACATGGACTTCCAACCCAATAATCGCTTCATATTCCATAGTAGAAACTCCGCCGCAGAAGCGGCATGTAGGTATGGCTAAAAATTTCAGGAAAGAACAGTGCGTCAGGAAACGTCACGCGTTGGCTTCCATAGGGGGCACAAAGCCGCATCGCCCAAGGCGGCGGTAATAAGCCGATATGTCAGGCACGGCAAAACGCAGGGCCCGAGGAAGGCCGCGCGTGCGCAACGTGTCGCCATGACAAAGGACAATCCCGTCCTGTCCGTCCACGGTGAGGTATGTTTCATGACTTTTCTTGTCCACAGCGATATCCACTACGCTTTCAGGGGGCAACACCATGGAAGGGAAACGCGTGAGAAAAGGAGAAATAGGGGCGATCGTCACAGCCTCGACACTGGGATGTACCAAGCTGGCCCCTGTAGACAGAGCGTAGCCGGATGTCCCCGCCGGACTCGATACCAGGATACCATCCGCACGGACTTGCCCCAGAGGCTGTCCGTCTACGCTGACATGCAAAGACAGCACCCTAGCCAGCGTACCACGGCTTAAGACCACGTCGTTGACGGCAAAGCCATGCTTCGCCACCGAATTTTTCCCTTCATGAAAAATTTCCCACTGGAGGGCAAGACGGCTCACAACCGGCATTCGGCCTTCCGCCAGTGCCATCACGGCGAACTCCCAATGATCGGGTGAAAGCTCTGCAAGGAATCCTACTTTCCCAAAATTGATGCCAAGAATAACAGCCCGAACCCCGTACCCCAGCAGGCGCCGGGCAGCGCCAACCAACGTGCCGTCGCCGCCAAAGACAATGACGGCAAGGCTGTCAGCCTGTGTGGAAGCGCAGAAGTTCCTCATGGCGAGCTCTTCATCAGGGGCAGCCAGCAGCACCGTTAAGCCCCGCCTCTCCAGGCTCCGCCGTACGGTTCTAGCGGTTTCCAAAGCACGGTCGTTATCCCTCTTGGACAATAAAAGAAAAGAGCTGATCGTTTGCATTTGAGTTTTGTAGTCAAATCCACGAGTTTCAGCAAGTCCATATTGGCCGGAGTTTCCCAACAAGTTCCGGAAGGTTGAAAAGCAGAGGGACTTCGCCTATACTCCGATGCCTTGCGTTTTAGTAAAAATGCCCTATAGTTTCAGGCAGGCTGCCCATATGCCTGCAAAATCTTTTCAAAGCGTTCCCAAGGAGTGTCATTATGCCGCTTTATGAATACCGCTGCGATGACTGCGGCGCAGAATTTGAAGAATTGTGCAAGGAAAGCGAAACACCTCCCTGCCCTGGCTGTCATTCCGCCAACACCACCCGCCTTATGTCCGCGTGCAGCCACCAAGGCTGCTCATCCGGCGGTTCTTCCTCCTGCGGCGGTTCTTCCTGCTGTGGAGGCTGTACGGGCGGGCACTGCGCCTCCTGCCATTGATCCCCCCCCCCCCATCAGCTGACCCAAGCAACGCCAACAGCGCTTTTCCCAACCAAAAGCGTCTACCCTCTAGGATATCCAATGCAGAAATTCGTTATCGCCACACGGGGCAGCCAGCTTGCGCTTTGGCAGGCACGCTACATCCAGGAACGCCTCCACACGCTAGCGGGCATCCAGGTTGAGCTTTCCATCATCAAAACCCTGGGCGATATTATCCAGGATGTGCCTCTGGCGAAGGTGGGCGGTAAAGGACTCTTTGTTAAGGAAATTGACGAAGCCCTGCTTTCCGGCGCAGCTGACCTCGCCGTGCACAGTATGAAGGACGTGCCGATGGCGCTCCCAGAAGGGCTCATCCTAGGCGCGGTTCCGGAACGCGAAGACCCCGCCGACCTGTTGCTTTCCGTCTGCTTTGCATCCCTAAACGAGTTACCGCAAGGCGCCCGCGTTGGCACATGCAGCCTGCGTCGTCAGGCCCAAATTCTTTCTCTCCGGCCGGATCTCCGCGTAGAAAACCTTAGAGGCAACGTGGACACGCGTTTGCGCAAGCTCCGCGATGGGCAGTATGATGCCATCATCATGGCTGCGGCCGGCATAAAACGCCTAGGGCTTGGCGCACCGCACATGTTTCGCCTTGAAGCGCCGGTATTCCTCCCCGCTGTCGGACAGGGCGCTCTTGGCATTGAATGCCGGAGAGACCGCAAAGATGTGCTGGAAGTGCTCGCTCTGCTGGAGCATACGCCCACACGCATATGTGTTGAAGCGGAACGCGGGTTTTCCCAGAGGCTGGACGGCGGCTGCCAAGCACCCATCGCCGCCTTTGCCCAGATGCGTGGCAATGAACTTGCCATTGACGGACTGATTGCCTCGCTGGATGGCCGGCAGGTCCTGCGCGCCAGCCGCAAAGCCGGACTGAAAAATCCCCATGCGCTTGGCACGGCTCTCGCTGAAGACATGCTGAACAACGGAGGCGAAGCTCTTCTAGCTTCTATCCTCCAGTAACGTCGAGACTGCCATGAGCATAAAACCTCTCTCTTCTAAAAAACTATGCCCACTGCTCCCCGCAGAGCGCGTGCCGTGGAACACAAGCGACGACATTCCGCGCAATGCGCGCCGTACGCCTCCCCAGCCCCGAGCTATGAAGGCCTTGGAACTAGCCCTGAATATCAATAAAGCCGGGTACAATATCTATTTAAGCGGCCCGGAAAACATTGGCCGCATCTACCTGTTGCGCGAATTTCTCGAACCAAGGGCAAAACGCTTGCCTACCCCCCCTGATCTTGTATATGTCAACCGCTTCGACGATCAGGACCGTCCTAATCTGCTGGCTGTTCCCGCGGGGCAGGGCAAGCGTCTGCGCGACACCATGGCCGCAGCCCTCGCAGACATCCGCAAGGAACTGCCTTCCCGCTTGGAGCACGCAAGCAATGTCAAGCGCCGGGGAGCCATCCAAAAAAAATTTCAGGATACCCGTACAGCCCTTCTTCAGAACATGGATAAAATCGCAGGGGACAAGGGCTTCAATCTCGACGTGGATGAACAGGGAGGCCTCACGCTCTATCCCCTAATAGAAGGAAAGCGCCTGAGCGAAGAAGAATTTGAGCATCTGGACGACAAGCTGCGCCAGCGTCTCAAACGTAAAGGAAACGCCCTGCTCCAAGCCATGTCAGGACTTGTGCGTAAGCTCTCCGACGCCGAACGGATTTTCCACAGTGACGAGCGGGACCTCGACCGCAAAATCATAGATTCCGTGCTTGAAGATATCCTCAAGCCGGCGCAGGAGAGACTGCTCAAGGCCTGCCCCTGTAATCCGCCGCTGGAGCGTTATTTCCAGGATCTACACAACGACATTCTCAATAACCCAGACCTGTTCCTTCCCAAGGACGGACTTCCTGTCGCTTCCGCGGCCAACAGCGCGGGAGCAAGCGCGCAACCTCACCCTTCCGCCAGCGCCCCTAACGAGGACCCCTACCGCTACGACATAAATCTTTTTGTGGACAACAGCACCCTGCATGGCGCGCCCATTATTGTGGACGACCACCCCACCTCCGCCAATATTCTCGGCTGCATCGAACGGGAATCTGAAATGGGCGCCTTGATTACCGATTTTACGCTGATCAAGGCAGGCAGCCTACACCGCGCTAACGGTGGCTTCCTCATTCTACGGGTAGAAGATATCCTTCAGCATCCCTCCGCCTGGGAAGGTCTGCTCCGCGCGCTACGGGCAAATTCCGCGCGACTCGACGAAAACATCGATGCTCCGGACGGCGCCGTACGCACAAAAGGTATAGAACCGGCCCCGGTTCCCCTGAACCTCAAAGTCATCCTAGTTGGTAACGAGGCCCTCTACGAAACACTGCTCACCCATGACCTGCGCTTCAGCAAACTCTTCAAAATCAAAGCGCAGCTGACGGATTCTGTGGATCGCACGGCGCAGAACATCCGCGACTGGATTGCCAGACTCGCGAAAATCATCGATGGCAACGCCCTGCTCCCTTTCACTAGGGAGGCTATGGCCGGACTCGTTGATTATGGCTCTCTGCTCTGTGAGGACCAAAAAAAAATCTCCCTCCGCTACCCGATCATCCGCGACGTCATGATTGAAGCCGAAGCCTTGGCCTGCGCGGAGAAAAGCGGCTCTGTTAACCGCGCTCACTTGGACGAAGCACTTTCCGATCGCCTTTACAGGGCCAATCTTGTGGAAGAACTGTACATGGAAGAGTACGACCGCGATATGCTGAAAGTCCACGTAACGGGTGAAGCCGTGGGACAGGTCAACGGCCTCTCCGTGACCATGTACGGGGATTTTGAATTTGGCCTTCCGCATCTCATTTCCTGCACCGTTGGCGTCGGCCACGACGGGATTATCGACCTAGAGAGAGAAGCAGAGCTCGGCGGCCCCATCCATACCAAGGCCATGCTGATCCTCAAAAGCTATCTAGTGCGCTGCTTTGCCTACAACAAACCTCTCGTGCTTACCGGTAGCCTCTGCTTTGAGCAGAATTATGACGGCATCGAGGGGGATTCCGCCTCCGGAGCGGAACTCGCGGCTCTGCTCTCCGCCATTTCCGAAACGCCGCTTAACCTCTCTCTAGCTTTTACAGGCGCCGTAAGCCAAACGGGAAACATCATGGCCATCGGCGGCGTCAGCCGAAAAATCGAAGGCTTCTTCACTGTCTGTGCCCGCCGCGGGTTGACGTCAAAACAGGGCGTCATCATCCCAGCGGACAATGTTGACCACCTCATGCTCCCCCCGAGCATCAGAGAAGCCGTTGACTCCGGGAAATTTGCCATCTATCCCGTCCGGCACATCTCGGAGGCCATGGAACTCCTAGCCGGCATCCCTGTTGGGCGGCCACTCAAAAACGGCGGCTTCTCAAAGGGTTCCCTGTATGATCGCGTTGACCGACGCCTGCAGGAGCTGGGACGCCTTGCCGAGCACGCCTACGCCACGCCCCCCCGCCGCAAAGCCAAATAGACATCTCCGCCGCTGTTTCCCAGGCCTTCTTTTTCTAAAAAAGATTCCCGCGTACGCTATCAGCAGGAATCTTTTTTAGAAAAAAAATCCAGGTTGCTTGCGAAAGGAACAAGACCTCAGCGAATTTTTCTAAAAATACCAATATATTTTTAGGCTATTGGAACAAATTTCCACCAAAAAAAACTGTTGATAAAATCTCGCTCTTGAGACTGGACTCAACGCAATAAAAAAGCTAAACTATCGGTATTCCACCGGACGATTGCGCCTCCGGAAGGAAGGGGGGCATCGCGCAAGATCTGTACACCCCTGCCTTTCCGCGTGAAATGGCGTCCGATTTTTTCACAAACAGTTGAGGAACACCATGGACAGCATAAATCTGGAAGCAGTCCGCGACGAAGACTTTCTCCACGCCGTGGAGAAAGAAAGCGGTCAGAATCTTTCCCACTGCTATCAGTGCGGAAAGTGTACGGCCGGATGTCCGTGCGGGCCAGCGTACGACATGCAGGTGAGCCAGGTCATGCGAGCGCTTCAGCTTGGCGACAAGCAGGCCGTATTTGAGGCTGCATCCCCGTGGCTCTGTGTGTCGTGCTCTACGTGCACGGCTCGTTGCCCGAACGAAATCGACGTCGCACGGGTTATGGACACGGTGAGGCACATGAACCGCCGCGAAGGCGGAAAACATCCTACCCTGAACGCCTTCTGGGATTCTTTCCTCCAGACAGTGCGTGTAAGTGGGCGGGCTTACGAACTTGGCGTGATGGCGCTGTACATGCTCCGCACCGGTAAAGTCCTTACCGACATGGACCTGGTCCCTAAGATCATGCCCAAGCGGAAACTGCCCTTTGTGCCGCACGTGATTCGCGGAAAGGCCGCTGTGGGACGCATTTTCAAGCGTTTCCACGATCTTCGGATGGACGGCTGAGGCGTCATCCGTTGTGTTAAAGCGTCCGCGCAAAGAAATGCCGTGGCGGAAATTTCCAGCGGCAGGACTAATGCGGAACAGACATAACAAGGAATGTATTCTATGAAACTTGCGTATTATCCCGGTTGCTCGGGCATGGGCACCTCGGCGGAATACGAACGCTCCACCAGGGCTGTCTGCAAGGCACTGGGCATCGAGCTGCAGGACCTTCCGGATTGGAGTTGCTGCGGCTCCACGCCGGCGCACACCACAGACGCTGTTCTGTCCGCCGCGCTTAGCGCCCGCAACCTGACCATCGCGGCCAAGACCATGGCCCAGAGCGGAGCGACTAAATTCACCACGCCCTGTCCAAGCTGCCTCCTCAATTTGAAGACGGCGCGCCACCACATGGCCGAACCCGAATTCCGCGCTAAGGTGGATGCCCTTCTCGACGAACCCTGTCCTCCGATAGGGCAAAAAGGTGAAGAACCCCTACCTGACACTTATTCGGTGCTCCAGCTTTTGGTGGAAGACTATGGCATCGAAAACGTAGCTGCTAAAGTCAAAACTCCGCTGAAAGGCCTGAAGATCGCCCCTTATTACGGCTGTCTTCTGAGCCGCCCGCCGAAAATAATGCAATTTGACGATCCAGAAAACCCAACCTCCATGGATCGCCTTCTTGAAGCGCTTGGTGCCGAAGTCGTGCCCTTCCCGCTGAAAACAGAGTGCTGCGGCGCCTCTATGGGCATTCCGCGGCGCGATATTACAGAACGCCTAAGCGGACGCCTGATCGAAACCGCTGTACGTTACGGCGCGGACATGATCGCCGTGGCCTGTCCGCTGTGCCACATGAACCTAGACCTGCGCCAGGAACAGGCCGCCCGTGCGAAGAACGCCGTATTCGACATGCCGGTGCTTTACTTCACCCAGCTCATGGGCATCGCCCTCGGTCTGAAGGAATCCGATCTTGGACTGAACAAGCTCTGCGTGAGCCCCACCCAGGCGCTGCAGAAGATCGGTAAGGAGGTCTCCGCATGAAAATCGGCGTATTTATCTGCCACTGCGGTTCCAACATCGCCGGCACAGTAGACTGCGTCAAGGTCGCGAAGAACGCTGAATCGTTCCCCGATGTGGCCTACTCGACGGATAACATGTACATGTGCTCTGAACCTGGCCAGGACCATATCGTGGAAATGGTCAAGAAGCACGACCTTGACGGCGTAGTTGTGGCATCCTGTAGCCCGCGCATGCACGAACCTACGTTCCGCCGTGCTGTGGAGCGCGCCGGCCTGAACAAATACATGTTTGAAATGGCCAACATCCGCGAGCATGTATCCTGGATCGGCAAGGATAAGGAAGCCAACACCAACAAGGCGAGCGAACTTGTGCGCATGGCCGTGGAAAAACTCCGCCGCAACGCTCCCCTGTTCTCCAAGAAATTCGAAACCATCAAAAAAGTTCTGGTGGTCGGTGCCGGTGTTGCCGGCATCCAGGCCGCGCTTGACTGCGCGGATGCAGGCCTGCAGGTCGTTCTGGTGGAACGCGAACCCGCCATCGGCGGCAAGATGGCGAAGCTCGACAAGACCTTCCCCACCGTTGACTGCTCGTCTTGTATTCTCGGCCCCAAGATGGTGGACGTGTCCCAGCATCCCAATATTACTCTATATACGCTTTCTGAAGTGGAAAAAGTTAGCGGCTACGTGGGCAACTTCAGCGTGAACATCAAACGCAAAGCGACCTACGTTGATTTCAGCAAGTGTACCGGCTGCGGCGCGTGCATGGAAAAATGCCCTGCAAAAAAGACTCCGGACCGCTTCAACGAATTCATGGGTCCCACCACTGCTATTAACATTCCATTTCCTCAGGCGATCCCCAAGAAGGCAACTATCAATCCGCAGTACTGCCGCAAGCTGACCGAAGGCAAATGTGGCGTCTGCGCGAAAGTTTGCCCCACCGGCGCGATCAACTACGAAATGAAAGACGAAGTCATCACTGAGGAAGTTGGCGCTATCGTTGCCGCTACCGGTTATGATCTCATGGACTGGAAGGCACATTACGGCGAATATGGCGGAGGCCGCTACCCCGATGTGATCACCTCCCTCCAGTACGAACGCCTTCTCTCCGCCGCTGGCCCCACGGGCGGGCACATTCTGCGCCCCTCCGACGGCAGAGAACCGAAGAAAGTCGCGTTCATCTGCTGCGTGGGCTCCCGTGATCGCTCTATCGGCCGTCCGTATTGCTCCGGCTTCTGCTGCATGTACACGGCGAAGCAGGCTGTGCTGACCAAGGACCACATCCCCGATTCCCAGTCCTATGTGTTCTACATGGACATCCGCGCCCCAGGCAAACTGTATGATGAATTTACCCGCCGCGCTATTGAGGAATACGGCACGGAATACATCCGCGGCCGCGTGTCCGCCATTCAGCCGGACGGCAAGGGTCAGTACATCGTGCGCGCCGCAGACACACTTCTTGGCAAGCCCGTGGAAGTGGCTGTTGACCTGGTAGTCCTCGCCGTTGGCGTCGAAGGTTCCAAGGGCTCCGGCAAGCTTGCTGAAACCCTGCATATCTCCTACGATAACTTCGGCTTCTTCCTGGAATCCCATATCAAGTTGCGTCCTGTGGAAACCAACACTGCGGGCGTGTTCCTTGCCGGCTCCTGCCAGGGTGCGAAAGACATTCCGTCCTCCGTCGCCCAGGGCAGCGGCGCTGCCGCCAAGGTTATCGGCCTGCTCTCCAAGCCGAAGCTTGAAAGCGATCCGCAGATCTCCAGCGTAGACATCAAGCGCTGCGTCGGCTGCGGAAAGTGCGTGGATGTCTGCCCGTTCCAGGCCATCACCAAGGAGAATATCCGCGGCGAAATCAAGGCACAAGTCATCGAGGCTGTGTGCCAGGGTTGCGGCTTGTGCGCGGCCACCTGCCCGCAGGGCGCCATCCAGCTTTCGCACTTCACTGATAACCAGATTCTTGCGGAGGTGAACGCCCTATGTCAGTGCTGACAGGCAAAGAACTCCGGATCGTGGGCTTTCTCTGCAACTGGTGCTCCTACGGCGGTGCTGATACCGCCGGCGTAGCGCGTGCTATCCAACCCACGGACCTGCGCATTATCCGCGTCCCCTGCTCGGGCCGCGTCAATCCGCTCTTCCCGCTGAAGGCTCTGCTCTCCGGCGCGGACGGCGTCTTGGTTTCCGGCTGTCACCCGCGTGACTGCCACTACTCCGCTGGCAACTTCTATGCCCGCCGCCGTTTGGAACTCCTCAAGGAATTCCTGCCCATCGTGGGCATCGATCCGGCCCGCTTTGAATACACCTGGGTTTCCGCATCCGAAGGACCGCGTTGGAAACAGGTTGTAACGGCCTTTACGGACCGCATCCATAAGCTGGGTCCTGCGCCCAAGTTCCAGGACGCGGCGCCCGCCTACGAACTGCCGGAGCTTGCTTCGGCTGCGCCACTGCGCAATCTTAGCTGCGGTGCAAACCCCGCCTTGGACGAGCTCAAGAAACAGCTCAAAGAAGCGCTCTCCGACGACCACCTCTTCTGCGTGGTCGGCTGGCAGCAGAGCTTTGACGGTCTGCACGCCACACCGCTCTACATGCGCAAGCCCGAAGACGTGGACAAGCTAATTTGGGGACCGTTCAACGTGCATTCCACCGCGAACATGATCCCGCAGCTTGTTAAAGACGCCCAGGCAGCGGCTATGGTCGGCGTCAAACGCGGCGATCCCATCCCGCCGGCCAAAAAAATCGGCGTGGTTGTTAAAGGCTGCGACGGCAAGGGCCTCGTTGAGCTCTTGCAGGAAAAGCTGATTGACCGAGATGCTATTGAAATCTTTGCCATGGGTTGCAACGGAACCGTGAGCTTTGACCGCATCATCGCCAAGATAGGCGCGGGCAAGCGCATTGATTCTGTTGAAGGCAACGGCGACACGCTGCGCGTGGTTGCCGACGGCCAGGAATACTCCCTGCCCATGAAAGACGTGGCCCAAGATAAGTGCCGCGCCTGCACCATACCTAACGCGCCTGTGTATGACCACTTTGCCGGCGAACCCGTGAAGGTCTCCGAGGATGCTAAGCCCGAAGCCGCCGCCATCCTCACTTACCTGGACGGTCTAACACTCGAACAGCGAATGAGCTTCTGGAAGGGATGCATCGAACGTTGCATCCGCTGCCATGCATGCCGCAACGCCTGTCCGATGTGCGTCTGCCGCGAATACTGCGTGGCCGACAGTCGTGAACCGCATTGGGTTACCCAGGAAGATACTCCTGTCAACAAACTTTTCTTCCAGCTCATTCATGCGCTGCACCTCGCTGGCCGCTGCACAGGTTGTGGCGAATGCAACCGTGCCTGCCCCATGGGCATTCCGGTTGGAGCACTTAAGCTCCATGCCGCGCGCATCGTGCGTACGCTATTTGACGGCTACCAGCCCGGCACTCAGCTTGAGGCCGTGCCGCCGTTCCTCGGCTATGAAGTGGAAGAAAAGAACATCCCTGAACACCAGATCGAGGGGGCCTAAGCCATGACCACTTGTTTTCTGGCCTCTGACGGACTGGCCCCGTGGCTGGCTAAGGTTGCCCAAACCCGCCGCGTGCTTGCTCCGCACAAGGAGGGCAAAGCCGTTCTCTTCCGCGAATGGAAGGAAGGCGACCCCGCACCGGAACTCGCCAAGTCGACCATTTCGCCCAAGGGTGCCATCATCCCGGCTTGCGAAACGCTTGTGAATTACCAGATTACCAAAGATCCTGAAAATCTCAGCAATCGCAGCCTCGCGCTTGCTGCGCCTATCGAAGCCACGCCCACCGTGCTCTTCGGCTGTCGCGCATGCGACGCCCGCGGGCTTGTCGCGCTAGATACGCCCTACCTCAAGGGCAAATTCAAGGATCCTTACTACGCCGCGCGCCGCGAAGCCACGCTCATTGTGACCCGCACCTGCGACTCCCCGACCCACACTTGCTTCTGCACCTGGGTCGGCGGCGGACCTGCCAGTCCCGAAGGCTCCGACGTATTAATGACGACAGTTGACGGCGGCTATGTCCTTGAATCCGTCACCGATAAGGGCGAAGCTTTCCTAAAAGAAAGCGGACTGCCCGATGGCGCCGAAAAGATGGACGCTGCTCGCAAGATCCGCACTGAAGCAGCTAAGAAAATCGCTCCCCGCCCTGACCTGAGCAAGGCTCCGGAACGCCTCAAGGCCCGCTTCAATGACATGGCTTTCTGGGTCGCCCAGACGTCCAAATGCCTGTCCTGCGGCGCCTGCACGTACATGTGCCCCACCTGTCAGTGCTTCAACATCTCCGATGAAGGCGATGCAAGCTCTGAGCAGGGCGGACGCCGTCTGCGTTCGTGGGATTACTGCATGTCCCCCATGTTCACCCGCGAAGCCAGCGGCCACAACCCGCGCATGGCCAAAGCGCAGCGCATGCGCAACCGCGTGTCCCACAAGTACTGGTACTCGACCGAAACCATTGAGGACGGCCGTTTTTCCTGCACCGGCTGCGGCCGCTGCGTGGCCCAGTGCCCTGTGTCTCTGGACATCCGCGAAATCGTGCAGAAGGCCATAGAAGAATAGTCGTTTAGCCCGGCCTGAGGGGATTAAACCCAGGGCCCGACTCTTCTCGCGCTGAAGGAGCCTTTACGGCTCCGGCGATGGGTCCGGAAAGGCCACGCCTTTCCGGAAAAACACAAGGAGACTCTTGTGAACGAACAAAATCCGCTCCTGCCTGAAATCGCCACCATTGTGGAAACTGTGCAGGAAACGCACAATATCAAGACGTTCCGCATCAAAATCGATGACGAGGAACGCATGAAAGCGTTCAGCTTTGAACCCGGTCAGGTGGGACAGCTCTCGCTCTTCGGCGTAGGCGAATCCACTTTTGTTATCAACTCGCCGCCAACTCGCATGGACTACCTCCAGTTCTCCGTTATGCGGGCTGGCGAAGTCACTACGGCGCTTCATAGGCTGAAAGCCGGTGACAAGATCGGCGTGCGTGCCCCGCTCGGCAAGCCCTTCCCCTACAAGGACTGGAAAGGGAAGGATATCTTCTTCATCGGTGGCGGCATCGGCATGGCTCCTATCCGGACCATCATGCTATATCTGCTGGACCATAAAGAAGATTACGGCAAAATTAGCCTCCTGTACGGTGCTAAAACGCCGGGAGATCTATCGTTCAAGAGCGACATCAAGGACTGGCTGGCTGATCCCAACCTCAACGCGACCCTGACCATCGATATCCCAGCTGAGGGCTGGGACCCCGATGACAAGCACCGCGTGGGCCTGATCCCGAACGTCCTCAAAGAACTCGCCCCCAAGCCCGACAACTGCATCGCCGTGCTCTGTGGCCCGCCAATCATGATCAAGTTCACCCTGATGGCCCTGAAGGAAATGAAATTCCCCGACGACCAAATCTTCACCACGCTAGAAAAGCGCATGAAGTGCGGCATCGGCATCTGCCATCGCTGTAACATCGGCGGAAAGCTCGTCTGTGTTGACGGCCCTGTGTTCAGCTATGCCGAACTCAGCAAGCTGCCTCCTGAACTCTAGAAAAAACGCAAGCCACCGCTCCGTTCAAAACGGACGGCGGTTCCTCCAATAAAGACGCCGCGGACATTTCCGCGGCGTCTTTTTCTCTGCAATGCTCCCCCAGGCCTCCAGCACACAAAAACCCCCTGGCGTTACATAGGATACGGGTGATTTCTCAGCCTAGGGCGAAAAGTAAAGGAAACTGCCGGCTGAACGCGATAACGCCCGCGACTATCCACAAATCCACTCCATGCCCAACGTCAAAAAAAAAAGCGGCTTCCCATATTTCAGTGCTACTGTGATAATTCCTGAAGTGTCCTGGGACCTTCCTGAATATCCACGGTGGCGTAATTCTCCAGAGCGGAGGTAACGCTTCCAAGCGTTACTGGCACAGGTGGAACAACGGATACGGAAATCTTCCCCGGTCTATTCAGAAAAAGCTGTATGCGCGAGAGCAGCTTTTGCTTCGCCGGTGTCTTTTCAGAGTCTGGCAGTGTTTTCCATATGGACTCGCTAAACGTATCAACCATACTTTCCGGCCTAACGCCAAAAATCCGCTTTCCTAATCCGGCAAGCCTGGCAATAAGGCCTTCTTCCGTATAGCAAAGGCTTAGGCTCTCTATACGGATACCTTCATCAAGCAATATCCGCGGCAGTTCAGCGCGAGTCAAAGACTCATCAAGAAGGCATCGCGAGGCAAACGAAACGGTGCCCATATCGCGTCCCGTTACATCCATACGCAGTACTGAGGACTGAGAACTGCCTACAGGCTGGAAGAGCTGACCGCTGAAGGCGACATCCATATCTAAGTGCGAGTAGCCAAGCAAAGAAAGACTGCTAAACTCAGGCTCAAGCGTCAAGGGTATACGTAGCTTTTTCAACGTAAAAGCACAGGCGAAAGGCTTTGTCCGGGGATTTTCCCAGCAGAAAAGGCCTAGCGTAACCGGCTCAATTCCTGTGGCAACAAACGTAACGCCTTCCATCTCGCACAATTCCAAAAAAGAACGCTCGCCGCAAAAAAGCTCCCTAAAGACATCCTGGAAAGAAGGCTCTGACTTTTGCTCCTCGCACAGCCACTCTAGGATTTTTTGGGAAGGATTCAACTGGCGAAGTAGCAGCTTTTCTACGCGCAGCGCCTCCTGTCCGTCCGGCCGCAGGCAGCGGATCCCTTGGATAAGGCACTCATCCAAATGCCCTCCACGGACCCCTCTCTCGACCTCCTCATCTATTTCAAGGACGACTTCCTGTCCAGGCATAATCTCATAACGGAACCTCAGCCCCTTACTATCGGCCTTTCCGTATGCAACAGAAGCAAGGATCATCTGCGTAAGGCCTTCTGAAGGATGAACGGACTCGGTTTTCAGCAGTCTTCTTATTTGGGTCATGTCAACGGCAAGTTCTTCAATGCTCCTCTCTTGGAGCGTATAATATGAAGCCAGACGGATATGAAGGTTTCTGAAAACGGCACGGCTGACAATAGGCTGCACACCATCCGGCAAAGAATTCGCCTCTGCCCAGAACATGCGCAGGGCTATATTCCTATTGATCCCCTCTAGTATAACCTCGCGCACAGAAAGGTTAAATCCGTTTTGCTCTTCATTTCTGAAGGCCAGTCCGTTTACAGCAAGTCGGTTGCTCCAAAGGGCATAGCGAATGTCCTTTACATCCATAATCATGCCGTTGTCCTGCGCGACATTAAAAAGCACATCACGGACTGCGCTTTCAATTCTATGCTCTGTAATGAACACACCAGCATAAATAAGCGCACACAATACCGCCACAGCTAAAACACATATCCAATATTTTCGTCCTGTCGAAGCCATTTTGCCGCCATCTCCAGCATGCGTCATGTTATTTCGCTCCCGTCTGCTTTTTCCGCAGGCAGACAAGGCAGTTCCATTGTATATTTCGATCAGCGATCCCGATACCGTTACTCACCAATCTGGAAAGGGAAATCAACGGGTTTACGTATTTTGTCAATCCCTATTTTCAGACCGGCCGAGGATGAAGCCTTTGCCTTGTGACATATGATGAAGGGCCATGCCGAGTGCGTCCACCTGCTCAGCGGCAAACACCTCATGCATGGCCTCTATTGATTCAAACCCAAGTTCTTTCGCAACGTAGGCGTCTATGTCGCCGCCATGCGCCTCGCTTATCCGTTGCAGCGCATTGCTTAGCGGCAGCGCCAAGTTCTTAGGTACCAACGTACCAAGCGCAAACCCCTTGGATACCGGCGCATACGCGGACTGTGTGTCTGTGTCCTTCACTTTCGGCGCGGCCTTCTCCGCCTTTTCCGTACGGGGAAGCGCTGGTTTCTCCGCCTCTTGCTCCTTCGCTACATCCAGTCCGCTTCCTTTTGAACCAGTCCTTCCGTCAGCGTTTCCCAGTCCTCCAGATCCTTCGCTTCCTCTTCGCTGATTTTCTCCTTCTCGCTCAGCTCGATTGGAAACTTCTCGTTCTCCGCTAGAATGTGGAACATGTCCGTCATCCAGAGATTCTCCAGTATTTCGTCCAGATTGCACCCCGTCGGCATGTAAATCCCCGCCGCGTTCAGACGTTCTATCCACTCGTTCAGCAGCTGTTCCTCGCTTTTCGTCGAGTTTCTCCTGCGTTTGAGTTCCTTTTTCATTGCTATCCACAGCGACCAGCTCACCTTTTCGTACAGCGTCCTGACGTCCGGCACTGTTTTCTCCTCCACCGGTATCGCTGTTTCCATCCCCCCGCCTCGCACCCTTAGCGCGTATGGCATTTATTACCTCCTCGAGTTCTTCAAAACTGTTGTACACATGCGGCACGCGCCCCGCCGGAAATACAGGGTTCACCGTTGGCCGCCGTCCGTCTATCACTATGATGTCTATAGGGTAGCCCGCGCCTTGCTTCCTGTAAAGGTCGCCAGCCACAGTGAAGTGATTGACAACGTTATAATTGTCATAGAGTACCCTGTAGAACGCACGCTGAGTGTCAGTGTTGTATTTGAGGCCGCCATTGGATCAAGCGCAACGAAAAATTTCGACTTGCGCCGCCTTTTTCGCTTTTAACGGAGGCCAGGGTGAACCGGCTGCGCCAGCAGGAACAGCAAAACTATACCAAGCAAAATATTACAAAATTGTAATATGTATTTTTCTGGGTATCATTCATTCTATTATATTGTTTTTATTTATAAAAAAGTATTTTAACTTTTTCCCGTTATATACCAGTTACACTATTGTCATCCATTTTATTTTGGCGTATAGTGCTTTCCGCTAACAAAACTTTTTCTATGCTGATGCGCCCGGTTTGTCGCCGCGGACGCATTCGGAGGCAAACCATGAAACTGTACATTCAGGACGTCCTTTCTTCTCTTTACCAGCGCTACCCTCACCAGACACTCTTCCTGCAGGCTGCCGAAGAAGTACTCACCACCCTCACCCCTCTTCTCGAAGCCTATCCCGTTTACAAGGAAAATAAAATTCTTGAACGTATAGTGGAGCCGGAGCGCACTATTTCCTTCCGTGTGGACTGGGTGAATGACAAGGGCGAAATCCAAACGAATCACGGTTTCAGGATCCAATTTAACTCCGCGCTTGGACCTTACAAAGGCGGTCTGCGCTTCCATCCCAGCGTCAACCTCGGCGTGCTAAAGTTCCTTGGACTGGAACAGACCTTCAAGAACTCCCTCACGCAGCTGAGCATCGGCGGCGCCAAGGGCGGTGCCGACTTTGACCCCAAAGGCAAAAGCGACATGGAAATCATGCATTTCTGCCAAGCCTTTATGAATGAACTCTACCGCCACATCGGACCTAGGGTTGACGTGCCCGCCGGCGATATCGGCGTTGGCGGCCGTGAAATCGGCTACCTCTATGGCCAGTACAAAAAGCTTACGGCCCATTACGAAGGCGTGCTTACAGGCAAGCCTTTGCTCTACGGCGGCTCCCTTGCCCGTTCGGAAGCAACCGGCTATGGTCTTGTTTACTTTGCCGAAGAAATGCTAGCGGAAAAAGGCCGCTCCCTTGAAGGCTGTACCTGCACGGTCTCCGGTTCTGGCAACGTGGCCACTTACTGCGTAGAAAAGCTATACCAAGTTGGCGCTCTGCCCGTAACCATCAGCGATTCCAGAGGCACTATCTACCAAGCTGAAGGCATTAATGTGGACGTACTCAAGCAGGTAAAGGAAGTGGAACGCGCCTCCTTGACCCGCTACGCAGAACTCTGCCCAGGCTCCACCTATATCCCTGTTGACGAATATCCCGAAGGCATGAACGCCACTTGGACTGTTCCCTGCGATGTGGCTTTCCCCTGTGCCACACAAAACGAAATTTCCCTCAAGGCTGCCCAATCGCTTATCAGCAACGGTTGTTTCGCTGTAGCAGAAGGCGCCAACATGCCTTCCTGCCTTGACGCCATCCATGCCTACGAAGCCGCCGGCATCCTCTTCGCGCCCTCCAAGGCTGCCAACGCGGGCGGCGTAGCCACCAGCCAACTGGAAATGGCCCAGAACGCGGGGATGATCCACTGGAGCTTCGACGATGTTGATGCCAAACTCAAGGAAATCATGGCCAACATCTACAATGAAGCTTCTTCCGCGGCCGCGGAATTCAACGCCCCCGGCAACTTGCTTCTTGGCGCCAATATAGCTGGCTTCCGCCAGGTTGCCGATGCCATGCTGACGCAGGGCATTTGCTAAAAATCCCCCTCCAAACGCTATAAAAAAGGTCCGGTGTTTTCGCACCGGGCCTCTTTTTACGCAATTCCCGCAATAGGTATGGAACACACAGCCCTTTTTTCCGCCGCTTAAAACACGGCTTCAGATAGGGAATACTTTTTTGAAGGAAAAATATTTCAGCTTTCGCGGCCATCACCGTTTAAACAAACAAGTGGCCGTATTCTGTTCTTTCGTCTCCGCTAAGGATCCATAAAATCATGGCTGATCATCAGCGCTCAGCGACTCAAGAGCCTGACGTGCCGCCATCTGCTCCGCAGCGCGGCGGCTCTGCCCCGAACCCGTAAAGCGCCGTCCGTCAGGCAGCGTTACATTTACTGTAAAATAAGGCGCGTGCTCTTCCCCAGACGTTTCCGCCTGCGCGTACACGGGCAAGCCTCTGGCCGCCCCATCCAAGCGCTGCGTAATTTCCTGCAGACGCGTTTTACAATCTTTTTTCTTCACTGGTATCGCAGCGGCAAGCCAACGATCCGCAAACAATCTATCAACCACGCCCTTTGCTGCCGACAATCCGCCATCTAAATATACAGCCCCAAGCACGGCCTCAAGCGTATCCGCGAGAAGGGGATCGCGCCCCCGCCCTCCCTGCCGCTCTTCTCCGCGGCCCATCCGCAGGAAATCCGCAAGGCCAATTTTGCGGGCAATAGCGGCAAAAGAAGCCGTGCTGACCAGCGAAGAACGCAGCTGTGTCAAATCGCCTTCTCGGACGTCAGGAAATAATCTGAATAAACGCTCGGTCACGACCAGCTCAAATACGGCGTCGCCAAGGAATTCCAGCCGCTCGTTGTGACGAATTCCTCCCTCGTTTTGCTCGTTAACCCACGAACTGTGCGTCAACGCCACAGTCAGCAGGGAAGTATTCTTAAAAGTATACCCTATGGCATCCATAACTGCGTGCATATTCTCTCCGGTCAGTGGCATTCCGCATCACTTTTCAAGACTCTACCGCATGTCCACCTGGTTGTAAAACTTGACAGAGCACGACGGAATACCTACCTAAAAGAAAATCCGCTACCTGCGGACAACCCCTAAAGCGAACCGCTTCCTATTCAAGGAGAATTCTTATGGCGTATGATGTCCGTCTGGTCAAACTGGTCACCGGTGAGCTCGCGCTCGGCAAATACACGGAAGAGGGCCTCAGCGATGTTGCCATCCTGCAGGTTGTCCCTGTCCAGCAGGGCGGTGTACAGATGATGATGCTACCGTATGGCTATCCCTTCGAAGAGGAATTCAAAGGCAAAATCGAATCTCGCCATTTCCTCTATGTTTACGAAAAACTTCCGGAAGGCCTTGAAGACAAATATCTCGAGGCCTGCACAAACCTTACGCTGACAGGCATGAAGGGTATGACGCTGCAGTCCACCCAGCCTATGGGCGGCGGCATCATCAGAACAAAGTAGGCTTTCCCCCGGCGTTAACTCCCTAATGGCGCAGTGCGCCCTGCCTTCAAAAGGCCGGCGATCCCTTGCGGTTCGCCGGCTTTTCAGCAATAAACGCTTCTCGTTCACGTTTCCAGCCCAAGGCTCCAGATGAAAGAAATACTCTCCCTCCTGCCCAGGCCAAGCCACTATTTAGGCACGGAAGAAGGCAGCGTCCATAAGCCTCTTAGAGCTGGCATGCTGCATTGCGCCCTTGCATTCCCAGACCTGTATGAAGTCGGGATGTCCTACCTAGGACAAAAAATTCTATACTCCATTCTCAATGACCGCAGCGATATACTTGCCGAACGTGTTTATGCGCCGCAGTTGGAAACAGCAAAACTGTTACGCGAATATCATCTTGATCTGGCTACACTGGAATCGGACACGCCGCTCGGCAAAACGCATTTCCTGGGCTTTGCCATCACGCATGAGCTTTGCTACACAAATGTGCTCTACATGCTGGATCTCGCCGACATACCCTTCAGAGCAGCGGATCGGCTTGAAGCGGGTCTTGGGGAATATCCCATCGTGGCAGCCGGAGGAGGCTGCACTACAGCGGCTGAGCCCCTAGCGCCCTTCATGGATCTCATGATGCTGGGCGACGGAGAAAGCTTGCTTCTCGATGTTTGCGAACTGCTAAAAAAAGCCCGAAAAGAAAACTGGCCCCGCTCCCGTTATCTCCGCGCGGCTGCAGAAATCCCCGGTGTTTATGTGCCCGGGCTTTACATTCCCTCAAAGGAAAATCCAACACGCCTTTTGCCCATTGAACCAGATTTGCCTCGCCCCGCAAGGCGCGTTGTCGCCGACTTGAACACGGCTCCCTATCCTGAACGCCAGGTGCTTCCCTTCGGCGCCGTGCACAACAGGCTGAGCCTTGAAATCGCTCGCGGATGCACGAGGGGCTGCCGTTTCTGCCAGGCGGGAATGCTCTACCGCCCCGCCAGAGAGCGCGGACTTGAAAACGTCAACGGCATCCTTGAACGCTGCCTCAAATCCACTGGCTTTGACGAAGTATCCTTCCTTGCGTTGAGCGCCGGGGATTTTTCCGCACTTAAGGCCCTTTTCCTCAGCGCCGCTGACCGCTGCGCAGCCGAGCAGATTTCCCTTTCCCTGCCCTCGCTCAGGGTCGGCTCCATTGACGACGCCATCATGGAAAAAATGGCCGACATCCGCCGCACGGGTGCAACGCTGGCCCCGGAAGCCGGAAGCCAAAGGCTGCGCGACATCATCAATAAAGGCGTAACGGAAGAAGAGCTTATTGTTCACGTGCAAAAACTTTTCCAGCACGGCTGGCAGCAGGTTAAGCTTTATTTTATGATCGGACTTCCGGGTGAAACCGACGATGACCTGCTCGCCATCACAGATTTATGCCGAAAGGTCAGGGATGCCGCTGGCCGCGGCCTGCCAAGACTCCAGGTTACGGCCGCTCTATCGCCTTTTGTGCCCAAGGCGCACACGCCTTTCCAATGGGAAGGCCAAATTCCCATGGAAGAAATAACTCGCCGCGTTCATCTTGTACTTGATAGCTTTAAAAAGGAAAAAGCTCTGAAAATGCGCTGGCATGAACCCGCGGTGAGTTTTTTGGAAGGCATTCTTTCCAGGGGAGACCGCCGTTTAGCTGACGTAGTGGAAAAAGCTTACCGCAAAGGCGCGGTTTTTGCCGACTGGATGGAATATTTCTCCCTCGATCCCTGGCTTGAAACTATGCGCGAAGAAGGCCTTGACCCCGCCGCATACACAGGCCCCCGCGACCCTGAAAAAGCGCTCGCCTGGGATCACATCGAAGGCGGCGTTTCCCGTGACTTCCTGCTTAAAGAGCGCCGCCGCGCATTCGAGGGCCGCATCACCGGCGACTGCCGCTACGAAACCTGCCGCCACTGCGGGGCGTGCGATACGGTCGCCGGACCCTCCAGACTAGCCAAAAACCCCGCGCTGCCGGAAGGAACCCGCCTTTGCAACCGCCTGGTCTTTTCTCAGCGCGACCAGCAGGCCCACTCCCCGCTCAAAGATACGGAAGGCCGCCTCATCGCGCCGCCTCCGCGCCATAAGCCCACCGCGCCGCCGGCTATCTCCGCAGCTCTTGGCGTCAAAGCTGCGCGCTACCGCATCTGGCATACAAAACAGCACGAAGCCGCTTATATCAGCCAGCTGGAGCTGCAGTCCTTTTTGGAAAGACTCCTGCGCCGGGCAGACATACCCATGGCCTTCTCCCAGGGTTTTCACCCTATGCCGCTGCTTTCATTCGGACGCGCTCTACCTGTTGGCGTAGAAAGCCTTGCGGAATGGTTTGCCATTACGCTGCGCCTCCCCATTCCAGCGGGAGACATCCGTTCAAAACTGGAACCACTTTTTGTACGCGGCATGAAGCTGACCGGAATTGAACCCATCCCCACCAACCTCAAGACCGTTGGCGCGCAAAGCGAAATATTTACGCTCCGCTACGAACCCTTTGGCAAAGAAAGCGTTTTCCCCGGCATATTTCTTGAGAAGTGGCGAGCTTTCTCCGCCACGCCGTCATTCCTCCTCACGCGGGAAACCAAGAAAGGCCCAAGGATTAACGATATCCGCCCGCTTTTTTCATCCATCAAAGAAAGCAAAACAGGGCTGGAACTGACCTTCGACTGGAGCGAAGCATACATTTCTCCGCTGGTCCTGGCCAGAGCTGTTACTCCGGATATCCCCCTTCATGAACTTAGGCTTATAAAAATCTCCCAGCATTTTAGCGCGGAAGCGGCGACGTCCTAGTAAAAAAATTTTTGTGCCACCTGCCATGAAGAGGCCATTTTATGCGGCGCTAAAAAATTTTTTGACATGACATGGCATATCCATGTATATAAATATCCTTTAATTACAGTTTGTTATTTAAAAAAATAAACTTTGGCACGCATCTTGCTTAGATAAAGATATCCTTCCTCCTGAATCCTTCCTTAACCTTTTCAAAATCGGCCTACCCTGTGTAGGCCGTTTTTGTTTGCGCTGAACGCAAACTGCCCTCTTGACGCTCAAACAGCCAGAAAGCTAACGCTCTGGGGACTGCAAAATAGTCAGCGTTCCCGCACAGTGCCGCAAGCGTGCGGGACCACGCGCTATATTAATCCCCAAAAAAGAATTCCCTAGTGCGCCCCCCCCCGCGGCTCCGGCCGCGAATTTGCCCTCTGCTGTGGCCCAATTCTTAATGGAACGAACCCTAGCGCCTACAGCTGAAGCCCTCTCATGCGTGCTAGGTATTCCGCCTATCTTCTTGGAAACTCTGATTTTCTGATAACTAGTGCCGCTCCTGCCATCCGCGAGGAAAAACCAACAAGGAAAATATGGCAGATAGCCATATATAGGGGCTATTCGAGATGAGTGATGTT
>CAYWQK010000011.1:3347-36522 GCA_964460575.1 uncultured Desulfovibrionaceae bacterium | reverse complement strand
TTCTACGCCAATATATCGAATCGCAAAGGACACCAGACTAACGTCAAAAAAATCCTAGTTAAGGTACACCTTCTATCCTCCCCCTAAAGGGAGAAGTTTTACGGCGCGGTTTGATAAAACACATGCTCCATGCCGGCTGAAAGCACTTAGATCGAAAAGGCAGCGCGGCAGAACTACCGACATAGGGAATGGTATGCGGATCCTCTAAGGAAAACCTAGGCTCAATTTATGTAACGATTTTTTATACCGATCCTCCGCCGTGACCGCATTCCCATCAAAAGCGTGCCATATCGCTGAGGCAGACGTGCCATTGACATAGACGGCTCTATCACGGCGGTCATAAACCTTTCCGTCTTCGTTTTTATTTTCCCCAGTCCACTTCTGGCATACTTTGAGGCTCCTTATCCTCACCCTGGCGGGGAATGTTAGAACATGCGCGGCGATCGCGTCTGGATCAAGTTTGTTCAAATTGTCCGCCGCGGCACGCGGCTTTTCTCATATCTCCGCGTTTAAAGCATATTTTTGAGAGATAGCAGTATGCAACATACTTCGTCTTATCATCTTTTTTGAGAAATTTTCGCAATCTTTTTCAATAGTTTTATAATCGCTTTTAACATGGGCAGCGCCTTCTTTTATTTCGTCTCTTGCCAACTGCCGACGCGCCGCTTTCGGTGCCCACAGACAAACATAGTGCCATCGAAACACATAACACCTTCTTCATGGTTCCGCCTGTAAATGTTTACCACAACCCTTCTGAAATGCATAAATTTTTGACTACATTGTTCATGTTGTCCTGTATCCGCTCAATACGACTCGTCCGCGTGCATTTCCACTCGTCCACTGGATACTGATTACTCCACATACAGGGATTGTCCGTGCAACCGCCACTTTTCTCTGTCAGGCGGCTCAAAACGCTCCCCGTCCACCTTTAGCTTCATGGAAACCGTCGCGCGTTCTTCTACCGGAGGTGGTTTGAAAAAAACATGGTCTCGGCTGTCTCTATGCGGACGATGTAAAGATATTTCTTTCGCTGGCGCGGCCTCGCGTTTATCCGCAGGTGGACGGCAACATTGCGCCTTGCCTACTGGCACGCGCTGACACTCGAAGAACAAGCCTTCAACACAGTCCGGCTGAACCGGCTGGGAAACGCGGATGTACACCATCCGCAAACCAAGGAAGTTAGACACTTGAGGCGGAATGGCATACCCATTCCGCCCCGGTAAAATGGATGCTATGAACAGCAGTCCAGCTCGCTTGTGCTGACCAACCCCTTTACAAATTCCGTGAAGGAACGGGAAAGCTTGCGCTGGGCTTTTTTGAAATTGTATTCCGGTGTTTTTCCCGCCCGAAACGCCTCTGTAGAATAATGAATCACAGCTCCCGTTTTAAGATCAAGACAGAAATAATAGCCATATGGTCCATAGGCAAAGGGGAGCAAGTTGTCCGGAAGATGCTTCTTTGCCCTCAGTTTTGTAAGCGTGGCTTCAAGCTCGTGTTTGCCACGTCCTATCGGGCAAAATTCCGTCACGGAACAGGGATCGTATTCATCAAGACTGTCCCACCAGGCTCGTTCGGGCACACCGCCATTGTTTTTATGGTAATGTTCTTTAAAGTCTTCAGGCAAGGGCAGTCCCATAAGTTCGGCAATGCCGTTAAGTTCGGCATCCGTGGCTGGCGCCTCGCATTTTCGGAATTTGTTTTCCGGCATAACAGGTTATATCTCCATGACTTTTGGCCAGCTGTTTTTCAATTGCCCTCAACGAGGAAAAAGTTTTAATGGAGGAGTCCCATGCGAGTAAGCACACTGCGGAGCGCCGTTTCGTTGGCCGACTGGAGAGAAACCAGGGGCAGACGAATTTCCGGAGCAAGGAGGCCAAGCATGGCCATGGCGGCCTTGACAGGGATGGGGTTGCTTTCAAGAAACATAGCCCGATTCAGCGGCTCAAGCTCGTAGTGCAAGCGACGCGCTTCCGCTAACTTGCCGGCAAAGAAGGCATTACAGAGCGCGGACATCTTGCCAGGAAGTACGTTGGCCGTAACGGAAATAACGCCCTTAGCGCCTAAGGACATGGCAGGCAAGACGGTAAAGTCATCGCCAGAGAGCAGGCAGAAATCCTGCCCGCACTGTTCCAGAATGTTGGAAGCGAGAGTCATATTGGCTGTAGCTTCCTTGATGCCCACGACTTCCGGCACATCGCGCGCGATGCGGGCAACGGTGGCCGCAGCCATACTGCATCCCGTACGCCCGGGAACATTGTACATGACAATGGGCATAGGCACAGCCTTAGCGATAGTTTTAAAGTGCTGGTACAGTCCTTCCTGGGTAGGCTTATTGTAGTAAGGGGTGATGTGTAGCACTGCATCCGCCCCAGCGTCCTTGGCAAATTGGGTTAGGCTGATGGCTTCCGCAGTGTTGTTTGAGCCAGCGCCTGCAATGACTGGTACGCGGCCTTTGGCCTGTTCCACGCAGATTTTGATGACCGCTTTGTGCTCGTCATGGCTCAGGGTGGCGGATTCGCCGGTGGTGCCGCACGGCACGAGGCCGTGGATGCCCTGTTCGATTTGACGTTCGACAAGCTGACGAAACGTTTCTTCATCTACCTTTCCGTTCTTGAAAGGTGTCACCAGTGCGGTAAAGGCTCCCTTGAACATGTCTTTCCTCTCCCGTTTTGTCCGGCCGGCGTCGCTACGTTGTCCGGAACGTGTGTTGCGAGTTGTGCGGTGAGCCTTTCAGATAGCACGGGCTTTGCCTTGCGTAAAGTAGCGGGGAGCGGTGAGTTTTTTTCTTTTTTGAAAACGCTTGCCAAACGAACTGGAAGTTCTATTTTTTTATGGGTTGTTCCTGAACGAAAGTGTGGAGCTTTCGTACGGGCTTTTCGCTGTTTTTCTCACCATGAAACGCGGGGCAGTATCCCCGAAAGGACTTGAAAGATGAACAAATTACTGGTTTCCGGTATGTCTTGCGGGCATTGTCGCAAGGCTGTATTTGATGCGGTGAGCGCTATTTCCGGCGTAAGTAATGTGGATGTGGATCTTGCAACCGGCGTTGTCACGTGGGATGGGGATTTGTCTTTGGAAAAGACCATCCGCGAGGCTGTGGAAAAATTGGGATTCAGCATAAAGTAATTTTTGGGCGAGGAGTTTTATGGCAGGGGCTGGGCGTCCGGCCCCTGCGTTTTTACCAGAGGGGAGGCGTCATGCAAATTGTGCTGTTTCAGCCGGAAATTCCGCCGAACACCGGCAATATTGCTAGGCTATGCGCGGCGACGAAGGTCCGGCTGAATCTCATTGAACCGCTGGGGTTCAAGCTAGAGGACAGATACCTAAAACGAGCGGGACTTGATTACTGGCCTCTTGTAGATATGCGCGTATGGCCTTCGCTGGAGGATTGGATCGCTGCCAATGCAGGCGTTCGGATTGTTCCGGCAAGCGCCAAAGGCGGAGCGCCTGCACATCGCTTCCCTTTTTTGCCGGACGATGCATTGCTTTTTGGTAGGGAAACCTCGGGGTTGCCTGCTTCGGCGTACACCATGACGCCTTACCGCGTGCGCCTGCCCTTTGCCTCGGATGTCAGCCGTGAAAGCGGAACGCCATGCGTGAGATCGCTGAATTTATCGACGGCTGTGGGAATCGTACTCTATTTCGCGCTGCAGCATGCCGGAATTCTTGACACATGGGTGAGCGAACAGCCTGTTTTTGGAACGAGGTGAAAGAAGCGCAGGAGAGTGCGGGGATGGACAGTTCGCCGAAACAAAACAGTGTCTGGCGGGAAATCGTAGCGCTAACATGGCCCCAATTGCTCACTTTGTTATGCCAATTCGTCATTGGCATGACGGATGTGTGGGCTGCGGGACAGATGGGACCGGATGTTCAGGCATCGCTGGGGCTGATCACACAATGCCAAGTCTTTTTGATGATGCTCTGCATGGCTACGGTGAGCGGGGCTGTGGCCGCAGTTAGCCAGTCTCTTGGCGGCGGCAGGCTTGATCGGGCGCGGCGCTATGTGGGTCTTATCTGTATGGCGGCTATTTTGGCCGGAACGACCGTAGCTCTGCTGGCGTTCTGCCTGCGCGGACCGCTTTTACGCCTGATAAAAACGCCGGAAACCATCATGCCGATGGCGACTATGTTTTTTAACGTAACCATGTGGGCCCTGCCCGGGCACTACGGCATGACCATTTGTTCGGCCATGTTCCGATCAGCCAAGGCGGTTTCGCGTCCTTTATGCGTCATGCTGGGATCTGTGGCGCTTAACGTGGCGGGTGATCTTGGTTTTGGCCTTGGCTGGTGGGGTATCCCCGAATTTGGAGCCAAGGGTATCGCCTGGTCTACCTGCCTTTCAGTTAACCTAGGGGCAGCGGCGCTCATGTTCTGGCTTTGGAAAGACAGCTTGCTTACCCGGGTAAGCTGGCCACGCTGGCGATGGGTCAAACATGGCGGGCCGTACCTGCTACAAGTTACAGTCCCCGCTTTAGCTACATCGGCGTTATGGCAAACAGGCTATATGGTGCTTTTTATCATTACGGCTTCTCTGCCAGAAGGACGCGTTCCAGCGTTGGCAGGACTGACTGTCGGACTTCGCATTGAGGCCTTGCTGTTTATGCCCGCAATGGCTTTCGGCATGACGGGCGGGGTGCTTTCCGGACGCAGTTTGGGCAGGGCGGACAGTAGTGGCGCTCGGCGAGTCGCTAGACATATTTTGTCTATTGGCTGCGGAACCATGAGCCTTGTTGGAGCGGGATTATGGCCGACAAGGCACGTCCTAGCCGCACTTCTCACACCTGATCCCGCCGTTCAGCTCCAAACTGTGTCGTATTTGACGTACAATATTTTAGCTGTGCCTTTTTCTGTGGTCAGTATTATTCTATCAGGCGTATTCAATGGTTCCGGTGCAACGGTGTATCCAATGCGGGCGTTCAGCCTTTCTGTCTGGTGCGTCAGGCTGCCTTTGGCGTGGTATCTGGGGCATGTGCTGTGGCGTTCGGCCTCGGGGGTGTTTCTAGCCATGTTTATTTCGCAGACTGTACAGGCCATGTGCCTGCTACTGATATTCTTTCTTTGTGACTGGACCCGTTTTTCCATGCGCAGTATGGTCGCATCAAGGTACAAGACTGGACGGTTATAAGCCAAATGGACATGCATTCTTTGTGCTCGGATGGCGCGCACTGCACGATAACGTGTGGCTTTTTGACAGAATTAGGATGCGTGCCGCAGCAATTCTGTGGCAGCGCAAAAGGATTGTGTGATGGAATGGCATCCTATAAATGAGACATTTAAGACTGTTCATGGCAAGTACTGGGAAATAACGCCAGTGCATACCGCGGACTGTACTTTTACTAACTTGTACGGCTGGGCCGAGGAATACAATCTGCGGTGGAGCGAATCAGACGGACTCCTTTTTTTGGGAAGTTTTGGGGATGGGGCTGCGCCTGCTTCGTGGTGGATGCCTTTGGGCGACTGGAATTTAGCGAATTGGGAGTCCGTGCTTGAAAACCTGCCCCATGGGTGCGTATGGGAGCGTGTACCGGAGAAGCTCTGTATGAAGCTTACGGCGCTTCAAGACAGAAAAGCGCTTATGGAGGAAACGCCGGAGCAGTGGGAATACGTGTATGCGCAGGAAGCTCTGGCCACATTGCGGGGTAATAAACTCCACCGCAAAAAGAATCATGTCAACGCGTTTGTAAGGCAGTATGGGGTGGACTATCGCGAACTGGGACCCCAACATGTCAACACCATAGAACGGTTTCTGCAGCAGTGGCTAGCACAGCGGGAGAATGTTTCGGCTGGGCAGCTTGCCGAATACGGTGTACAGCAAAGGATTCTGCATATCTGGCCAAACTTGCCTTTTTTACGGGCTGCGGGGCTGTTTATACAAGATTCTATGGTGGCTTTCAGCATAGGCGAGCCACTGGATTCTAAAACAATAGTTGTGCATTTTGAGAAGGGATTGACGGCTTACAGAGGCGTATACCAAGCTATAAACATGTTTTTTGCCGCAGAGGCTGGAGCCGGCTTTGCTTTTATCAACCGGGAGCAAGACACGGGAGAAGAAGGACTGCGCACGGCCAAACAGAGCTATTACCCCTGTGCTTTTGTGCGCAAAAATCGTTTAATATTTTCTTAGGGTAGCAAGAAGTCCGCGTTGACGCCATAGGCCGCTTGTAGCATGATGTTACGAAAGTAGCCATGCGCGGCTGCCACATCTTCTCTATTTTATCCCGGCTGCGCTGCCTTAGGTATTTCTCCCCCAAATGCAAGGAAAACGCGTATATCAACAGGATACTTTTGATGACGAAATTTCTTTTATCCAGGGATCTTCCGTGGTTCAAGCCTGTACCATGGCTGGATATCGCTGATGGTTCGATACACGGGTCAAGCGGCAACATTCCTTCTGATGAAGCGTGCGAGGCGCTGTGGGAACACTACGGAATGCCTGACCATATCCGGAGGCATTGCCGTTGTGTGGCGAATCTAGCGACTATCCTTGCCCGCCGCGCAGTGGACCTGTACGGCGAATCAGAGGATCCGGCCGGCGCTGCTCCCGGCAGTCACAACCCTTGCCCCAAAAACTTGGTAGCTGTTACTAGAGCCGCTGGACTTCTTCACGATATTGCTAAGAAATACTGCATTCTTTTTGGCGGAAGCCATGCGCAACTCGGCGCCTCATGGGTTCTTGAAGCCACTGGCAACTACCGGATAGCGCAGGCTATTTTACATCATGTAGAATGGCCGTGGGAATACCCAGATAATGTTTGTTCTCCCGCGCTTTTTGTAAGTTACTCTGATCGGCGGGTTAAACACGACGCGTATGTGACGATAGAAGAACGCTACAGTGATCTTCTTGAACGATACGGGAAAATGGATCCCCGCCGCAAGGACACCATTGGCAGGGCTTATGGCCGTGCTGTAATTCTTGAACGCGCACTATCAGCGCAACTGGAGCTTCCTCTTCATGAAAGTACTGTTGATAGCGGGCGGCTGGTCCCCAGAGCGTAACATTTCATTGATGGGAGCGGAACCGATCCGCAGGGCTTTGCTCGAACTTGGGCACAAGGTCACGCTTTTCAAACTGGATGAAAATTTTGACGCAATGCTGGAGGCAGCAAAGCGGCACGATGCGGCCTTTTTGAACCTGCATGGCCAGCCTGGCGAAGATGGACTTGTTCAAGCTCTGCTGGATAGGATCGGATGCCCGTACCAGGGGACGGATGCCGCGGGGTCCTTCCTTGCGCTGCATAAGGCGGCGGCAAAAGCGGTGTTCCGACAAGCCGGGCTTAACACGCCGAAAAGTCTGTTCCTTACAGCCATGCCGGAAGAAGGATGGGAACCGCCCCTTGCCTATCCCCTGTTTGCCAAGTCCAATACCGGCGGATCCAGCCTGCATTTGTTCCGCTTGATCAATCCGTCCGAGCTCAGGCCGGCCTTGCAGCAAATTTTTGAGTCGGGCAGCGAGGCGCTTCTGGAAGCATTTATCCCCGGGCGTGAGGTGACATGCGGGGTGCTGGGGAATAAGGCGCTGCCGCCGATCCTTATTTCTCCTAAAAATGCTTTCTTTGACTACCACGATAAATATTCTGAAGCGGACGCTGTCGAAATCTGCCCTGCCCCTTTACCACAGGAGCTACTGCGCCGTGTTCAGGAGGCAGCTCTTGCCGCGCACCAAGCTCTAGGACTTTCCGGTTACAGCCGTGCGGATTTTATTGTTCGCGAAGACGGCGAAATTTTTATCTTAGAAATAAACACGCTTCCGGGAATGACAGACGTCAGCCTCGTTCCAAAGGCCGCTGCCGCCGCCGGACTTTCTTACGTTTCCCTGGTTGGTAAACTGCTTGAAATGGCTGTGCAGCGCAGGTCTAGAAAACATGGGGATTGAAAGCCTTCGTAACGCTCTGCCTAGGCTATATAGTTTGGCCTGGCGCGGAGCCTTCCCTTTTTTAAAACGTAACCAGCGCTTAGCGGACAGCTGGCCCCAGCGTCTTGTGCCAACCGACTGGGCGGAACCTGCAGATATCTGGATACAGGCCGCATCTGGAGGGGAGGCATTTCTTGCGTCTTCCTTGATTGAAACAATGTCTGCCTCCGCCGCTCCCCGCAGAGTGCTTGCGACCACCTGGACACGACAGGGGCTGGATGTGCTTGCCCGCATGAAAAATACTCTAAAGCAAAAGCAGTCTGACTGGACTGTTCAGGCCACACTGTGCCCGCTGGATAGCCCGGAACTGACACTGCGGGCCGTCCGCATGGTCCGTCCCAAACTTTTGGTCCTTTTAGAAACAGAGCTATGGCCAGGACTGTTGCTGGCCTGCGCAGCTGAGGGCGTGCCGGTTATTGTGCTCAACGGCAGGATGACGGAAAAAAGTCTGAAAAATTTCCTGCGATTAAGGCGTCTGTTCCCTGAGTTCTGGACTTCGGTTGCGCCGGTTGAAATCGCCGCCGTATCCTCCCAGGATGCAAAACGGTTTCAAGAACTGTTTGGCGGGACGGAGTGCAAGTCCGCGGTCAGTGTCGTGCCCAATATCAAATTTGACCGCGCAACGCCGGAATGCCTGCCGGACACTTCGCCCGTTCGTTTGCTTCTGCCAGATATAGCGACGCACCCCGTGGCCTTATTTGCATCTGTGAGAGAAGAGGAAGAAGATCTCCTAATGGATGTTTTGCCAGGTTTCAGGAAAACGCAGCCCCGCATGAGGATCGTGATTGCCCCGCGGCACGTGCATCGCGTGGCTTCGTGGAAAGAAGAGCTAGAGCGCGCCGACTTTTCCGTTGTTTTCAGAAGCCAACTGAAAGGGCAGGAACTGCCTCTAGGCACAGTGATTCTATGGGATATTTTTGGCGAGTTAATGCCGTTATACGCGCTCGCGGAACGTGTTTTTGTAGGGGGAAGCCTCGCGGCACTTGGTGGCCATAATCTATTGGAACCTTTGGCCTGCGGTCGTGTGCCGTATGTGGGACCGTTTACATCCAATTTCAACTGGGCACTCCGCCCGGCGGAAGGTCTGGGACTGCTAAGTTGCGGACTTGTGCGGGAATGCGCTGATGCGGCTGCTTTGGTAGCGGCAATGGGCAGCGAAAAGCCTAGGGATCCCAATGAAGTGAGCAAGGCCTTCGCCGCTTGGATGGCACCGCACAAAGGCGGACTGGCCCGATGCGCGGAAATAGCTAATAGCTGGCTTTAGACGATACGGCTCCTCCCTCCCCCTCTTGTATACAAACGTGAAATAAGTTATTAAACTTATCCAAGTGATGTTCGTATTCTACGATTTGAACACATACTCAATGGAGGTCGTGTGATGTCTCAACTCAAGAATATTGTCTGTGCCCTTGATCTTTCCGATCAAAGTAAGCAAGTGGCAGAATACGCGGTCATGCTGGCCAAGATGTCGCACGCTCACGTCACCGTGGTGTATGCGGCTCCTACGCTGACCCAGTATACCGGTTTCCATGTTCCCCCGAACACCATTGATAATTTTGTTGGTGAAATCGTTTCCGGTGCAGAGCGCTCCATGACTGATTTCGTGGCCGAGCATTTCCAAGGCGTGGATGCCCAGGGCGTCGTTGTCGTGGGCTATGCGGCAGAAGAAATCCTGAACCTTGCGGAACAGGAACACGCGGATATGATCGTCATGGGAACCCGTGGTCGCAAGGGACTGGATCTCATCCTTTTTGGTTCTGTAGCTGAAAAGGTTGTCAAGAATGCCAAGTGCCCCGTCTTGACCATTCGTCCCTCGGACGAAGAGTAACCATAGTCCCCCCCCTCCCCCGCGAGGACCCCCCCCCCTCGCGCTTTCCGAATAACCTGTTTGTCTGAGTGAGGTCTACGTCCCATGGCTGAAATAAAGAAAATCATTTGCTCCATTGACCTTGCCGATCCGCTTTCTGCTGTCGCAGAATATGCCAGCCTCTTGGCCAAGCGCGCTGGCGCAGACGTGACGGTCTCGTATGTCGTTCCTTCGCTGTCTCATTTCCCTGGGTTTCAACAGGTAGTGCCGGACCGTGTGGAAAACTTTATTGACAAGGTAGTGGAAAGCGCTAAGCAGTCCATGGACACGTTTATAACGGAACATTTTCCGGGCATGGACGTAAAGAATGAGATTGCCGTGGGAAACATTGCAGAAGAAATTCTTGCCCTTGCCGACCGAGAACAAGCGGATCTGATCGTTATGGGAACCCGAGGGCGAAAAGGATTGAATGCTGTTTTGTTTGGGTCTGTAGCGGCAAAGATCGTCAAGAAGGCAAATTGCCCTGTCATGACTATTCATCCATCGGAGCATGCCTAACCCCATACAGCCGTTTTACTTCGAATCCTTTGAGTCCAGGCTGTTTAACCTGAAGTAAAGATATGCATCTATGACTGGCGTAAAAAAGATTGTGCTCCCCGTTGACCTTGCCGATCCACATCCTTTGGCAGCGGAGTATGCTGGATTGCTGGCTAGGAAGGCCGGCGCGAGCGTGGTCGTTTTGTACGTTGTGCCTGACATATCGCTTTTTCCAAGATTTCACGCCATTCCGGACCGCACGGAAAAAATTAACAAACTCAGGGACAGCATTCTGGATGGTGCTAGGCGGTCCATGGACAGCTTTATTAGAAAACACTTTCATGGACTGGATGTAAAAGGCGAGGTGGCAATAGGTGAAATCGCCGATGAAATCCTTGCCTACGCTAAAAGCGAACTTGCGGATGTGATCGTCATGGGAACCTTGGGACGGACAGGTTTAAATGCCGTACTGTTTGGCTCTGTGGCGTCAAAGGTCGTCAAAAGGGCGGAATGTCCTGTTATGACCATTCGTCCTTCGAATGAAGAAATTTTAGCGTTGGATAGGCCTGCTGGCCTGTAAGAGGACGGGAAGAATTTCTTCCCTGCTGTTTGGGATTCAACTTAGCAAGTGTAGGAGAATTATAATGGCTGACATCAAAAAGATCGTGTGCGCGGTGGACCTGGCAGACCAGATTAGCCCTGTTGTTGAGTACACCAATACACTAGCTAAACTCATGAAAGCGAGTGTGGTGGCTGTTTACGCTGTACCGACCTTGTCTCAGTACCGAGGATTTCTAATGCCTTCGCATCAAATTATCAACAAGGCAGCTATGAATATTCCCGGCGATGGCGGAAGAGGCATGAGAGAACTACTAAAGGATGAATACGCCGGTCTCCAGCAAGCAAGCATCATTGACGACTTCGTGAGCAACCTTACCAAGGGAGCTCAGAAGTCCATGGAAGACTATGTGAAAAAACATTTTTCCGAAATTGATGCCAAGGGCATTGTAGTTAGCGGAGAACCGGCGGAGCAGATTCTCAACTTGGTGGAGAAAGAAAACGCCGACCTCATCGTCATGGGTACTCGCGGTCTGAAAGGCATAGGCCGCTTCCTAGTTGGCTCTGTTGCCGAAAAGGTCGTGCAACGCGCAACGTGTCCTGTTTTTACCGTCCGTCCTCAAAGGTAATCCACCTTTTCTTTTTCCTCCTCGTATTTTGGTTATCTGCTGAAAATTTTAGCAGAAACGGAAAAGAAGGAAGAACTGAACCAAAGAAAGAATCGGTTTCCGTATGTGCTCGGCACCGGTTCTTTTTTTTTGAGAGTTGCGGAAGACAAGAGCGAACCATGCCGAACTGAACGTCCTCAAAAAAAAGAAATCCGGCGCGTGTACAGACAACTTGTTAGGAATAGGCGTATGTATCCCTTTCATCAATGTGGGCTCTCTCGTTTTCTTTGTCTTCCTCTTTTGACGGCAAGCTGCGTGCTTTTGCTTGCCTGTTCCATCGCTTCTGCCACGCCGACTGACGATTTTGTAACGCAATGCAAAAACGGCAATATCGAATTCGTTCGAAACGCGCTGGATAATGGAAGCGATGTAAACGGAAAAGCGGAATCCCTAGGCGGATCGACCCCACTCATGGCTTCAGCCGTCAACGGACATATAAGAATTGTTCGTCTCCTTCTGGAGCGGGGCGCTGACCCCAATATTTCACGAAATAAAGACGGAGGCACAGCCCTTATGCTCGCTTCATCCAAGGGGCAGACGCGTGCAGCTGCTCTTTTACTGGGAAAAAAAGCTAACATTAATGCCCGAGATAATGACGGCTGGACCCCGCTAATGCTTGCCGCCCGTGAGGGGCATGAAGACACGGTAAAACTGCTGCTGGAAAAAGACGCCACTGTAGACCTGGCAGATGGCAATGGGTGGACGGCGCTTACTGCTGCTGCGCATGAAGGGCATGCCGGAATTGTCTCGCTCCTACTGGGGAAAGGAGCGGATGTGAACACACATACCAAAGAAGGGTTGACTCCCCTTACGGTTGCCGCGGGAAAAGGCAATACCTCTGTGATAGCATCGCTTCTGGAACATGGAGTGCCCGTTGATGCCAAGGATGGAGAGGGGAATACAGCGCTTGTGCGGGCAGTCATAGGCGGACAGGCGAATGCGGCAAAACTATTGCTGGAAAAGGGGGCTGCTGTGGATAGCCGGGACGCAGAAGGATGGACGCCACTTATGATTGCGGCAAGGCAGGGCAAGGCGGACATCGCTGAATACCTGCTGAATAAGGGTGCTGTGCTTGAAGCTAAGGCTAAGGACGGAGGTACGGCTCTTATCGCGGCAGCTATCAACGGTCATGCCGATGTCGCCGGACTGCTACTGAAAAAAGGGGCGGACTGCAGCGCGACAATCGAGGGCGGCGCTACTGCATTGGAGCTTGCCGCCTACGGCGGCAGCAAGGAAGTTGTACTGCTTCTCCTAGATCATGACGCTGTTATCACAAAGAAACGCCTTAAAAATCTTCCGGATACTGTGCGCGGCAAAATGGCTAAAAATGGGATGCTTCCTCTGCTGGAATCCCGCGCGAGGTGATTTTGCACCGCGTTGCGGATAACTAAGAACCCATACATAAAAAAAAGCAGTCTAGACCTTTGCAGCAAATTCAGGTACGTTGAGAGCTGTTAGCGAGAAACTGTTTTGCTTTTCTTTCGCTGCAAGTTATCAGGAGTGCCAGTGGACACAAATCATATTGTTCTTATTGCGAACCGCGGAGAAATTGCGGTCCGCATTGCGCAGGCATGCCATCGTTTGGGAATAGGCTTTGCCTGCGTATATACGGAAGAGGACTCTGCCTCAGGACACCTCCAGGTAGCCCGTGAACTTGGCGGCGCGCTATTTCAGGTTTCATCGTATCATGATGCCAATGAAATTCTCTCCGTGGCTGATCAGGCGAAAGCAACAGCTGTTCATCCCGGTTATGGCTTTTTCGCAGAGGATTTTCGTTTTGCCCGCCGTGTGGCAACTAGGGACAGGAAAATGATTTTCATTGGACCTTCCTGGCAAGTCATTCAGGCACTTGGCGACAAAATTAACACCAAGCGACTGGCGAGGAGCCTTGACGTGCCTACTGTCCCAGGCTCTGACCGCCCCATTTATGACGAGCAGGAAGCGGAGAAAATCGCTCGGAGCTTGTACGAATTTCAGCTGCAGCAGGGCGTAGCCCATCCTTTGGTGCTGGTCAAAGCTTCTGCTGGCGGCGGAGGAATGGGCATTGAAGAAGTATACGATATCGATCAGTTCCGCTCCGTTTACCGCAGTATCCGCAATTATGCTCTACGCCAATTCAAGGACGAAGGCGTGCTGATTGAGCAGCGCATATGCGAATTCAATCATCTTGAAGTGCAAATCGTTGCCGACCGCACGGGCAAGAGCCTCGTGCATTTCGGCACAAGGAACTGCTCTATTCAGTCCACAGGACGGCAGAAGCGACTTGAAGTTGCGCCAGGCTTTGCCCCCGCTGACGTCAAATACGATTTTGACGCCGCAGCACTGCTTGATATTATTACCAACCACTCGCTTAAGCTTGCCCGGAAAGTTGGCTACGACAATGTAGGCACGTGGGAATGGATCGTTACGCGTAACGGCAGCCCTTTCCTTATGGAAGTGAATACCCGCATTCAGGTTGAAAACGGCGTGTCTGCGAAAATTGCCCGTCTGAACGGAAAACCCGGTGTAGACCTCATTTCCGAGCAAATCCGCTTGGGCCTCGGCGAACCACTTGGCTACACCCAGAACGATGTTTCGCTGGAAGGTTTTGGTATTGAATACCGCATTATCGCTGAAGATCCGACAAACCATTTTTCTCCGTGGGTCGGGCGGATAGAACGTTTTTCTTGGGAACAGCAGCCTTGGCTTTCCATGTATACGCATGTGCCTACGGCGCTGGACGGCACACCCTACGATATCCCCACGGAATTCGACCCCAACTTGGCCTTAGCCATTGTCTGGGGCGCTGATCTTGCCGAAGCCAAGGCCCACGGCCATGCCTTCCTAGATAGTCTTGTTTTGGAAGGGCATGACAAAAATGGTTCTCCCCTCCAGTCGAATGTGGCCTTTCTAAAAGAACGTACGGACGGCATTTTGCGTTTTGTCTGAAATATTCCTTTTTGCGCCGTCCTGCGGGATGGCGAAACCCCTTAGAGGATCTTGAGGCCTTCATAGCCAATGGATATAGAAAAAAGAGCCCAACATCTTACGGATCGGCTAAGTTATATCAAAGATATCTTTGCCGGGCGACACGGCGAGATCATCGAATCTCTAACCGTGCGTTTAGATGCCTTTTTCCAAAATCTCACCGACGGCAGCATGCATAGCCCACTGGATGAACTTGCGCAGCTTGAAAAGGGCTTTGACGAAGTTGAGCGATTGCTCGACAGCAGCCTAACACCCATGGAAAAGGTGCGCATTGTGCGTCATCCTCAACGTTTTTGCCTTCGGGACATCTTAGAAAATGTCTACGACAATTTCACCGAAATTGGCGGACAGGATGAGCACAGCATAGACCCCAGCATGGTTATTGCCCGTGCCACCATTACCCGCCATCAGGGTAAAAAGAAATACAGCCAGCTCATCATGGTCATTGGGCAGGAAAAGGGCCACGGCGAAGAATTCCGCAACGGCGGATCTGTAAAACCCTGGGGTAATGCCAAAGCCAGGCATTTCATGCAAGTTGCTGAAACGGAAAACATCCCCATCCACACCTACGTGTTTACGCCGGGGTCTTTTCCTATTGAGGATTATCCCGGCGCCGCGCAGCAGATTGCCAGCAATCTTTATGAGATGGCCGGACTTTCCGTGCCAATTATTTCCGTTATTTCCGAGGGCGGCTCAGGCGGAGCAGAAGCCATTGCCCTGGCCGACCGCCGCCTGATGTTTTCCCATGGCTACTATTCCGTCATTTCCCCTGAAGGCGCCGCAGCTATTGAAGGACGGCTTAAAGGGGGAGCTAGAGCCACGCCGGAGCTGATTGCCCACTGCGCAGAGCGCCTTCATATGACCGCTCAAGATAACCTGAACTTTGGCTATATCGACAGGATTGTTCAAGAACCTTGTCTTGGCGCCCGTCCTTTTCATTATGACTTTTTTCGCACCCTGCGACAGGAAGTCATTCGGGCGACAGATGAAGCCGTTATTGGCGCGCGCGGATTCAGCCCTATGCGCCGACTGACACTGCGCCGGTGGGGACGTGACGATACCAATATGGATGAGGTATTCCTGAGCTGGAACCTTAGCGATTCTGCCCGTGAAAAACTTGTTGCAAAACGCCAAAAAAAATTTTTGCGCCTTTCAAAAAGCGCCTGCTTGGATAGGCGTCCGATTCTAAGTCGGCTGCGTCGCAACGTCAGGGAATCCTGGGAAAGCCTTTATGCCCGCGTTAAATTCGAACTGTATACACGCCATCGGCAGCGTATCTCTAATTTTATGAAAGAAACACTTTCGCTGATGCTTTGGCTGCGGGACAGAATGCTTTACCCTATTACCCGCAAGCCGGTAGGTCCACGCCTGCATCCTGAAACTGTGCACGAGCTGACCACGCTTTCCGCATGGAAGGAGGAGGATGAAACCCGTAAAGGACGCTGGGTATACGTCAGCCCCCGTGCACTGGAAGACAGAACAGTTACCTGCCCTAACGCGGCTACGCATGGTTGCCTTGACCTCTGGGCACCTGATCTATACGGAGAATTCGCCGGCGTGTGCACGACATGCGGCCATCATTTTCCCATGGAATACCAATGGATTGTCAATAATGTTTTTGATGCTGATTCCGTACGTGAATTCAATGCCGAAGTAGAAGCGGCCAATCCTCTCAATTTCCCTGGACTTAGCGAAAGCATCCAAAAAGCCAAGGAAAAAACAAAACTTAAAAGCGCCTGTGTCACATTTGAGGCTAAGCTTAACGGCATCCGCCTGATTGTGGCCATGCTGGCTGGACCGTTCAGAGGAGGGTCTGTAGGAGCGGCTGAAGGTCTAAAATTTGTGGAAGCGGCCAAGCTTGCGGAAAAAAAGCGCTATCCGCTTTTGGCCTATGTACACGGCACGGCTGGCATCCGCATTCAAGAAGGCACGCACGGCGTTATCCAGATGCCACGCTGCACCGTGGCTGTCCGCCGGTACATTGAAGCTGGCGGCTTGTATCTTGTATTGTACGATACCAATTCCTACGCAGGGCCTGTAGCCAGTTTCCTCGGCTGTTCACCCTATCAGTTTGCCATGCGTTCCTCGAATCTTGGTTTTGCCGGTGTCGGCGTTATCAAGGAAACAACAGGTATGGATGTCCCCCCGCATTACCATAGCGCCTATAAGGCTCTTTCGCGCGGACATATTCAAGGCGTTTGGGACCGCAGAGAAGTCCGCGTCAATCTCGAACAGCTGCTGCTGACGGCAGGTGGCAGGAACCTTTACTACCGCTAACCGTGCCGCTCTGCGCAAGGGCAGACAACAGTTTGCTGTTTTTCAGATTGGCACGTTTGCCTGCACCGTTTTTACCCTAAACACGACCCGTCGAAGGATCGGCGGCGTTACAGCGTACAGGATCTGCCATGCTGGATATCACCCGTCTCCTTGAGGAAATCAAGGCTTCACCCTATGAGGAGGTCGTTATTCGTGCGCCCCACACGGGCGTGGTTACTTTTGCGCCGTGTCGGCCGGGGGAGATGGTTTCCGGCGTGAGCGGTGAATGGAAAGAACGTCCGGGAACATGCCTGGCCATTCTTACACGAGAGCGCAATCCAAAGCCTGTGACGGCCATGCAGAGCGGAGAACTTCGCGAGCTGCATACTGAGCTTGAAGGAAAATTTGTTGAAGCGGGAACTCCTCTTGCCGTGGTGCGTCATTTCCTTAGCAAGGAAGAAGTAATTAGCATGCTGCTAAAACATGCGCTGCATCTTTTTGTAGCTCCCGAGCGCGCGAAATACTATTTCACCCCGGCTGTGGACATAAAGATTAAAACCGGCGGCTCTCGTTCCATGACGGTACATCATGGAATGGAACTGCTAATCATGTCGCGTATGAAGCGTGAAACACCCGTGTACTACACCGGACCAGGTGGCATCATTTACATGGTGTATTTCAAACACAATCAGAACGTGGATGCGGGTGCACCTCTTCTTGGCGTTTGTCCGGAGAGCCAACTTGCCGTAGTTGAAGAATTGGTACTCAGGGTCCAAAACGAATGGAAGGAACATGCGTAGTCGACTTGTTTGTAACGACATTCTGCCGCCGTTTGGCAGAGAGTTTTTGAGAGGTAGTGCAACATGCTGAATAAAGTGATGATCATTGGAAGACTGGGACGTGATCCTGACTTGAAATATTCGCAAAACGGCGCGCCTGTTTGCACGCTAAATATCGCAACCGACGAATCGTACACTGATGCGCAGGGCCAGCGTGTGGAACGCACAGAGTGGCACCGTGTGGCCGTGTTTCAGCGCAATGCGGAAAACTGCAAGAACTTCCTTAGGAAAGGCAGCCTGGTTTACGTGGAAGGCAGCCTCCAGACCCGTAAATGGCAAGACCAGAACACTGGTCAAGACCGATATTTAACGGAAGTTCGCGCCCAGCGCGTACAGTTTTTAGATCGCCGCGACGCGCAGGAAGGCGGAGGATACCGCCCTAATAGCTACGCTGATAAAGGCGGTCCGGCATTTCCTCCTGAGTATCAGCAAATGGAGCAGAAAAACAGGGGATACCGCTCTACCCCGCAGCAAAATAATCCCCCTGATGATGACAGTCCGGCGTTTCCTCATGAGGCCCCACAAATGGATCAGGGAGACCGAGGATACCACTCTGCCCCGCAGCAAAATAATCCCTCTGATGATGACGGTCCGGTGTTTCCTTCTGAGGCTTCACAAATGGATGAAGTACCGTTTTAGTCCGCTTCTGAACATTGCGGCGGCAACGGACGCTTTCACGGCATAACGTGTGTATTATTCAGGCAGGAGAGATTGTGTCTGACGGCTATGTGGTTTTACTGGACCGCGATGGTACCCTTATTGAAGACAGGCACTACCTGCACGACCCTTCCGGTGTAGTGCTTCTGCCAGGAGTGGGTGAAGGTCTCAGGGCTTTGGCCGCAGCTGGCTGCAGGCTGGGTGTACTGACCAATCAGTCCGGCATCGGGCGCGGGTACTATACAGAGGCTGACATGCATGCCGTCAACAGACGCATGGAAAAACTTCTTGCGGTATTTGGCGTACGGCTGGAAGGCATTTGGTTTTGCCCGCATGCGCCGGAGGAGAACTGCCAATGCCGTAAGCCAAAACCGGGCATGGCCCTGGACGCCGCTAGAGCAATGGGGGCTAATCTTGTCAGCACCGTAATTGTAGGCGACAAGACGTGCGATGTGGAGCTGGCCCATGGTGTCGGCGCAAAAAGCGTTCTGGTGCGGACGGGACGCGAAGATGTGACGGATACGGCTGGAGCCGAGTACGTTGCGGACAGCTTTGCTAACGCTGTACGCTGGATTTTGGCTCAGCTTCCTGACAATAAGACAGAGCAACCATGAACGCAATAGCGCTTAAGGCAGAAATCTTTCTTGAAAACGTTTCCGAGCACATGCAGTGCCTTATGGCTCTTCCGGATCTCGCGCCCCGCGCAGCTGAGGCAGCTGGCCTGATAGCTCGTTCGCTTGCTGCAGGCGGAAAAATTCTTCTTTGCGGCAATGGTGGCTCCGCGGCGGATGCTCAGCATCTGGCTGCGGAATTAACAGGGAGGTATGCTTTTGATCGCCGTCCCTTGGCTGCCGTGGCTTTGCACTGCGATACCTCCGCGCTTACAGCCATTGGCAACGATTACGGCTACGAACATATTTTTGAACGACAGGTACAGGCCCTAGGTTCTACTGGTGACGTGCTGGTAGGCATTTCCACTAGTGGCAACAGCGACAATGTTCTTTCCGCTATGCGCACGGCAAAGGATAAAGGGCTTTTCTGCATTGCGCTCACAGGGCAAAGCGGCGGGAAAATGGCTCCTATCGCGGATATTTTGTTGAATGTCCCCTCGTCGCATACCCCAAGGATTCAAGAAATGCATATTCTTGTAGGGCATGCTTTGTGCGGTATGGTGGAACAGGCTCTGTGCGAAAGTTCCCATTAAGTTTTTAATGTCGGCATTGTTTATGAAGACGCGTAGCTGTTTTACGGCTGACGCGTCTTCTTTGTTTCCGCCTTAGAGAACATCGCGCTTACTGCTTTTCACCCCAGATAGGTCCAAAGATTTTGCCCAGCTCAGAGCGATTCAGCTCTTTAGGAGGATACGGCAAATTTTGGGCTACACGGGGCAAAGGGTGTTCCTTAGTTCCTCTAAGCAGAGCGAAGGCGTTTGCTGCCCGTTTTTCAAAGCTGGCAATAGCGACGGGATTGGTTTCTATGCCGTCTTCAAGAGGTTCGCGATATTCCACAAGAACGGTAAAATAATGGAAGAAAGCGTTAAATACGAAGCGACAGACAAGGCTGTTACCGTTCCATGGGGCAGGTTCTGGACCAATACGCCACGGGTCGCGTTCGACAGGGAGGATGTAAGTCATGGACGTACCCTCAAGACCTGCCGTAATTACGTTGTCCTTGCGATGAAGGAGGTTGCCCGGGCTTTTGGGGGTCGGGTGCCATGTCCAGGGATCGCCTACTTCTCCAAACATAGCGATAAGACGGGCTTCCGGCCTAGATGACACGTAACGGGCGCACCAGAGCTTGACCGTTACCCCAACGTTGGAATTCATGGGCATCACGGCCGGGTCCGCACGGTACGCATCCACAAGCGTAAACGAAGCAGCTGGGCTGACGGCAACATCTGGTCTGTTGGGTGAAACCAGCATATTTTCAGCTACGCCGCGGATGAGAGGCTTCTGCCCGCTGATGCAGCCAAGGATGGTGCAGGATACAATGGTGATGAACACAAGAGCTATGAATAGGCGCAATTTGAAAATCCTCCAGCTTGTTAAAACAGAATTTCTGAGCCTCTCTGTCTGAGGAGAACAGCCTGGGGTCAACGTAGATAAGGCAGAATGTGCTGCCAAACCTGTTCAGGCAAAATGTCTTTCATGCAGCGATGGTGCCTTTGGGGGCAGGCAGCAGGGCCATGTAAGCTGCATGGCCGACAGGTAAGCGCATTTTCCGGCACCTCCAGCACGGTGCTTGTTCTCCCCCGAGGAAAAAAACCGAAGCTGCGGACTGTTGGACCAAAAAGGGCTATGACCGGCACATGCTGGCACCAAGCGAGGTGGAGCGGCCCTGAATCGTTGCTGACGTAAATGGAAAGGCGAGCGAGGAATGCGGCCAAATGCGGCAGGGATAGCGTGCCGGAAAGATCAAAAAGTCGGGAAGAGCCTTCAATCCCCGCAAGACGGATGACGCTGCGGGCAATAAGTGTTTCCTCTTGTGATCCGGAAAAAACAAGGACATTCGCGCCAATATCGACGGCTTGCCTAGCAATATAGGCAAAGCCTTCTGGCGTCCAGCGTTTTGTGGCCCATCGTGATCCGGGGTGGAGTCCCAGGCAGGGGCCCGACGGTAGAGAAGAGAAGAATGTTTCCGCGTGCGCGACGGATTCTTCTGGAAGAACTAAAGAGGGCCAATGCAGCCTGCTGTCAGGGATATCGGGGTCAAAGCCAGAAAGTTGAATGCCGTAGTGCTGAAATATGGGCTTGGTAAGCTGAAGAAGGCGTTCTATTTCATCCAGCTCATCAAAACGTCTAGGCACGGCGTAGGTGAAAGCGAGACTGCGCAGCAGCCCTGAATATCCGACACGCAGGGGGACGCCGCTTAAGCGGGCGACAAGGGCGGAGTGCGGGCTAGGATGCGCGTCAATCCATATATCGTAGCGGCGCGCCGCGATTTCCCGGCACTGAGTACGCAGGGCTCCGATGCCGCGCCTATTTTTCTGAACTTCAAAAATATGCCGCAACTCAGGCTGAGCGGCAAAAAGCGATCCGACTCCCTCCCTGAGGTAAAAGTCAATTCCAACATCAGGGAAGGCTGTTTTTAGCGTGCACACGAGCGGCAGAGTAAGGACTGCGTCCCCAAGGAAAGCCGTATTCCAAACAGCAATGGCGTGCGATGATAGCATGGCATACCTGCGCTTTGGATGCGAATGATCCGACTCTGCTGGATATATTTTCTGCCCGCAGATTTTACAACTCTAGAAGGAAGGCACGGGCGTGGGATAGCGGCCGTTGAAGCAGGCAAGGCAATAGTGGTCTGGTTCTTTCACCGTCCGAAGCAGGCCTTCTATACTCAAATAGCGGAGGGAATCCAAATTAAGGAGACTGGGAAGCTCATCGAGCGAGTGTTTGGCTGCGGTAAGCTCGTCTGCAGAGGAAAAGTTCACGCCGTAGAAGCAGGGAAAGCGCACAGGGGGGCAGCTGATGCGAGCGTCAACAATTTTGGCGCCGTGCTCACGAAGTTTACCTACGCGGGTGCGCATGGTGGTTCCGCGGACGATGGAGTCATCGATAATGCAGATATGCCTGCCACTGATGACAGAGCGTACAGGATTGAGCTTTACGCGCACACCGAAACTACGCATGCCCTGCGATGGCTGAATAAATGTACGACCCACATAATGGTTACGGATGAGAGCGTGTTCATAGGGAATACCCGTGCCCTGCGAATAGCCAATGGCGGCATAAATGCCGGAATCGGGGAAAGGCATAGTGAGTTGGGCTTCGCTTGGGGATTCCCGAGCCAATTCCAGCCCCATATTTTTGCGACAGGTGTAGACCTCTTCGCCAAAAATGCGGGAATCTGGCCTGGAAAAGTACACAAGCTCAAAAATGCACTGGTGGATAGGCACTGTGCCAGCCCCGTCCAGTTTTTTGGAATTGAGGTTATCGCCAGAAATGATGAGCATTTCTCCCGGATCAATGTCGCGGACATACTCGGCTTCTAGCAGATCCAAGGCGCAGGTTTCCGAAGCAACAACCCAAGATTTTTCAGATCGGCCCAGTGCCAGAGGATGAAAGCCGTGAGGATCACGGATGGCAATAAGGCGGCCCTCAGCCAGGATAACCAGCGAGTATGCGCCCTGTACACGGGCGCATGCAGTCCGTATGGCTTTCTCCAAAGACACAGAGGATTTCATGCCGTGGGCGATAAGATGAACAAAGGTTTCGCTGTCGCTGTTGGTCTGAAAAATGGATCCCTGTTCTTCCAGTTCGCGGCGCAGAGCATTTGCGTTGGTCAGGTTGCCGTTATGGGCGAGCGCGATATTGATACCCCGAATATGCACAACAAGCGGCTGGGCGTTGCGCAAGGCGGAAGCTCCGGTTGTAGAATAACGCACATGCCCAATGGCGGCGTTGCCCCTGAGACGGTTCAGCGCTGATTCATCGAACACATCGGGAACAAGCCCCATGCCCGTGTGGGCGTGGATACCCGTGCCGTCATGGGTGGCAATGCCCGCACTTTCCTGTCCCCTATGCTGCTGGGCATAAAGACCAAAATAGGCCATGCGAGAGGCTTCCGGATGGTTGGAAATGCCAAAGAGACCGCACATATGCAGGAATCTCCTTATTCCAAGGGATAACGCGTGGACGGGCGGGGAACCTACGATTCTCCGCCCTGTATTCTTTACTCAGTATAATAGGTTTGCAGCGCGGTTACAAGAATATCTTTGGAGCTCTTGCCTTGAGCTGACTTTATGGCTCGCGCAATAGCCCTAGCGCCGGCGATAGTGGTTGTATAGGGCAAACTGTGCTGGAGGGTGATCTGGCGGATGAATTTTGAGTCACCTGCGGTGTTTTTGCCGGAGGCGGTGTTGATAACCAGCGCTATTTTGTTGTTTTTGATGTAATCCACCACGTTTGGATGACCTTCCCTCAATTTCTGCACCTGCTCGGCCGGAATGCCAGCGGCAGTCAACGTGGTAGCAGTGCCGGCCGTGGCCAACAACTCAAAGCCCATGTCCACAAAGAGGCGGGCAACAGGAAGAACCTGCGGCTTGTCGGTATCATTAACGGAGATGAAAACGCGTCCGGATGTAGGGAGCTTTTGCCCAGCGGCAAGCTGACTCTTGAGGAAGGCTTCCTCGAATGTAGGCGCAAGGCCCATGACTTCACCTGTGGAGCGCATTTCAGGTCCAAGAAGGATATCTACGCCGGGAAAGCGGCGGAAGGGGAACACAGCTTCTTTCACGGCTGTGTAGCCCGATCTGCGCATAGCGGCGGGGTTCAGTTCCTTCAATGTTTTACCAAGCATAATCTGCGTGGCAAGGCGGGGCAGCGGTACCCCAGTTGCCTTGGAGACAAAAGGCGCCGTGCGCGAGGCCCGTGGGTTGACTTCGAGGATGTAAACCTCACCGTCCCTAACGGCGTACTGGATGTTCATCAGGCCGACAACGCGTAATTCTAAAGCGAGGGAGCGGGTCTGCTGTTCAATTTCATCGATAACATCCTGCGGGAGCGAATAGGGCGGCAGCGTGCAGGAAGAGTCGCCGGAATGGATGCCGGCTTCTTCAATATGCTCCATGATACCTGCAACATACACGTCAATGCCGTCAGCAAGGGCGTCCACATCAACCTCAATGGCATTTTCAAGGAATTTGTCGATGAGGATGGGGTGTTCCAGAACCTGGCCGCCTACATGGCGAGCGAAATATTCCATAAGCTGGGCGTCATCGTAAACCACCTGCATGGCACGACCGCCGAGCACGTAGCTGGGGCGCACTAGTATGGGATAATGGATTTCCTTCGCTACAGAACAGGCCTCTTCTACCGTGCGTGCGGTTCCATTGGCCGGCTGAAGGAGAGAAAGCTTTTTGAGAAGAGCCTGAAAGCGCTCGCGGTCTTCGGCGCGATCGATCGCGTCAGGGCTAGTGCCCAGGATGGGCACGCCCGCGCGCATCAGCGGCACGGCAAGGTTAAGCGGAGTCTGTCCGCCAAACTGCACGATAACGCCGTCCGGGCGTTCTAGCTCAACAAGCTGGAACACGTCTTCAAACGTTAGGGGTTCAAAGAAGAGGCGGTCCGATGTGTCGTAATCGGTAGAAACAGTTTCAGGGTTGGAGTTGACCATAATGGCCTGCACTCCGGCGGCCCGCAGTGCGTAGGATGCATGGCAGCAGCAGTAGTCGAACTCAATGCCCTGGCCGATGCGATTTGGTCCGCCACCAAGGATCATAACCTTGTGGCCGGAAGTGGGAGGCAGTTCCTCACCCGCGCCGTAGGTGGAAAAGAAGTAGGGCATGGTCTTAAAGGCAGCGGCGCAGGTGCCGACAAGCCCGTAGGCCGGCGTTACGTCCGTGGCCTTGCGAAGGGCGCGGATGTCGCTTTCGGGACGGCGCCACATTTCGGCAAGCTGTCTGTCGGAAAAACCCATTTCCTTAGCGCGCTTGAGTACTGACTTGAGTTCAGGATTAGCGGGGGTGGTGTCGTTGGCTAGGGCAAAATCACATATGGCCTGTTCTTCATCAACGATATCCTTGACTTCGTTAAGGAACCAAGGGTCGATCCATGTGGCCGCGTAGAGTTCTTCAATGCTCATGCCAGCGCGCATGGCATCGCGCACAGCGAAGATGCGGCGCGAATTGGGAATACGCAACTTGGGCATGAGTTCGGAAACAGAGGGCACTGAGGCACGGAATTTTCCGCCAAGACCGGCTGCGCCGATTTCAAGCGACCGCAGACCTTTTTGCAACGCTTCCTTGAAAGTGCGGCCAAGGGCCATGGTTTCGCCTACACTCTTCATAGAGGTTGTCAGTTCATCCTTGGAGCCAGGGAATTTTTCAAAATTGAAGCGGGGGATTTTTATTACACAGTAGTCAATGGCCAGCTCGTAGCACTTGGTAGGATTCTGGGCCACGTCGTTACGCAGCTCATCCAACGTATAGCCCACAGCAAGCTTGGCGGAGATACGGGCAATAGGGAAACCCGTGGCTTTAGATGCCAGCGCTGAGGAGCGCGAAACACGCGGGTTCATTTCAATGACAACCATTTCCCCGTTTTTGGGGTTAATGGCAAACTGCATGTTGGAGCCGCCGGCGCAGACGCCGATTTCCTTCATAATGGCGATGGAGGCATCCAGCATTTTGCGGTAAATTTCGAGGCTGAGCGTCTGAGCCGGGGCCACGGTAATGGAGTCGCCTGTATGCACCCCCATGGCATCGAAATTCTCGATAGAACAAACAACCACAGTGTTGCCGTTTTTGTCGCGCACCAGTTCCATTTCCAGCTCTTTCCAGCCTAAGACCGACTGCTCCAGCAAAACTTCATGCGTCATGCTGGCGGTCAATCCATCGGAAACAATGGCTTCAAGATCTTCTTGGTTGTAGGCAACGCCGCTGCCTGTGCCGCCAAGAGTGAAAGCAGGACGGATAATCAGCGGGAAGGGCAGCTCTTTTGCAGCCTCACGCATTTCCTCCATGCTGCGGACAATGCGGCTGGCAGGCACCTTGAGGCCGATGCGTTGCATGCATTCGCGGAACAGCTCGCGGCTTTCGGCTTTTTCAATGGATTCCGCACGCACGCCAATAAGTTCAGTACCGCATTCGTCCAGCACACCCATTTTGGCAAGCTCAAGGGCAGTGTTCAGCCCTGTTTGGCCGCCGAGCGTGGGAAGAATGGCGTCCGGACGCTCCTTGCGGACAATGGCAGCCACGGTTTCCGGCTCTATGGGCTCGATATAGGTGCGATCCGCCAGACCAGGATCCGTCATAATCGTAGCAGGATTGGAGTTAACGAGAACGATTTCGTAGCCTTCTTCCTTGAGGGCCTTGATACCCTGTGTTCCGGAATAGTCGAATTCACAGGCCTGCCCGATAATGATCGGGCCCGAACCAATAATAAGGATTTTGTGGAGATCTGTACGCTTCGGCATGCTGTTTGCCTCCAGCTTTAAATTTTGGGTAAACGATCTTTACTACTCGATGTTTAAGATAATTGTCAATAGAGTTAGGAGAGACTTTTACCTGCGCCAACGTCTAGTCCGTCTGCCGATTGACAATCCTGTTTTTGCGGATGATTCTGAGCAAAAACAAGGATAAGGAGGCAGAGCATGGATTTTTTGACTTGTCCGTCCTGCGGGAAACCGGTGAAGGTATGGCAGAATCCCGCGCCGACAGTGGACGTGATTGTATATGACGAAGCGCGTAGCGTAGTTCTTATCAAGCGAGGGCGTCCGCCTTATGGCTATGCGCTGCCAGGGGGCTTTGTAGAGGTTGGAGAATCGATTGAGGAGGCCGCCGTGCGCGAAGCCTTTGAGGAAACAGCGCTGCATGTGGAGCTGACGGGACTTCTTGGCGTGTATTCCGCACCGAACCGCGACCCGCGCCGCCACACCATTTCTGCCGTATTCGTCGCCAAGGCAACGAATCCCGAAGCGCTTTGTGCCGGAGATGACGCGGCAGGGGCGTTCTTTTTTCCGCTTTCCGATCTGCCTGAAATGGTCTTTGACCACGCGCATATTCTAGAGGATTTCAAGGCCTTCCTCGAAGGACGCCGCCGCGCTGCGGATATCCAGAAAGCGCAGCGCTAAGGATTTTGTTCATATTCGTTATGCTCGGCATGGTGCTTGCCACCAAGTTTACTCCGCTGTTGTTTTATACGCCCCCGAGATATTCCGGTTGGCGGGTGAGTAAACGCGGCGGTGCCGTTTCCGCCCGCGATAAGAAAATCTATTTCCAGCCGATCCAAGTTTACGGCTTCAAGCTGTACGCTGATCTCCTGCCCTAAGCGCCAGCTTCGGCCTGTCCTGGAGCCGAGAAGCATCTGCCGTTTTTCGTCATACACGTACCTGTCGTCCGGAAGCTTTTCGATTTTTATCAGTCCTTCGACAGGAAAATCTTTTGGTTCAACAAAGAGTCCAAAAGGCATTACGCCGGAAATAACGCAGGAGAAAGTTTCGCCGAGGCGCTGTTCCAAAAGTAGGCAGGCAAGGCGTCGCGTGATTTCGCGATCGGCTTCCTGAGCGGTGCGTTCGCATTCGTTGCAGCGTTCGCAGGCCGCCAGGAGTTTTTTCCCGGAGGGCACGGCGGTTTTATCCGGCGCACCGAGGGCTTTTTTTATAGCTCGGTGAACCATGAGGTCTGCGTAGCGCCGGATGGGAGAGGTAAAGTGGCAATAGGCATTTGAGGCAAGACCAAAGTGCAGGGACTCCGCAGGGTCGGCAGGGCCTGGAATATAACGGGCCTGCATCATGGCGCGCAACACCAGGCGGGGAATAATGTCCCTTTTATTAAAAGACGTATTGCCGGGGGCTTTGTGAAGAGAATCTAATAAACGCCGCAGGATAGCGACAGTATGCCCTTTATTCCCTGCCATTAAGTCAAAGCCATACTGCGGCAAAGGGGAAATGCTCCACAGACCTGTGGCGTGGAGCGAGGTGAAAAAGTGTTCCAGCCGTTCGCGATCCGGCGCTGGATGCGCCCTAAGGGGACAAGGTTCGTTCTACTGAGTAAGAAAAGCGGCAGCAGCCTCGTTTGCCGCTAGCATAAAAGCCTCGATAAGCCGGTGCGCAAATAGCCTTCTGCGCCGTGTTATACCGCATACCTGACTGTTTTCATCAAACAAAAAGCTCGCTTCAGGTAGGTCCAGGTCTAGGGCACCGCGGCGGGCACGCGTTTCTATCATGCGCGCCGCGAGCTCTGCAGCGCTACGGAGCATGGGGACAAGCGAGTCGTCGGGCAGCGGGCAGTCAAAAAATGTCGCCTTATTTTCCCCGTCCAACATGGCCTGCACGCCTTCGTAGGTTAGGTTCGCGCGGGGCAGGATGACCGCAGGGAAGAAGTCCGCCTTATCCGCAAGACCTTTTGCATTACATTGCAGTCGGGCAGCAAGAACAGGACGGACGCGGTTTGCACAGAGGCTGCAAAGATCATTGCACAGCCTTTCCGGCAGCATGGGAGTGACGGAACACGGAAAGTAATAGGAATTGCCGCGTGCTATGGCTTCGCGATCTAGAGCGGAATACGGACGGACGTAGAAGCTCACATCGGCAATGGCTATCCAGAGCGTATTACCTTCAACACAAACAGCGTCGTCAAAGTCGCGCGCATCTGGCCCGTCAATGGTCACAAAGGGCAAATCCCGCAAATCGATCCTTCGGCCTGTGGAGCCGGAAGGCTTTACAGGGAAGGCTCTTGGAATCGTTTCTTCTAGCCCCGCGGCTTCTGCTTTGACATCCTGAGGAAACTCAAATGGGATCATGTGGTTGAGCCGTGTCAGATGCTCCTGGACATCCGTAGATTTTTCGTTCTCCAGCAGAGAAGCGGCCACGGCATCCCATACGCCGTCAGGACGGCGGCGTATGAGATCGGCAAGCAGAAGCACGCCTTTTTTCGGAACTGAAGGAAGTGCGGAACAATCAATTTCCAACAATATGGGGAAATGCGGATCAGCAGGGACTGCGTAGATGCCAGAAGCTGAGGGAAACTGATTTGGCGATTCGCTGTGCGTATGCATGAAATCGCCGGATAGAAAGGGGAAGAGATGCGTCTTAAGGCCGCTGGCACAGCCTCTTCTATTATTTTTTCTCTGCAAAGGTTTTTGGAAGGCCTTCGCCTGCAAGCGCGCAAAAGCAGCAATACTGCCGATAACGCGCGCTGCTAATGTTTTTGTACCACGGGCAGCCACGCGGACAATGCGCGCCTCTGCAGCCATTCCATGTGCAGGGGTGGAACGGCCAGGCATAAGGATTGCTTCTACTATGTCTCCATGGAGGGCATCTCCCATCCACGTTGCGGGAATAAAGATATCACGGCGGGGAATGCTGCCTGTCTGTACGGTCAGGAATCCGGATCCAGAGCGCTGGACAGAGAGCACGCCAGTGATTGCTTTAACCTGCTCTGCTTCGGTCCATTTTCCTCCGCGCAGGCGAAAGATTCTTCCCTTTGCTTCCAGCAATTCCAAGGCGCCAAGCACCGCGTTTTTCCTGTTGCGAGGAAGGGAAAGCATACGCAGAATATCGTCCATGCGCAGAGGGTGTTGGACATGGTGCAGGAGCTTTTCGAGTTCCTCAGGCATAATGGACAAGGGGTCTCTCATGCCATGGTTCCCTAGTGCGGGGCATTGCCCCTTTTACTCATAGTTCATTCCACAGTACACCGAAAAGCCTTGCTGAATACAAGGGCGTAAAACGGCATGGCCGCCAATGGTTACTCCCCGCTGTGCTGGAGGATACCCGCACTGGGGTTATAGCCCCCCGGCTTGGGGAGCGGACGCTTGTGCGCAAGGGCGACGGAAGCCGCCTTGTACCATGCGTCCCACCATTGAGGAAACATCATGTCTGACCAGAGAGCCGAACAGAACACGGTAGCAACAGACAGTTCCCAAAGGTTGGGGATGCCAAACCGTTTGAGCTTTACGGCGTCTTTGGACGTGCACAAAACGGGGAGTCCGAAAGCCGCGATGCGCTCGGCGTCTTCCTGGCTGTAAGCATGATGATCGGGGAAGACGCTATGCAGCGCTGGCAGTCCTTTCATGAATGCTGAGGCCGTAGCCTGGACCTGCCTAGGGTTGCCTACGCCGGAAACCAGAATATAGGGGTCACCAGGGGCTGGACAGAATGTACACGAACCGTTTTCTGGATTGCGCAGAGTCTCCGGACGCAGGCAGAACCCAAAAACAGGTTTGTGAAAATAAACGAGCCTTGCGCAGATATCCGGCAGAAGGGATATAAAACTCTTGGACGTTACGTTGATGAGGAATGCATCGGCATTCTGCAATGCGCTCTTGCCTTCACGCCAGAAACCCGCTGGAAGGACACAGTTCCAGCCTTTGCCGAGGTCCTCCGGTCGTAGCAGCACGAGATTGAGATGCCTGCCAGCGGCAAGGTGCTGAAATCCGTCGTCAAGCAGGAATAGGTCAGGGTGCAGATTGCTTTCCGCAAAGCGAGCGGCGCGGGTGCGTTTTGCGTCTACAATCACGCGGGCGCTAGGATGGCGCGTGAGCAGCATCAGCGGCTCGTCTCCGCACTCGGCGGCGGTGAGACTTAGGGAGACATTCAGGGGCAGTCGCGGCGGCGTTGCCCCGTACCCGCGGGAAAGCACTGCCGGAACAAGACCCTGCTTAATGGTGTGCGCGAGAAGCCAGTCAACTACGGGAGTTTTGCCGGAGCCACCAAGTGCGATATTGCCCACGGCGATGCATGGCCTAGACGGTGTGAAGGATTTAAAAAAATGCAAATCCCAAAGCCTGCGCCGAAGCTGCATAAGGCAGGCATACAGCAGGCTGAAAGGATAGAGAATGGGCCGGAGCAGGGTTTGGAGCGCAAAAAGCGTCATGGCTGCCTCCGAAAATGAACGTTTGGTATTCGCTAGGCTTACGCCAAAGCGTGCTACCAAGATCGAAACGGGAGCGGTCGGGTAAGCTTATGCCTCCCTGACCGCATCCGCGTTCTGTCAGATAAAATCCGTGTCCGCGGCTGCGCGGCCGTTATCCAGCATGATATGAATAAAGTGCAGCGTACGCTCATCAACGGGAATAATAGGAAAGACCGTTTGGCATTTGACGCAGCGTATCTGTGTCGGCCGTACCTGGGCCGGCACATGGCTCGTCTGTCCGCAGGAAGGGCAGATATAGCCGAAAACAATGTGCATGCTAACAGGGGCCACCGGCTGCATGGGACGTTGGGACATGAGTATTCCTTTGGGAGAATGCTGTTGCTCTTACCTGCTCTTCTGGGGATCTCCGGCAAGGAGAGATTCCCCTGTCATCGCTTCAGGAATGGGCGCACCCCAGAGCGCCAGCAGAGTGGGGGCGATGTCACCAAGCTTTCCGTCCGGCTTCAGAGGGACGGAGCGCCCCCTGTCTAGGACGAGCAACGGTACAGGGTTGCAAGTATGCGCGGTATGGGGCTTCCCTGTTTCAGGATCAACCATCCGTTCCACATTGCCGTGGTCTGCTGTGAGGATAAGGCGCCCGCCTGTCGCTGTTACAAAAGTTTCGATCCGTCCAACGCAGTCATCCACGGTTTCAAGAGCGCGGATAGCCGCGGGGAGGACACCCGTATGCCCGACCATGTCGGGGTTGGCAAGGTTGCATACGGCAAGCATGTAGCGTCCTGTTTCTAGTGCGTCGAGCAGACGGTTGGTGACTTCATTGGCGCTCATTTCCGGCTTCATGTCGTATGTGGGCACGTCTCTGGGGGAATCAACGAGGATGCGATCTTCCCCTAGGAAGGCTTCCTCCCGTCCACCGTTCAGAAAGTAGGTGACATGGGCGTATTTTTCTGTTTCGGCAATGCGGATTTGACGAAGCCCGAGCTTGGCTACGGTTTCTCCCAGGGTATCGCAGACATTGTCTTTGGGAAAAGCAACGGGGATATCCAAAGCGGCATCATAGGCTGTCATACAGGCCAGTCCTGCGAGGCTGGGACGGGTTCCGCGTTCAAAGTTGTTAAAATCAGGCAGGTGGAAGGCTGAGGCAAGTTCTCTAGCTCGGTCCGCACGGAAGTTAAAGAAGAAGAGTCCATCGTTGTCGCGCAGGCATACATCCTGCGGCTCACCCAGCAGGCAAGGCTTGATAAATTCATCAGTTTCACCGCCGGCATAGGCTTTTTCAAGCGCTTGCTCGGCGTTGTCCGCTCGCCTGCCTTTGCCATGTACCAACATATCCCAGGCCGTCTGTACGCGGTCCCAACGCTTGTCGCGGTCCATAGCGTAAAAACGCCCTATAAGCGTGCCAAGCTTCGCCTGAGTTTCCTGGAGAACAGGTTCAAGCATCCGAACATATCCCGCGCCGGAAGCAGGCGGCGTGTCGCGTCCGTCCATAAAGGCGTGGACCACTATGGGGATATGGCGGGCCGCCACAGTACGCAGCAGAGCTTCAAGGTGACGGATATGGCTATGCACGCCACCGTCGGAGAGCAACCCTGCAAAGTGCATACGTCCGCCACGGGCCAATATAGAGTCCATGAGAGCACAGAGCGTAGGATTGGAAGCAATCTCCCCTGTTTCTACCGCGATATCGATCCTCGTCATGTCTTGGTAGACGATCCGCCCGGCGCCAATATTGAGGTGGCCGACCTCGGAATTGCCCATAAAGCCTTCCGGCAGTCCAACAAGGCGTCCGGATGCCGCGAGGGATGTACGGCCGGGCATGGCGAGCAGCCGATCGATATTGGGAGTGGCTGCAAGGGAGGCGGCGTTGCCTGGGCCTGGCTCGGCAAGTCCGTAACCATCCAAGATAAGGAGGACTGTCGGCACAGGATCGGCAAGCACGGGGAGTGGCGCCTCTTCTTCGCTGTCACTGGCTTTGTCTCCAGGCTGCTCTTCAGGAGTGATCCTGTCGGCATCGTGCCAGAGTGTCTCAAGTTGGAAAAGCATGCGGGTTTCTGCAAGAAAAATATGAACAACCACGTCGTTCATGTCTGTCAATATCCATTCGCCATTCTGGTAGCCTTCCATCCGCAGCCATTCGAAGTTTTCGGCAGCAGAAAGATCGGTAAGCGCATCCGTCAGGCTGCGCGCGTGCCGGGAGGAAGTTGCTGTGGCAATGACTACGACGTCCATGCAGGAGTTTTTGCCGGCAAGATCAATGCCGACAATATCCAGAGCCTTGCCCTCTTCAAGCCTGCGCATGATAATGCGGGCTTTGGAAAGGGAGGAAAGCGTGGTATAGCGCCTGGCAGCTACTGCGACCGGCGCGGCCTGAGCCTGTGGTTCCAGAGGGGTGCGAGTGTTGTTTTCCATGGACAAAGATTAGCTGATTTGCGGCTGATCCGCAATGTGGCTCTTTGGCGGAACCATTTTCTGTGTATATAAAGAAAGGCGTCCCCGCGTGCGCAGGAACGCCTCGTCATAGCAAAATAGAGCAAAAACTACCGAGCGACAACGCGGAAGTCGTCACGACGGTTCTTCGCCCAAACAGCCGGGCCTGAGCCTTCAACAGCCGGACGTTCCTTACCGTAGCTGATGATATCAAGCTGGCTGGGGTTC
>CAYWQK010000011.1:0-3337 GCA_964460575.1 uncultured Desulfovibrionaceae bacterium | reverse complement strand
GAACCATGTAGTCGTAGGCAGCGCGGGCACGGCGTTCGCCAAGAGCAAGGTTGTACTCCTGCGTGCCACGGGCGTCGCAGTTGCCTTCGATGCGCACGCGAATGCTGGGAAATTCTTTCATGAGGTCAGCTTTCTGGGTCAACGTGGCACGGTATTCTTCTTTGATGTTGTACTTATCAAAGTCGAAGTACACAACGCCATCAGAGATGGCCTGAGCGGCACTATCAATAGCGGCGCTGCTATTGCTGGTGTCAGTATCAGAAGCAGACACAGCGGGTTCGGGCTCTGTAACCTTCTTGGAGCAACCGGCGCCAATGCCAAGGGCCAGAACCAAAGCGAGCACGAGGCTCAGTTTCTTGAACATGTTCATCATTTCCTCCTGATTCTTCAGATGAAGAACACAAAATATCTGCGGGCGGTCCAACCGCCGACCCTCCCGTACAGGGAGGGACGCAACGTGTTTTTTTTAGTCCGCTAACGCAATTATTGTCAAGCTGTTGCCGGCAGGTAAACAGCGTTTTGTGAAGAAAGTTCTCCAAAAAACTTCTATAAAAAACAAATGCCGTATTCAGCGCATCCAAAAATCATCCGCTCTGCCATTTCAAAAAGCCCACAAATCGCTGGTAACGGCTGGAGGAAGTGCGCAGGTCCTCCGCGATTTGAGAAGGCTCGTGCAACAAGACGTACTTCACGCCGTTAACAATCATAGGCTGAAAAAGCGTAAGTGTCGGCAAAGCCAGCTCATCTGGCAGCTTACTGCAGAAAAAAAACACCGTCTGCGGACGTAGCTCATTGATGCCGAAAAAAAAGAATTCGGGATCACAGCGTGCTGAAGAAGATGGCTGTTCGGTAGGAGAGGCCAACGGCCAGAAGGCAATGCTCCCCTTTGGCAAGGCCAAATCCGCGATAAGCCGCTGCCAAAGTCTGCGTCTCTCTGTTCCGCCACGGCCGTTCATATCTTCAGCAAGTTCCGCATACGTCCAGACCAAGCGGGGATGAGGCGGTGTTTTCTTTTCGCGGAGTACCCGCCATGACGCAAGAACAGTCGCGGAAGGAAAGACTCCGGCCGAGGGATACGGCGTACGGGATTTTTCTCTCGCCTCTAAAGCGGCTGCTGCGCTTCCGGCAGATCCTGAGGGCGCGGATGGCTGCGGGCAAACAGAAACAGAACGGAGAGTCGGTTGGACAGGCGTAACGGTAGAAGAGTTCGGTACATACGGCCCTGCGGCATTTTTAGGAAAACAAAAAACGCGCAGCGCGGCAAGCGTTGCCTCGTCACACAAAAGATACTCCACCCCCGCGCTTTTCCAGGGCAGAAGAAGACGGTGAATGCCTAAAGAGAAGCCAGCCATGAAACAAGTCTCCAAGCAATAGCCGGCTTCGGCAGCTGAGGCCACGCTTCTTCCCGCCCAAGTCTGTCTACAACAAAGACCTTGTCGCTGGACGTAGCAAATCCATCGCTCAGCAAATTGCCCACCAGCATATCAGCCTGTTTGGCACGCAGCTTACCGTAGACAGCAGCCTGGAGATTGCCGGACTCCGCGGCAAATCCCATGACTTTTTGAGGCCGAATCTGCCGTCTGGAAGCAGCCAGCGTTTTCAAGATATCGGGGTTTGGCGCGAAATGCAGATCAAATCCGTCCGGCGCATCACTTTTTTTAAACTTCTCCGCTCCGCTTGGCACGGGAGAATAATCCGCGACGGCCGCTGTAAAAAGACCGATATCCATCTCCGGCCATAACTCCGAAGCTATGGCAAACATTTCTCTCGCGGAAGTCACGTTATAGCGGTACATCGGCGCATCGGGTATATCTTCAGCAGCAGGCAGCCACGGCGTTCCGGGACCGCAGATGGCATGGACTTCCGCCCCGCGCAGCCAGAGGGCCAAGGCCAGCGATGCACCCATAACGCCGGTTGAGGCATTTGTCCAAAAACGCACGCCGTCCCATGGCTCGCGGGTTGGCCCCAGGGTTATAAGCGCTTTGACACCGACAAAATCCTTGGGCAGCGCTCCGCGCAAGCCGGCAAGGTACACTAGGCGCACATCGGCCATGCGTCCCCGTCCCTGCTCTCCACAAGCGGTCCGACCTAAGGCGGGCGGCACCAGCAGGCAGCCGCGGGAACGCAACAGGGCTGCGTTGGCCTGCACGGCCGGATGCTCCCACATGGCGGGGTTCATGGCAGGCGCAATCACCAAAGGTCCGCGAAAAGCAAGAGCCTGACAGGCCAGAAGTGCATCGGCCCCGCCCTGCGCCAGTCTTGCAATAGTTGCCGCAGAAGCCGGCGCAATGATCATCGCGCGTACATTCTGCCCGGGCTCAAGGTGAGGAAAAGGCGTGGAAATCCGTGGATCCCCGCTCATTGCGGCATAGACCGGCGAAGCCCCAAGCGCCTCAAAAGACAAGACTCCTACAAACTCCATCGCCGCTGGCGTAAGAGTCACGCTCACACCAAAGCCCGCATCCTGCCACTGTCGCACCAAATCCAGCGACCGATACGCCGCAATGGAGCCGCATACACCCAAATGAAGACGCAGCACCGGCTTCGCTCCCGCGGTAACGCAGTCTTCCGGCGCAAAGTGAAATGCGAGATGCGTATCCATTATTTCTGAAGGGATCTAGAACTACCGGAGGATGAAGAAGCCGCAGGCAACGGTGCCGATGCTGTGCTCTCGGAGGGATAAGACTGAATGCCAGCGGATCCACCCACGCCATCAGCTAGGCGGGTTACAACCCATACTTCCATGGCAGAGCTGAGGGTCTGCTCATAGAAACAGCAGACAGCATAGCGTCCTTCCTTTTCAAAAATCTGCATGGAGCGGGAGCCATGGACCATGCCGCGCAAGGTCCAGCCTTTTTTCTGCATGTTGTGGATGGTAGCGGTTGTCAACGAAAGCTTGTCCACCCGGCCTGTTGCCGTGAGAACACCTATTTTTACGCCATCAGGAGTCGCAACAACCATGGAATTCTTGCGGTCCACCTGCATATCTGCGGGAAAAGGAACATCCGGAAATTCATCGTAAAAAACATCATTCACGCTGGTCGCGGCCGGCGTTTGTTCAAAGGGATTGGAAAAATTTACGTCAGCGCAGCCCTGGAGCAACAAGAGCAGCGCAGCCAGGCAGACAAATCGCTTCATATTAAAAGTCCTCGCACCTTGTAGGATGTTTTTTTGGTTCCACATGCCTTATGGGAAAACACAGCAGGCTGTTTCTGCAAGAAAAACAGCGCAAATCAACATTCCATTGCTCAAAGTAATTGTCAATATGGACTATGAAAGTCATTGACATCCTCCCCCGCCTGAAGTCGGGGGATTCCTATCGGTGCGGCTCTAACGA
>CAYWQK010000010.1:13848-36816 GCA_964460575.1 uncultured Desulfovibrionaceae bacterium | reverse complement strand
TTTGGTATATCCATCCCAAGCTGTTTTGCGCTCCGGCGTAGCCCTGTGCGGCGGCTTTCGCGTACCATTTGCGGGCCTTGGCATAATCTTGCGGTACGCCTAGGCCGTTTTGGTACATCCATCCTAGGCTGCTTTGCGCTTTCGCGTTGCCTTGCGCGGCGGCCTTTTCCCACCACTCCTTGGCGTAAGTCTGCGCCATACCTTGGTCGTTTTCGTAGTACATCTGGCCTAGGTTGTACTGCGCGTTGGCGTCGCCTTGTTCGGCGCGGGCTTTTGTTTCTTGAAAGCTTGCGGCAGACGCGGTTCCCGCCGCCAGGGCGAGGATGAAGAGCAGGGCAAGGGTTTGTTTTCGTCCTTTCATAGCGGTTTTTTAGCGGTTCGTGACCTTAGGTAAAAATGATACGGAAAAGGAAATACACCTAAGCAGTGGCGGTAAATGGTAAAAGCGAAAGAACGCCTTTTGGCGCTTTATATCTGCGCGGGCTTGCGCAAAATAAAAGGGTTTTGTTGTCGATTAGCGGCAAACAAAACCCCATGGAACATACCGATGTGGTGGAGGCGGCGGGGATTGAACCCGCGTCCGAGAAAGATCCACGCGCAACTTCTACAGGTTTAGATTGGCTTTGCGTCTTGCCCCGCGTGGATCCGCCAATCAGGACACGCGGCGCAAGCTTCCTGCGGGATCTCGCGTTTGCCCCAGCAAGCGCAGACAAACGCCAGCCCGATAAATTCGCGCCTCACCGGAGTATCGGGCGTCAGCCGGATCGACGTGGCCACCGTAGTGACCAAGGGCCCCGCTACTTACGCAGCGTAGGCAAAAGCGTAATCGTCGTTCGCAATTACAGTGTTGCCGCTTTTTACGAGGCCAGCGGCGCCTCGACCTGCCATTACGGTTTCTGCAACCCCGTCGAAACCAGTGCGCCCCCTTTTTTTGCCGTTTGACGGTGCAGAAAAGAGTATGACTGTTTTACAGTTGGAATGCAAGAGAAAAAGCGGGAATAGGCTTTTTTAGGTTAGCGCTCGGGCACGGGCAACGCGGCGATTTCACGATGAAGTTCCGCGCCGAATCTGTCTAGAAGAAGCCCCATGGCCTCGATCATGCCGTTAAGATCCGGCCCTGCCTTGCGTGTATCTTTGAAACGGCCGTGGCGCAGCACTTCGCCGTAGGGCGTGGTTAGGCTCCAGTCGGACTCAAGCACTACGGGCGCGCCGGGCGCGCCGTCAAAGCGGGCGATATTGATAAAAAGCCGCCAGTCGGCGCTCATCGCGGTTTCCATGGGAAAGGCGCCGCCGCCAAGAGGCGCGAGGCGGAGCGTGAGCGAGTCGCAAAGTACGCGTGCGATGCCCGCGGAAAGGGGTTCGCTCCATCTGGCTTGGTTTTTCAGGGAAACGATGTTCGCCTTGGAATCGCGGACAAGAATAGGGAGATGATCCAAGTAGCCGGGGATGTTTACCGGACCCACAACCACGCGGCAGCCCTGGAGCCGGGTTATGCCGTCCGTCTTACCGGCCTGAGCGCCGGGGGATGGAAGAATGTAGTATTCCGGCTCCGGAGCGGGCTGTAAAAGGCAGCCGGCAAGCAAGATGCAGGCGAGAACGCCATGCAGGGCGAGGGCAATGCGCGCAGGTTTCATTCGGAGTTTCCTTTGCCAACAATGATGGCGTCTGGGGAGTGATCCAATGTATTGGCCAGGCTGCGGACGGCTTTTGCCGCTTCGGAGAGCTCGCGCATGGATCTTGTAAGCTCGAGCACAGGCAGACTGGCCGGAGCCACAAGTCCGCGCGCGTCTTTGAGCGCGGCGTTTAGCGTAACGATGGAGGTGTTGAGGTTGTCCATCACCTCGTTGGCCCTAACGCGGACATCGCTGACCATGGCGCTGGCGTTGCCGGAAAGCTTGGCCGAATTTTTCGCAAAGGCGTTGAAAGAGGCCATGGCTTCTTTCATGGGGCCGCTGAGGGCCTTGAAATCCGCGATAACGCGGTTGAGTTCGGCGATGTTTTTTTCCATTTCCCCGCGCGAGAGGAACGCGCGCAGATCGTCGGTGATATCCAGCATGTTCTGCGTGAGCTGTTCTATGGGCAGCGTGCTGAACCGCTGCATAAGGCTGTCCATGCGGGAGGGAATGGAAGGGATAATGGGCAGGGCATCGTAGTACTCAACCTTCGCGGGAATGTCTCCGGTCTCGGATTGGGGGAAAAAATCCAGTTCCACCATGAGCTGGCCGGTAAGCAGGCTCTGGGAGGCCAGCCTGGCGCGGAAACCCCGATTGACGAGATCTTCAAAGTAGTCAGGGCTCTCCTTGTTTTTGAAGACGGCACCCTTTGGCGAATCGAATTTCTCGCTGTCCAGCTCAAGGAAAATGGGGATGCGGTAACTCATGTTATCGCTTGCTACCACTTGGATGCGTTTGACGCGTCCAATAGGAACGCCGCGCAGCACCACAGGCGATCCCTGGTTTAAGCCGTCGAGGGAGCCGTTGAAGAAAACAACGGCGTTATATGTTTCTTTAAAAAGCTTGCCTGAGCCGAACACGGCCAGCGCCAGGCAAATAAGGGCAATCGCGCCTATAACAAAAGCGCCGATTAGTGTTTTGCTTGCGGGTTTGCTCATTGTCTTGCCTTGTTACGGCCAAAGCCCACGTGTGAGGCGGGCGTTGCCTTCGCTTGCCTTTCAGTAACGGGTTTCAGCTTTTTTTTCCAGCCCTCGCCGCGGCCCGATTTCGCTTTTTTCAGAGATAAGACGGGGAGCGGCGGAGGTATAAAAGGAGGGCGCCTCGATTGCCGAAGCGCCCTTTTGCGGTGGGAAATATTCCCAATGTGCCGCCCATTCTGTCCGTGCGCTGCGGAGGCGGACTTTTTGAGGCTTCTGCGTAGCGCCTAAGGGAGCCTCGCTTGCCCTGCGCCTCAGGATTCCGGTTTGGGGAATCCGTTTTTTCCCGCTTGAAATGGTAGATTGGAGTTTCATTGTCTGTTCTTCCTATAAAAAAGATAACGCCTCTTAGAAAAAAAGGAAGACGTCTGCGGAAAAAAATCGGGATAAAACGCCGCGGGGGAGTTTTATCAAACCGCGCCGTAAAATCTCCCTTCACGGGCAGGTAATACGGCGGCAGGGCATGCCGTGTCAGCCTGTGGAGAGATAGTGAGACCTAGGGGAAATAGGCGCTTGGTTCGTACCCGTAACATTCTCCGAGGGATCCCCCCGACTTCAGCCGGGGGAGGATGTTAAGCCTTTTTGCCCCGGCGCAGAAAGCTGCGCACGCCGAGATTTTCCGCGTGTTCCCGCAAATAGCGCGGATCGCCTCCGGCAAGCATGGTATGGGTCCGCGCGTCTAAAAACACGCTGTTGTTGCCGATGGCAAAGATGCTATCCAAATCATGCGTAACGACTACAACGGTCATGCCGAGGTTTTCCTTGAGCTCAAGGATCAGTTCATCCAGCAGCGCGGCGCTCAGAGGATCTAGCCCGGCGGACGGCTCATCCAGAAAAACAATTTCTGGATCCATGGCCAGCGCGCGGGCAAGTCCGGCGCGCTTGCGCATGCCTCCGCTGATTTCGGAAGGGTAGTAGTCCTCAAAGCCGGCGAGCCCGACCATGGCCAGCTTAAGGGCCGCCTGCTCGCGGATGAGTTCGGGCGAAAGGTTCGTGTAGCGTTCAAGCGGCAGAGCAACGTTTTCGGCCAAGGTCATGGAACTCCAAAGAGCGCCGCTTTGGAAAAGAAGCCCCGTGCCGCGCAAAAGCGTTTCCCGCGTTTCAGGCGGTGAACCCCAAAAATCAACGCTCCCGTAACGGACAGTGCCGGAGGCGGGCTTCTGCAAACCTACCAGCACGCGCAGAAGCGAACTCTTGCCGCAGCCGGATCCGCCCATAATGATGAATACATCCCGCCGGTTGATGGTAAATGTCAGGTCTTTTTGCACCGCGTAGGATCCGTAGGCAATGGTTAGATCCTTTACGCTGATAGCCGCCTGATGAGGAGCTGTCCGCTTGGTATTGGGGGTTGGATCCATGGTCTTTGGCACCTTTTTTTCAGATATCCATGATGTTGCAGAGCACAGTAATAATGGAGGTGGAAATAACAATGCCGACTATGGAATACACAACAGCGGACGTTACGGCCTTGCCCACGGCCGCGGCGTTCCGTCCGCAGTGCAGGCCTTGGTAGCAGCCCGTTATGGCGATGAGCGCGCCAAAAACAAAGCCGTGGGTCACGCCTATCCAGAGATGCTTGAGCATAAAGCCCATTTTGGTAAACGTGAAATACTCCATGGGGTCGAGCCCCAGCATGCCCACGCCCACGATGAATCCGCCTAGGATGCCCATTAGATCCGCGTAAAGCACAAGCATGGGCGTGGTTATGGTCAGCGCGATCACACGGGGCAGCACCAGGTTGTCAGAAGGCGATATGCCCAGGGTCGAGAGGGCGTCCACTTCTTCGTTAACCTGCATGGCGCCTATGGTGGCCGCAAAGGACGCGCCCGTTCTGCCGGCCATGATAATGCCCACCATAATCGCGCCCATGATGCGGGTCATGCCGATGGCCACAAAGCTTGAGACGTAAATTTCCGCGCCGAACATACGCAGCTGCACTACGCCCACAAAGGCCAGGATAAAGCCGACAAGCATACTGATGAGGGAAACAATGGGCAGGGCTTCCGCGCCGCATTCCTGAATAGCAAGCAAGAGGTCGCGCGGCGAGCAGGCGGCGCGTCCGGCAAAGAAGCGCCCGAAGCTTAGGGTGAGATCTCCAAGGAAAGCCAGGATAGAGGCGGTTACCGCGGGGATTTTAACGGCGGCGGCGCCAACGGCTGCGAGCAAACCGACGGAAGAGGCGTTTTTTCTGGCGCCTGTGTTCGGCGGGACGGCAAGCGTTAGGCGGATGAGGTTGCGTACGCCTAGGGGAAGCGTTTCAAGTGCGCAGGGAATGCCCCGCGCCTGCGCCGAGCGCATTAGGCGGATGGCGACGGCAAGCAGGGAACTGTCCCATGCCTCAAGCCCGTCCGCGGCGAGCTCCAACAGCGCGATATCCTTTCGCTCGAGCGCGCGGGCAGCAGGGGCGGTATCCGGCGGGGGACTTTCGATGTTCCACCGGCCCGAAAACACAACGCGCAGACGGCCGTCTTGGCTGACGGCGAGCGAAAGGCACGGTTCTGCGGGCGGCATGGAAAGCTGTGCGGACATGGGCGCGGGCCTGGCCGGAAAGGGTTAGGCGGATTTGCTTACAGAAACCTTGGCCGGGCGCAGGAGGCGCTCTTTTAGACGGTAGCCCCGCTGCTGGAGAGCAGAGACATGGCCGGGTTCCATGTCGTCCCGCACGTCTTCGGCCACGGCTTCATGCTGTTCCGGATCGAAGCTCTCGCCGAGAATGCCTACGGGGGTCAGCCCGTGCTTGGCCAGAATATCAAGGAAGATCTTCTGCGTCATCACAACGCCTGTAAGCAGGTTTTTGCAGGCCGGATCGTCGCCGGCATAGCGGATGGCGAGCTCTAGGTTATCCAGCACAGGCAGGAGGTCTGCAAGAACGTCTTCCGCCGCGTATTTGCATTGCTCGTCTTTTTCGCGCTGAAGGCGCTTCTTGAAGTTTTCCATTTCCGCAAGCGCGCGCAGGCGGATATCATCCGCTTCTTTTTTTACGGCGCAGGCGGGGCATATTTCCGCTTTGCAGCGTTCCTCAAGGGAGGGAGCCTGTTCCTGTTCCTGTTCGCTGGCTTCGGGTTCCGTTTCCCGCTGATTTTGCTCTTCGGCGGGCTGTCGCTCGTTTGTCATAGCGTGTATTCTCCTTGCTGCCCGGCGGGCAGATACTAGGCAATGTAAAAAAAACATAGCGCAGGGTACGTAATTTTTAGGGCTGTCTGCCCTCGCGATACATATAGGAGCTTTTGAGCGATACGCAACCCGTACGGCTCATTTTTTACACGCGGAAAGCCATTCGCTATTGACCACATGCGTCGGCTGATTGTCAAGAAACGCGCGGATATTGCCGGCTGTAATGCTAAGGATGTTCTGCCTTGCGCGGCGCGTGGCCCAGGCAATATGGGGCGTTAGCAGGGTATTGGGGGCGCGGAGCAGCGGATTGTCCGGAGAGGGCGGCTCTGTGGAAAGCACATCCGCAGCGAAGCCGGCGAGGCGTCCTTCCTCGAGCGCTTTGGCCACGGCTTCTTCATCGACCAGCGGGCCTCTCGCCGTGTTGATAAGCAGGGCTTGCGGCTTGAGGAGTGCGAGGCGGCGGGCGTTTACAAGCCGCCGCGTGGATTCGGTCAGCGCGCAGTGCAGGCAAATGGCGTCGGCTTGCGCGAAGAGGTCGTCGGGATTCCGCGTAAAGGTATAGGGAAGGCTTGCCGCGGGGTTTCTTGTGCAAACAAGCACGCGCATTTTAAAGGCCTGTCCCAGCTCCGCCGTGCGGCGGCCCACGTTGCCGAAACCCATGATACCCAGCGTTGTGCCGGCGAGATCGCGCTGCGGTGCGAGCCAGTAGCAGAAATCGCTGGAGCGCTGCCAGTCGCCGCGGCGGATGCTTGCGTCATGCAGTGATGTGCGGCGGCAGAGTTCGAGAAGGAGGGCAAAAGTGTGCTCCGCTACGGCCTCTACCCCGTAGGCAGGGGCGTTGCAGACAGGGATGCCTAGACTGCCGGCGGCCTGAATGTCCACTACGTCATAGCCGGTGGCTAGGATGCACACGCATTTCAGGCGGGGCAGGCTACTCAGTAACTGGGCGTTAAGGCGGGTTTTGTTGATAACGAGGATATCGGCACTTCCGGCGCGTTCCGCCACCTGCTCCGGCTCTGTTCTGTCGTAGAGAACAAGCTCGCCTAGCCGGGAAAACGCGTCCCAAGAAAGATCGTTATCGGGCGTCATGGTATATCTTTCAAGAACGACTATGCGCATAGGTACCTCCATATCGGAAATGTTTGGGCGCCGGTTAAAGCGGCGCAATGCTCGACTTTATTGGGAAAGGATCGCGCGTAGCGCGTTCATCACATCCTCCGGATTGATCCCCGTCATGCATTCGTGGTTCCGCGGGCAGGCTTTGGCGCCGTGCAGACTGCACGGGCGGCAGGGAAGAGCCTTTTGCAGCACAAGATCTTTCGCTCCCTGCGGCATGAATCCCCAGGCTTTGGCCGTGGGGCCAAAGAGCGCTACGGCTGGCGTGCCCACGGCGGTGGCGAGGTGCATAGGGCCGGAATCGCCGGTGACAAGCGCCGATGCGCGGGAAAGAAGCGCGGCAGTCTCCCGCACCGTGCTTGCGTTGACAAAGGAAACGCCCCGGCCGCTCAGTTCCAGAGGCGTTTCGCTCCGCCCAATGACAAACCATGGCAAAGCTTCCGCGTCAAGCCTTGCCGCAAGGCGCTGCCAGGCGGCGGGCGGCCAGACTTTTGAGGCATGGGTGGCGAAAGGATGCAGGGCAAGCGGCGGAACGGAAAAGGCTGAAAGCGCCTGGGCGGCCCAGGCTTTTTCTTCCGGACGAAGCGTGATCGCGGGGAGCAGGTCCCTGGACGGAGGGGGCGTTTTTTCAAGGGCGAGCGCGTAGCGCTGCGTGACATGGAGACGTTCCAGCCGTTCGCGGAAGCAGCGGCCTTTAGTTAGTAAAAAGAGGCGCCGCTCCGCGCCGAATTTGGGATAGCGGAAAACCGGCCCTTTCCAGAAGGCGCCAAGCGTCCGGCTGCGGAGGTTGGCGTGCAGGTCAATGAGCCCGGCGCAGGCGGGGGAAAGCTTTTGCGCCGTGCGGAAAAGCCCGGCCGGCGTGAGGTCGGCGGCGTCAAGCGCGGTAATGTGTTCCACGGCGGGGTGGTTTTCGAAAATCGGGGCGAGAGTCTTGCGGGTCAGCACGTGAAAGGTCATGCCCCGCGCGGCGTGCCAGTATGCCAGAACGCCTGTTGTAAGCAGCGCGTCGCCCATTGCGCTAAGGCGGATCATGGCCCAGGGTTGTTTCATAACGGTATCCGGTAGTGCGGTATCCTGTTCCGGCTTTAGTTCGCGAAAAAGAGTTGCAAATTTTTGGCCGCTTTGCAAGCGCGGGACTTTTCGCTTTTCCCTGTTTTTTTCGATAGGGCACAAGAATCCGTCCCGAGCGGTTCGGCGAGGATACGCGTTCGGGCGGAAGCGGCGAAGGGGAGACACGCTAAGAAAAAGAGGAAGGCATTCTCGGCGTTATCTGCCGCCCCCGCAGGGCATTATAACGCTTTTTATACACGAACGAGTAGGAGATTCATGGAATCGAACAGAATTTGACAATATGCCGTGACGCAGGCATGATAAATCTAAGCGGACCGCTCTTCGCATTGATGTTTCGCGCGTGCGGAAGCGCGGGAAAGTCCGCCATAAGCAAGCAAGCGAACGGGGTTAGCTTTTGGCGCGTTTTTGTTTGGTAATTCGAAAGGCCAAGGGGGCCTCTTACGAGGCAGCCCGCCGGGAGGACGCGCTTTGCGCGTCGCCTGCGGATGAGAGCCTAGAGAAAGGGGTTCGAGCATGTTTCTTGAAGTCGCCAATTTGCGATCGGGCTACGGATCGGAAGAGGTTCTGCACGGTGTCAGCCTCCATGTTGAGAAAGGCGAAATCGTGAGCATCCTCGGCGCGAACGGAGCGGGTAAAACGACATTGCTTTTGACTATCAGTGGCCTTGTTCGGGCTATGGGCGGGCGCATTATGTTCCGCAACGAGGCGCTGCATACGCTGCCCAGCCATGAAGTCGTGCGGCGCGGTCTTTCTCAGGCGCCGGAAGGCCGCAGGGTATTCGGCGTGCTTACGGTACTGGAAAATTTAAAACTTGGCGCCTTCAGCCTTCCCGGAGATCCGCGCACGGCAAAAACGCTGGAATGGATTTTTGAATTATTCCCCCGGCTGTACGAGCGCAGGGAGCAGCTTGCCGGCACGCTTTCCGGCGGCGAGCAGCAAATGCTGGCCATAGGCCGCGCGCTCATGGCCCAGCCCCGGCTGCTCTTGCTGGACGAACCTTCGCTAGGGCTTGCGCCGATGCTGGTCAAGTCGATTTTCGAAACGGTGCGCGCGATCAATCGGCGCGGTGTGACTGTGCTGATTGTGGAGCAAAACGCCCGCGCGGCCTTAAAGCTCGCTACCCGAGGCTATGTGCTGGAACTCGGGCGCGTCGTCATGGAGGATACGGCGGCAAACCTGCTTGCCAACCCCAGCGTGCAGGAGGCGTACCTTGGCGGTGGCGCCTAGACGGCTCCGTTAACGCGTTTTTGCTTTGTCCCAAAAGCCCCTCTGAAGCCATATTTCGGGGGGCTTTCCGTTTTTTTAGGTACGCTGCCTTTCGCGCGCCGCCCGCGTTCGCGGGAGCTGGATTTCCGCCTTGCCTCTTGACGAAAGGGACGGCGGATTTATTTTTGAAGAGTTGTTTTTTTGGCTCGTGGCGCCCTGCGCGGAGCCTAGCTAGCGTAAGCGGCGAACAGCGCTTCCTCGGAAAAAGGGGGGGGGCGTTTGATACAAAAAAGGGGCTCTCGCCGCCAGAGAGCGGCGGATTTTATGTAAACGCCCTGAAAGGAGATACCATATGCCTGAAGCGGAAAGCAAACAATACGCGTTTCGGGCCGAGACCGCCAAGGTTTTGGCCATATTGACGCATTCTTTGTACACCAACCGTGAAATATTCCTGCGCGAGCTGATTTCCAACGCCTCGGATGCTTTGGAAAAACTGCGCTTCCTCCAGGGACGCGGGGACGCGGTACGCGACGCGGATTTGCCTCTTGAAATTTCCCTTGCCGTGGACAAGGCGCTAAAAACCCTTGCCATAACAGACGCCGGCATTGGCATGACGGCCGAGGACATGCGGAGCAACCTTGGCGTGATTGCCCATTCCGGCACGGAGCAGTTCCTTAAGGAGATGGAAGAAAACAAGGGGGATGCCTCAAGCCTGATAGGGCGTTTCGGCATCGGCTTCTATTCGGTGTTCATGGTGGCGGACAAGGTGGAGGTCGTTTCCCGCGCGGCTACTGGAGATGAGCCCCCGTATAAGTGGACGTCCGACGGCGTGGGAGAATTCACTATCGAAACGTTGGATGCCGCGGATGCGTCCGTCAAGCGCGGCACTACCGTGCGCCTGTTCCTGAAGGACGACGCGGAGGAATTTCTTGAATCCTGGCGCATTGAAAATATCGTCCGCAAGCATTCTAGCTTTGTGCCTTTTCCGGTGCTGCTTGACGGAAAGCGCGTCAACACCACGCCCGCGCTCTGGCGCGAACCCAAGTTTTCTATCACCAAGGAGCAGTACGCGGATTTTTATAAATTCCTGACGTACGATACCGAGGCTCCGCTTTCAACGCTGCATCTTTCTGTTGACGCGCCGGTACAGTTTTCGGGTCTCATGTTCATTCCCGATCACGACAGCGATCCCATGAATCTCCAGCGCGAGCACTGGGGCCTTGACCTCTACGTCCGCCGCGTGCTTATCCAGCGCGAAAACAAAACGCTGCTGCCGGAATATCTTTCGTTTTTCAAGGGCGTTGTGGATACCGAGGACCTGCCGCTCAATATTTCCCGCGAAACGCTCCAGGAAAATATTGTGCTGCGCAAAATTGCCCAGACTCTTGCCAAACAGGCTTTGAGCGAGCTGGAACGGATCGCCGCCAATGACAAGCCGCAGTACGAGGCGTTTTGGAAGCATCACGGCGGCGTGTTCAAGCTGGGATATAATGATTATCCCAACCGCGACAGGATCGCGTCGCTCCTGCGCTTTAATTCTTCCTCGCTTGAGGCGGACGGCCTGACCTCGCTGGAGGAATATGTGTCCCGCATGAAGGAAGGGCAGAAAGAAATCTGGTTTGCCTCCGCTCCCAACCGCGAGGCGGCGCAAGTCAACCCCCATTTGGAAATGTTCCGCCGCAAAGGTATAGAAGTGTTGTACCTCTATGCTCCGGTGGACGAGTTCTGCCTAAGTTCCTTAGACAAATTTAAGGATTTTTCTTTCAAGGCTGTGGAGCACGCGGACAACGCCACGCTGGATTCCTTCGCCGATGCCGAAACCGACAAGCCCAAGGTTCAGCCCTTGTCCGATACAGAAAAAACAGCATTTGACGGATTGCTCGCGCGGATACGCACGGTCTTGGGCGACCGCGTGACAGAGGTCCGCGAATCGCACAGACTCACGGACAGCGCGGCCTGTCTTGTTTCCACGGACGCTAACGTGACGTCCTCCATGGAAAAGATCATGCACCTTATCCAGAAGGATGACAGCATTCCTAAGAAGATTTTTGAAATCAACAAGGATCATCCCCTGCTGCGTTCTCTCCTTCGCGTGTATGAAAGCGACTCCGACGCCGCGCTGCTTGACAGCATGATTGAAAATCTCTTTGATACCACGCTGATGCTGGACGGCTACCTCGCCGATCCCCATGCGCTGGCCGCACGCATCAACAGCCTTCTTGAAAAGGCCGGCGGCTGGTACGCGGATTTGCGCGGCATGAAAAAATAAGACGGGCCCGGGCGGACTCGCGCCGCCTCGGCATGGGAATTCTATGGAAAAGCGCCGGAAGAAACCGGCGCTTTTTTGCGGGAAAATCCGTCCGCGCGCCGTATGTTTGGCTAACGCCGCGGGTTGCCATAGGCCCGGCAAAGGTTTTTAGGGCCGCGGGACGGTTTTTTTATTTGGGCAGCGCGACGCCCGCGTCCGCAAGCACTTGGCTTAGCGTGCCGCAGGGCATTAAGTCCGCGGCGGCAATGAGGCGCGCGGCGAGATCGGGCGGAAGCGCGGCGAGACCTCGCGCGAGAAGCGGCTCAGGCACGGGGAAAAGCGCTTCCGCAAGACTTCCGGCAATGGCGGCGATGGTGTCGCTGTCGCCCCCGATGGAAATGGCTTTTTTGAGCGTGTCTTCAAAATCTCGGCCTTCGAGGAACGCCACAATAGCCTGCGGTACCGATCCTTCGCAGGATGAGCTGAAGGTATAGCTTTCGCGGATAGCGTCGAGGGTAAACGCGATATCGTAGCGGGTGGAGGCATAGGCGCGGGCTTCTTCCTTTCCCGCGCCCGTGCGCAGGAGAAAGAGGAGCGAGGCCACGGTTTCTGCGGCCTTGACGCTATCGGGATGGTTGTGGGTGATTTCAGCGGAAAGGCGGGCTAAAATGCCGGCATCTTCGAGGGAGCCTGCTAGCCATCCGGCTGGGGAAACCCGCATGGCGGCGCCATTGCCCAAGCTTCCGTACGGCGCGCTGTTGTCCGATAAAAACCATTGTCTGAAGCCGCGGCCGTAGCCGGCGTCGGGGTAGAGCCTGGCGCTTTCTCGAACAGTGCGGCTCAAGGCGGCGCTCACGCGGGCGCGGAGCGCGGGGCTTTTGGCAAGTTCCGAGGGCGGCGTGCCACCAAGTCCGTTGTGAAAGCCTTCGGCAACCGCGATGGTCAGCACAGAATCGTCGGTAAAGCGGCAGGCGCTGTCAATAAGTTTTTCCGGCATGCGCTTAATGTTGTTCCACTCGTAGCGTGAGCCGGCGATGTCGCCTAAGACGGCGCCAAGCATAAACGTTTTGATCATAGCTGTCATGGCTTGCTCTTTTCTTGCTCTTCCTGCAGGCGCCATTGGGCGATGAGGCGTTCAAAGGGCGCGCGCAGGGGAGCTGTGAGCGCTTCCGCGTTTGGGGAGAAGGCGCGAGGTTTTTTGCAGGCGAGGATAAGGACAGCGTGAAGCCCCCGCGCGTTGAAAAAAGGCAGGGCAAAATAGGAGCGGATGCCTTGGGGAATGAACAGAACCCAGTCGATGGATTTAATGCTGTCCAGCGTGTCTTCAACGGAAAGGAAGGCCAGACCAAAGCGTTCTATATCCTGCGCGATGGTTCCTTCATAGGCGTGCGGCGCGCCCCAGGCCATGCCTTCAAAGCAGCGGCCGATGCCGTAAACCTCCACCTTGCCCGCCGGGGATTGGATATCCGAAAACATCAGCCCGTCAATGGGGATTGGCGAGGCGTCGAAGATGTGCTTCAGGCCTTTTCTGAGCGTTTCCTCGGCTGTGCTCTGGGGCATGCCGGGCCATGCCGCATCAAGCCGCAAATCCGGCGTGTTGGAGCGCGGCGCGTCTAGAAGCGCGATGCGAACCATGCCGTCTTCCTTGTTTGCTCCGCATGGGGCGAGGCGAACTTTCGCGCTAAAGGTGCGGCCGTCTTCCGCGGCAAAGGCAAGCGTTCCAGCCCAAATATCGTCTTCCAGTGCTTTTTGCGCCGCCAGCAGCAAATGTTTGCCGTATTCTCCGGGCGCAAGCGACGCGAGCGGCGGAGGCGCGGCATGGGTTTGGCCCGGGCAGAAACGCCGCATCGCCGCCTCGTTGCAGGCCAGCAGCGCCCGCGTCCGGGTATCTAGCACAAGCACCGGATGCTCCGCTTGGGTCATGCTCATCTGGCAGCCGTGGGGCTCGTTGCCGGCGGTGTAATGCCTAGGGAGGCAGGCGTATTTCATGAGTCCGCAGTACATGCCCGGATTCTCCGGAACAGGCCAGCCTTGCAGCAGCAAAGGGGCGTCCGGTTCATCCTTGAGGCGGAAAATAACGGCTCCCGGCAGGTTCGCGGTCATCATTTCCTGAAATTCGGCAAGAAGGGGAAGATCTTCATCGCGGATAACACTTTTACGGAAGCGGCTGTCCTTAATGAGCCTGGCCGTGTCTTTTCCAAGAAGGGGATGCGTCCAGTCATTAATAACGGACATACGGGAGCGTGGCAGTTCAATCTGCCAAGCCATACCGGGAACGCTTGAAATCCATTGCAGAAGGTCTTGCACGCGGCCTTCCTCCTATAAGATGACGGATGGCGGAGAAACAAAAGCCCCCCTCTTACCGGGGCGCGTCTGCATGCGCCGTTTTGTTTGCAGACTGCATGAAAAGCGGACGCAAGACAATACCCATTGGTATGTTTTTAGCGAGATTGGTTGAACGTTTCTATATTGGTACAGCCAAAAAATTTACCAAGTTGTAATGATTTTAGTTGGTTAAGGAACTTTTCGGCAGAATACAAAGATCTATTGCCAAAAAAAGCGCAAAGAGGATATAGTAGGATTACGAGTCAATCTACAGAGAAGATTTGTTTTTTTGAGGTTGAACCAATTTGTGACTTGCTGTTTTCAAAGATTGAGCGTGCCTATCGGTATTCAACTGGTTGAACCAATTTTCGAGTTCGCTGTTTTCACAGATCAGCAAAGGCCAGGTTATTATGGAAAAACAGGCCGTTGTAGAACAGCACATAGAAAAAGCCCTTCAGGATGGGCGCTGGGGTTTGCTTGAGCGTTTGCCTGCGGAGCGCAAGCTTGCGGAGTCTTTGGGCGTTAACCGCGGCACGCTAAGGGCTGCCCTGCGTTCCCTAGCGGGGCGGGGCATAGTGGAGACGCTCCGCGGGAGCGGCACGATTGTCCGATCCATCCCGCATGAAAACAGGCGCCATACAAGCGGCACCATGCGCCATGGCATAGAGGCCTTCCAGCTGATTATGCCGTCCATCATATCCGCCTGCGTAGGCATGACCACACAGGCCAGCCTCCTGGAGATGGAGAGAAGCTTGCCTTCCGCTGGGCTTGCGCTGCGCAACGAGAACATGCCCGCGTTTGTGCAGGCGCAGATCCGTTTTTTTACCGGTATCGTCCGCGTGCTGGACAACCCCGCTGTAGCCGCGGCCGCAACGCATATTTTGCCGGATGCCAGGCTCCTTGTCCGGCTTTTGCAGAAATGCGATCTCCATGACAACGAAGCGTTGTTCGCGGTTCTTGCCAAACTTCTCGGCGCCCTGCGCCATGCCGACGCGGAAGGAGCTGTTGCCGCGACAAAAGCGTATGCAAACCTTTTGCTTGGTTTTCTTGAGAGGCAGTTATGAGCAGCCGACGTGCGTTTCTTAGCCGCGTGTTCCGCCTGCCGCTAGAGCCTGCCGCGTCTTTGGAAAAGTCCGCCATGCCGGAGGGGCATCCGTCTTCTGCTAATTTGGAAGAGAGCGGGCCCACGCCGGCGAGACTGGCCGCGCAACTGTACGGCACGGCTATGCGCGCGGTCTTTGGCAGTGACGGCGGAGAACCCGAGCTTCCGCCCGACTTTACGCCGGCTTTCCTGCGCATTGAGGCGGAGAAGCTTGGTTTGGATGCCGGCGTGCCGCGCGGCGATCTCGTGCGCGCTGTGGCTATGGAAATGTGCGCCGTCCGTCCGCCGGAAGCGTCTGGGGGTTCAGAGGGCGGGCACGCCGCCGTGCGCCGCCGACCGCAGCCCCGGCGGAGACGGGCATTTTTCTTCGCGAGAAGAAAGAGAAGAGGTAATCCCGGCAAAGACCGGGAGGAATGCGGCCTACGCCGCTAACGTGCATTTTTCCTGGCAGCCGGCAACATTCCGCCGGCCTGGAGGAGGGGAACATGTCACAAGAAAGTCTTTCGTATCTTGAGGAGCGAAAACTGGTAAAACGTTGGAGCGGCCCTTGGCCGGCATTGGCCAACCTCGTTTTTACGCTGATCATTTTCGCCATTACTTGGTGGGTGTTTCAGGATCCGCGCGGCATTATGCGCTTCTATACCCCGTATGTGGGCTATAACTACTGCCGCTGGTGGCTGATTATCCTCATTTGGATGGCCTATACCTTCGATTTCTGGCCGTTCAAACGGAACTGGGTACGCAACGCGCATCCTCTCCAGAAAGGTCTTGTGCTTTCCTTAATGTCCGTAGCCATTATGATTATCGTGATCAAGGGCTTTTTCGTGGGCATTTTGGGCAACTTCGCCTTCGCTTACTTCAATCCCGCTCAGCTTCAGAAGCTTCCAGGTCTTACTGAATTTTACGCCACGGAATACTCGGCGCAGGCCTGCATGATGTTCGCGGTTATCGCCTCTTGGCTGTCCCCTGCGTGGGTGGTTGCCCTGGAAGGCGTGCCGTGGGAGAATAGTAAGCAGCCCACGCGCGGCTTCTCTATTTGGCTTGGCACCTTCTGCCTGAGCATGATCATCTATTTTATGACCATGCACAACCACATGGGCATTCTGTACTACCCCTGGCAGTACTTCTGCGCCATTTGTCCCCCGTACTGGGAACAGTTCGCGCAGACCGTTTCGGCTAACTTCCACGTGGCGTGGATCATGTGCTGCACAGTCGTTGTGTGGTTTGTTGAAGGCATATGGGAGCGCTATCCCTTCACCGTTATCAAGACCCCGTGGATCCGCCGCACGGCGCTCTTCTTTGGCATCATCGTCATTTCCGTAGCCCTGTGCTTCTTCTTCTGGTACATGCAGGAACTCGTATGGGGCGAGGCTATCCGTGGTCACCGCCGTGACGCGGCTCCTGACTGGCGCTGGCTGCACGTTGGCGAAACGGCCATTTTCTTTTTGGTTCCAGCTCTGTTTATTCAGTTCTACTGCGGCAACTGGCCGACTAAGTTCAGCACACCCGTGAACGTCCTCATCCGCACAGTTCTTGTGATTATCGGCGGAACGCTCGTTTACTGCCTCTACTATCAGTACGGCCACTTTGTGCTGGGCACGCAGAAGGGCTTCTCCCATCCGCAGCAGTTCCCGATGATCCCGATGATCTGGCTGATCGATATCTGGCTGATCAATCACTGGTTCATGGATAACTGGCCCGGCTGGAAGATGGAGATGAAGACCGAGGCCGACTTCAAGGAAGATCTGCGTCATCTTAAGGAAGACCACGTGTTCAACTCCGGCATGATCCCCGGTTTGCTTGCGGGTATCGTAGGCGGCGTGGCAGTGTATTTCATCATCGTAAAGATACTCCCCATTTGCAGCGCAACGTTTACACTTGTGAAGTAGGAGGTCGGTATGTCTCTCAGTCGTCGTGATTTTGTAAAGGGAGCGGCGCTCGGTGTTGGTGTCGGTACGCTGGGAGCCATGGGAGTGTATTCCTATTCGCCCATGCGCTTCAACATGCTCCCCAAGATCAAGCGCAACATGCAGGATATCGGCGTCTGCAAATCCGTTCGCGTAACAAACATTTCTGAAACAAGCTGGTTCGATAACAGCATTTTCATGAAGAACGTGAGCGGAGCAGGCGGACTTTTGGTTGACCAGTATACCTACAACTGGGCCCCCTTCGGCAATGGCAAAGGTCTTGGCAAGGGTACCTACAATGAGGGAATGGCCAAGCTCAAGCCCTATATCCAGAAGGGCGACTTGCACGGCGCGTGGGCTGTGGCTAAGGAACTTTCCGTAGACGCGGACAATGCCGGCGGCTATTCCTGCCTTGTAGAAGTCGAGGACTTGGAAGGCAAGATTACCCGCTACCTGTTTGACTGCGGCTGGAACTACGACTGGATGGAGGAAAGCTTCAAGCGCGAGGGCATTGACCGCATGCTTGCCGACGGCGAGATCGACGGCTTTATCCAGACGCACGAGCACATGGATCACTATTGGGCTTTTCCCGTTGTGGCCAAGTACGGTCCCAACGTACACATTTACACCCCGGATACCTTCTACCCCGCGGGCAAGCAGTACATCAAGGACTCCGGACATGTTGGTCCCTGGACGCAAGTCAAGAAGGGGCTGCACAGGATCCAGCCGGGCATCGCGCTGTACATGTTTGACTGTCCGATTATTTTCAAGGTCTACGGCGAAATGTCCCTGTACTGCAATGTGAAGGATGTGGGCCTCGTGAGCATCACGGGCTGCTGCCACCAGGGCATCATCCTTTTCGCCGATACCGCGTATAAGGAACTCCAGTACGAAAAGGATCAGTTCTACGGATTGTATGGCGGACTGCATATCTCTCCGTTTGACGACTGGGATCCGAAGTACGATGACCTTGTTATCGGCCTCAAGAAGTGGAATCTGCAGAAGGTTGGCTGCAACCACTGCACAGGCCTGATTACGGCGCAGAAGTTTGTCGACGCGGGGTATCCCGTGGTCAAGGGCACGGCGCGTTTCCGCTCCAAGACCCCCAATTACCTTGGTAACGGCGACAAGATCGTCTTCTCCGCTTAACCTGAACAATAAAAGCCTCCGCTGTCCCGCAAAGAATCGGGGCTGCGGAGGCGCCGCTTTTCCCTAGGGCGTTTTTTGCCTTTGCACCGCGTTTTTTGCGACATAAGCCTTTGCCGTTCCCGTATGCGCGGACTGCCCTTGCTTTTTCCCAAGGACGTGCAGATGAACCTTTTTTCCATCCTCCCTAGGCAGCTTTCTTCTGACAATGGAAGCGACAGCGCGGACATCCTAGGCTCCGTGCTGACGGCCGCGTATTTTGAACGGCCCCGCGCGCGCGGGCTTGGCTGGCGCGGAGTGCGCCCCAGCGCCGCGGCTGTTCCCGCTTGGACCTGCCGCATCGCGAAGCCTGGCAACGTGATTTATGGTCTTCGCTTTGATGGCGAGCAGAGGGCGTCCGCCGGCAGTCTGCGTGGCTGCTTTTCCCTTTTTGCCTTTCCCATTTCCCCCGGTGATCCCCTGCTGGACCGCTATCCGCTTGAGGCGCTGCGCATTGCCCTCTCTGAAGACTATGAAGAGCGCGTGCGTGAATTCGCGCGCCGTCCTGAATGGGCGTTTCCCTTTTTGATTGCCTGCGTGCGTCTTGAAGCCGCGCTGGATGGGAGCGCGCTGCGCCTTTTACTGCACTGCGCGGCGCTGCGGCGGGTCATTGCAGCGGACGGGGTTGCCGCGCCCTCCGGCGAGTGGCTGATTCCCCCTGGCGAGAGGGAGACGGACGTGCCGCAGTATAGGCTGGCAATGCCTTTTTTCAGTGTGCTTGTCGCCACGTTTGCGGATCAGCTAGGCGAGGCGCCGAAGCTTTTTATCGGCACGGGCAGCGAGCCTGGCTTCCTCTACGGCGGCGGGCGTCTCATGCGCGATGAGGCGCGTCGAGAGTCCGTTATCCGCTTTTCCGCCGTGTTTGGAGCGGAGGCCTCCCTTTCGTCCCTTCCGTATCAAATGCGCGGAGCGGCGAACTTGCCTTTCCGGCGCATGCCCCATTTGCTGGAAAACTCCGGCCAACCTGTTCTGCATATTCTTACGGGTTTTCTTGGCTCTGGAAAGACGACCTTCCTGCGAGGCTGGCTGGATTATTTGAACGGACGGGAGCGTTATACCGGCGTGATCCAGAACGAATTTGGCAAAGTGGCGCTGGATGCGGCGCTGCTGAGTTCGGATACAAAAGTGGAGGCGCTGGACGATGGCTGCGTATGCTGTTCTTTGGCAGACAGCCTGCGGCCTGGCATTGCGCGTCTGCTTGCGGACATGCCGGCGGAAAGCCTTATTTTGGAAACAAGCGGACTCGCCAATCCTGAAAATGTGTATGAAGCGCTGGCTGACCTTCAGGATTTGGTCACGGCGGGCTTGGTCATTACCGTTGTGGACAGCCTGGACCTGATCCGCCATGTGGACAGTCTGCCGGAAGAAGCGGGCGTACGCCGCGCGCAGATTGAAAAAGCCGATGTGCTGATTCTCAATAAGACCGATGCCGTAGCGTCTGCCGATCTGGACGCGCTTGAGCGGCGCATTGTGCGCCTCAACCCTAGGGCACTTCTTTTGCGCGCCCGTTTTGGGCAAGTGCCCTATGCCGAGCTGGATGCCTTTTTGGACGCGCATCCTTACGGAACGCCGCTGCCCTCGCATAGATCGGCACTCCGCGTTTTAAGCGCGCGGACGCATGCCGACGAAGGGTATGCCGCATACACCATTGCCGTGCCAAAGCCGCTTACTAGGCGGGGGGTTGAAGCCCTGATCCGCGAGGCGGGCGGAGGGCTTGTGCGGGCCAAGGGCATTATCCTTTTGGACGACGGCGGGCAGGGATGCGGTCCATATCTGGCAGTGGCGCAGTTCGCTTCAGGCCGGCTTCAGTTTGAGCCTGTGCCGGAAACAGCGGCCGACGCGCCTTACATGGTTTTTATCGGGCGTTCGCTTCGGCAAGTCCGGGTGCAAGCGGAGTAATGGCCTTTTTTGCGGCGGAACCCCCCGCCGGATCAGGGGGAAAGGAATTATGGACAATGGAGCTGATGACGCGGGGTGGCTTGGTCATGTGGCCGCTGCTGGCCCTTTCCATAACGGCGCTGGCATTGATCGCGGAGCGTTTTTTGCTCCTCTTGTCCTGTCCTTTTCCCGGCAAGGCGTTTGAGGGGCTGCTGCGGGATGCCGTGCGCAGGGGGAACCTCCGTTCCCTTGCGGCGTATATGTCGGGTGTGCCTCTGCTGAAGGATTTTGCCGCGGTTTTAGCTGATGAAGCGTACCCGCGGCGCGAGGCCGCGCTGCAAATGGAAGGAGAGCAAATCCTGCGCCGGTTGGAAGCGCGTCTGTCTTTTTTGGGGTTGCTGGCACGCTTGGCTCCTCTTTTGGGGCTTCTTGGCACCGTTGTCGGCATGATCGCGACATTTTCCCGCATCGCCTCCGCTAAGTCCGGTGTAGACATGACCATGCTGGCCGATGGCATTTGGCAGGCCCTGCTGACAACTGCCGCTGGACTCGTGATTGCCATTCCCATTTTGCTTTGTCTTGGCGTTTTCCGCGGCCGTGTCCGCCGCATTGGCGCGGCGCTGGCCGATGCCGGCAATGCGGCTCTCATGCTGGCGCAAAGCAGGGGGGATCCCCGTGCTTGATTTCCGCAGATTCGGGGACGCGGCGGATGATGAGCCGGACCTGACGTCGCTCATTGACGTGGTGTTCATCCTCCTTTTGTTCTTTATTCTTGCTTCGGCCTTTGCCGTGCGCGGGATGGATATTGATCTGCCTCCGGCCCAGAGTAGCCAAGCCTTGTCCGGCAGGGTTACGGAACTGCGCCTACTAGAAGACGGGACCTTTGTGGTGGACGGCGTTGTCACTCCGCGGGAAGGTGTGAGGGCCCGTATCCATTCCATTGTGCGCGGTTTCCGTACAAGGCCGGGTCAGCTTGTTCTCAAGACTTCGCCCAACGCTCCCGCGGAAGCGCTGATTTTCCTTGTGGATGAAGTGCGCCTCCAAGGAGGGGAAAAGCTGCATATCGCCACATCCCGGCCAAAAGCGAACGGATCCCTGCCATGACCGATGGAGAACGCATCCGCACAGGTGTCGCTTTATCGCTTTTCGCGCATTTTTTGCTTTTTGTTAGTCCGTGGCAGATGCAGGAAAAGCCGGCGAGCTTTGAAGCGACAGTTAGCCTGGATATGGAATCATTAGCGACCATGGGCACTTCTCGGCAGGGCTTTGGCGTCAGTTCTCCTTCTGAAGCCGCCCGGGAAGAAGCCCGCCTAGCCGATATGAAGCGCCGGGCTTTTTTGCGCTACCTGCAGGATGTGGATGACGCCGTTCATGCGCGGCGCTTTATTCAAGGCGGGGATGATTTGATTGGCGTGGCCACATGCGGCTTTACGATTGACGCAGCTAACCGTTTTTCCGAACCTGCGCTATTGAAAAGTTCCGGAGACAGCCGCTTGGATGCTGCGGCGCTGGCCGCGGTCAGGGCCGCGAGCGGCGTTGTTAAGCGCCCAAAAATCATCGGGGATGAGAAAATTCCCGTGACTCTTCAAATTAAGTATCAGTATGGTTTGCGTTAGCATTGTTTTTAAGGACTGGGGCGCGTATACTACCCCTTGCTTTTTTCCGATCGGCGCACGGGTCTAGCTGGAAGATTTGCTTGTGAGCCGCTAGGAGAACGAAGGAGCTGTTTGACTAGCGCGGCGCCGGACGGCTTCCGCGCGGGTGCCCAAGGCGTGGGTAAGCATTCGGCATGGCCAAATAAGCTATGGAGATAAAAAGAACATAAAAGGAGGGACTAGATGTCCTCTATCGTCTATTTTGCCAAATTGGCAGTCAAAAATCCCGCGGACCACAGGCTTGCCAAGATTCGCCGCATCTGCAAGGCCGCCGGGCTGGAAGACAAAGTCAAGCCACTGGAAATGAGCCGGGAAGATCAGGTTGTGGCGGTCAAGGTGCATTTTGGTGAGCGGGGAAACGACACCTACCTTCATCCAACCTTTGTCCGCGAGGTGGTGGACCAGGTGCGCGCTGCAGGCGCCAGGCCTTATCTTACGGATACCTGTACGCTGTATAAGGCCTTCCGCCACAACGGCGTGGACCATTTGGAAACGGCCTACCTGCATGGTTTTACCCCCTATGTGGTCAATGCCCCGGTGGTTATTGCCGATGGCGTGCTAAGCCACGCGTGGAAGGAAGTGCCTGTGCGTCTTAAGCATTTTGATTCTGTGAAAATCGCGGACGGCATTTTAGCGGCCAACGCAATGGTGGTACTCTCCCATTTTAAGGGGCACGCTTTCGGCGGTTTCGGCGGCGCACTCAAGAATCTTGCTATGGGATGCGCCCCGCATGCAGGCAAAATTGACCAGCACGGGCGCAACATTGTCGTTATGGACAACTGCATTGGCTGCGGCCAGTGCGTGAAGATCTGCCCGCAGGAGGCTCTTTCCCTGGTCAAAGTGGAAAAGGGACGGCGCTGCGTCCTTGATAAGGAACGCTGCTTTGGCTGCTATGAGTGCCTGAGCGTTTGCAAGCAGGGGGCCATAGGGATTGACTTGCCCAATGAATACGAGGAATTTTCCGAGCGCATGGTGGAATACGCCTACGGCGCGCTCAAGGGCAAGGAAGGAAGGCTTTTGTTCATTAACTTTCTTATGAATATAACGCCGCAGTGCGACTGCGCGGGCTGGTCCGATCCTGTGCTCGTGCCGGATATAGGGATCTTGGCTTCCACGGACCCTGTGGCCTTAGATACGGCCTGTTTTGACCTTGTTTCCGCAGCGCCCAGTATGCGGGCCATTGGCGAACACGCATGCCACAGCGCGGGATACGACAAATTCCAAGCGGAGCATCCTAATACGCGTGGCTACCACCAGGTGGAATACGCCGAGACTATAGGCATGGGATCCCGCAGCTACGAGCTGGTTACTGTGTAATGCCGGAGGCGGGGAGGCATTGCTTTCCGCCGCTGTTATGGCTTAATGCCGCGATAAAGCGGGGCTGTCCCGGCCGATGGCAGCATGGCCTAGGACAGCCCCTCGGCGTGCATGGTGTGCTTGGCTTTGCCAGCAAAGCGGATACCGTTACAGCAGGGCGGCGAGAGCTTCTGTTACTTGGTCATGGTGCGTTT
>CAYWQK010000010.1:9117-13838 GCA_964460575.1 uncultured Desulfovibrionaceae bacterium | reverse complement strand
GTTCCAGAGCGGCAGGCGGATGATGCGCTCGGAAAGGTCGTCAGTACGGTCCATGCTGCCGCGCACACGGCAGAAGCGTTTGCCTGCCGGTGAGGAATGCAGGGGAACAAAGTGGAATACGGCGCTGACGCCGCGCTTTTTGAGTCCGGAAAGGACAGAGGCACGGTCAATACCTTTAGATAGAAGCACATAGTACATGTGGGCATTGTGTACGCATTCGGCGGGAATCACCGGGCGGCGGAGCACACCGCGCTGCTCCAGTTCTTCAAGGCGGGCATGATATCCTTCCCAAAGGTCCATGCGCATTTTGTTTATACGCTCGGCATCCTCAAGCTGAGCGGAAAGAAAAGCCGCGACGATTTCCGCCGGCAGGTAGGAAGAACCGGCGTCCTGCCAGGTGTATTTATCCACTTCGCCGCGGAAAAAACGGCTGCGATCGGTGCCTTTTTCGCGGAAAATTTCGCCCCGCAACGTATCTTCTTGGCGGTTGATCAGTAGCGCGCCGCCTTCCCCCGAAATAATATTTTTGGTTTCATGGAAGCTTATGGTCCCGGTATCGCCCAGGGTGCCCAAAGAGCGCCCCTTGTAGCTGGCAAGCAAGCCCTGCGCAGCGTCTTCCATCACATGGAGCCGATGCCTGCGGGCAATGGCAAGGATGGTATCCATTTCGCAGCTCACGCCGGCATAGTGGACAGGCACAATGCCCTTTGTGCGCGGGGTAATGGCGTCTTCGATGAGTGTTTCATCAATGTTAAGCGTGTCTTCGCGGATATCCACGAAAACAGGAACGCCGCCGCGCAAAACAACGGCGTTGGCCGTGGAAACAAAGGTGTAGGAAGGCATAATGACTTCATCACCCGGACGGAGATCCATCAGCATGGCGCCTATTTCCAGCGCCGCAGTGCAGGAGTGGACAATCAGCGCTTCCCTGCAGCCTGTTTTTTCTTCAAGCCAGGTTTTGCACCGCAGGGTAAAGGCGCCGTCGCCGGAAAGCTTTCCTGCCCGCAGCGCTTCCGCAATGCGCGGAAGCTCCGTGCCCGCGATGTAGGGGACGTTGAAGGGAATCTGTGTCATGGTCTTCATTTCGCCTTTTGGGAACACACGTGTTTGTGGTACAAAAGCCTTGCACCGGACATAAACCTTGCCAAGACCGCGAAGCGGATCCTCGTGTTTATTGAGGAAAAATCAACGTGTTGCCGCTTCCTTTAGCCCTTCCGCAAGGGTTGGGTGCGCGTGGATAGTTTGGGCTAGGTCAGCTGCGGTGCAGCCTTTCCGGAGGGCAAGGGCCGCTTCGGCAATGAGGTCGGAGGCGTGCGCTCCGGCGATATGCGCGCCCAGAAGACGGCCTGTTCCTTCTTCCATGATGATTTTGAAAAAACCTGCGAGTTCGCCCATGGCCTGGGCCTTGCCCAGTTCCCTCGTTTGTACAATCGAGGTCCGTATACGCAGGCCGGTTTCTTTTGCCTGTTCTTCCGTCAGCCCGACTTCGCCGATTTCCGGTACGGTGAAAATGGCGGAGGGCACTACCTCATAGCGCTGGGCGCGCAGCGCGTCCGGGTGGAGGATGTTGTGTACAGCCGTCCGCGCTTCGGCTTCGGCCATGTGCGCCAGCATAACGTGCCGAGGCCCCAGGATGTCGCCCACGGCATACACGCCTGGCGCGCTTGTTTCCAGAAAGTCGTTAACCGTAATCCAGCCGCGCTCATCGGTATGGATGCCCGCGTCTGCTAGGTTGAGTCCGTCAGCGCGCGGCTTGCGCCCAATGGTAACGCAGACATGCGAAACCACGATGTCCCGCGGCTGAGGAGCCGCATTGCGGTCCGTGGGCCCAATGGTTACCACGAGGTCTTCTTTTTCCTGCTTTATGCTAAACACAGTGCGCCCTGTCTCAACGGCGATACCCTTTTTTTTCATTTCTCTGAGGAGCATGCGGCTGATCTCGGCGTCAACGGAAGGCAGGGGGAGCAAGCGCCCTTGGCCTTCCACAAGAGTCACTTTCGCACCAAATGATCGGTATATTTGGGCAAGCTCGCAACCAATAACGCCACCGCCTACGATCAGCAGATGTTGCGGTACCTGCTTGAGGTTCAGCGCGTCAGCGCTGGAAAGAATACGCTCATGGTCAGGGGTGAGTCCCGGCAGATCGAGGGGCATTGCGCCAGCGGCAATCACAACGGCGTCTCCCCGGAGGTCTTTTGTTCCGTCTGGGCCGGATACGCGGATCGCCTTGTCTCCGGCAAGGGAGGCCGTTCCCCGCATAAGGCAGACGCCTTTGGCCGCTGCCGTTTTGCCGAGACCGCCTTCCAACACGGAGATAACGCGTTCTTTTCTCGCGGAAATGGCCGGCATGTCCGGAGCCGGGGCAGAGCCTCCGGTAAGCCCGAATTCCTTAAAGCGCGCGGCGTAATCTAGGATGCAGGCCGTGGCCCGCAGTGTTTTTGTGGGAATGCAGCCGGCGTGCAGGCAGGTGCCGCCAAGGACGTCTTGTTCAATAAGTGTGGTTTCGATCCCCGCGTCAGCAGCGGAAAAGGCCGCCGTATAGCCGGCCGGTCCCGCGCCGATGATGATCAATTTCATGCCGTGTTCCTTTTAAGCTGTCTGAGTGCTTTTTGCGCTGTCCGGTTAGCGCCGCTGTTTGCGTCTCTCTGTGATGGAGATACCGCCGATGCCCCAGTTATCCTGCTCCACTTCGTCGATGATAACGACCGTTGTAGCCGGGTTTTTGCCCAGTACCCTAGCCAAAAGGTCTGTTGCGCCGCGGATGAGTTCCGCTTTTTGTTCAGGCGTGGGAGCCTCATTGCCACCGGTGACTTTGATATTAACAAAAGGCATGCTTTGTTCTCCTTAGGGTTGTCTTAAGCTTTTCGGTGTGACGCACCGGCGGGGATATTCCGCCCATGCGCCGTGAGCGACAATATACTAAATGGAGCGGGAAAAGGCAAAAGACGATATGCGGTCGGCCTCAACGGAGAGGCGCCGAAGCGAAGGATTATTTATTCTCCTATAGGAATGATCGGCCGACGGATGCGCAAAAAGTTATTGACAACATTTTAGTAAGCAGGTTAAATCGACTCAGCGAACAAAAGGAAACAACGTGAATACCCTTATTTCGGCCACCGTTTTCTTCCATGAAACCAGCTTTAGCAGCTGGCTCTTCTATTTTTATTTTATGGAGTCCTGTGGTCGGGAGGGATGTTGACGTTATACAGAAGCAACATCGCACCTTCTGGCCGCAGGCCTTTCAGCCGGCGGCCTTTTTTTGCGCTGTTGGCTGGAGCACCGGACAGGGCTGCATAACACAAAAGGAAGTGTATCATGAACTTGGGCAAGAAAATTCGTTTGGAACGTATTGTTAGCCGTGAAACAGGCCATACTATCATTGTCCCCATGGATCACGGCGTGAGTATGGGCCCCATGAAAGGGCTTGAGGACGCGCGTCAAGCTGTAAGCGACATGGTGAACGGCGGAGCGGACGCCGTGCTCATGCACAAGGGGCTGGTACGCTGCGGGCACCGCGGCACAGGGCGCGACGTAGGCCTTATCGTCCACATCTCCGCGTCCACATCTCTTGCGCTCACCCCAAACAGCAAGGCGCTTGTTACCACGGTGGAAGAAGGCATCCGTCTTGGCGCGGACTGCATCTCCATCCATGTGAACCTTGGCGACCCAGACGAAAGCAGGATGCTTGCTGATTTAGGCAGGGTGGCTGAATCCTGCGAGCAATGGGGGATGCCGCTTCTTGCCATGATTTACGCCCGCGGTCCGAAGATCTCCAATCCTTTCGATGCCGATATTGTGGCTCACTGCGCGCGCGTAGGGGCGGAACTTGGCGCGGATATCGTCAAGGTGCCGTACACGGGCTCCGTGGAGTCGTTCCGCAAGGTGACCTCCGGCTGCGTCGTGCCTGTAGTTATTGCCGGCGGCGAGCGTGTTGATTCCACAGAAAAGCTGCTGCGCATTGTCAAGGAATCCGTAGACGCCGGCGGCGCCGGGCTTTCCGTGGGCCGCAATGTCTTCCAGCATCCGAAACGTGTCCGTCTTGTGCAGGTTCTGCGCGGCATCGTGCACGAAGGGAAGAGCATTGAAGACGCGCTTGCCATGATGGAGGAATAAAGATGCGCCGGATCCTTTTTAAATGCGTTCCCTTTGATAAGAACCAGCTTACCCTTGCGCTGGAATCGGGCGTGGACGGCGTGGTTGTTCCGGAGGAGCATGTAGCGCTTGCGGGAACGCTTTCACGTGTGCAAGTGCTTGATGAAAGCGCCATGCGTTTTACGGAGCTTTCATCAAAAGAAGACGAACGCATGATTTGCGAACGCCTGCACGAAGGGGAACAGATTTGTCTCTCCCGCGGGTGGGAAATCATTCCCGTTGAAAATTTGCTTGCAGAAAACGCGGATGTGGCGCTGGAGGTGACTTCCCTTGCCGAGGCAAGGCTTGCAACGGGCATTTTGGAAAAGGGGGTTTCGACCTTGGTTGTTCCGCCTGAGGGCGTGGAGTCGCTTAAAGGCATTGTGGCCGAGTGTAAGCTAAGCCAGGGGCAGGAGCCGCTAGTTCACGCAACCGTCACACGCGTGGAAGAAGCCGGGCTTGGGCACCGTGTCTGCGTGGATACGCTTTCCCTCATGGCAACGGGGCAGGGGATGCTTGTGGGTGATTCAAGCGCGTTTACCTTTTTGGTTCACGCCGAAACGGAACACAACGAATATGTGGCGTCGCGG
>CAYWQK010000010.1:0-9107 GCA_964460575.1 uncultured Desulfovibrionaceae bacterium | reverse complement strand
CCCTTCCGTATCAATGCGGGAGCCGTGCATGCCTACGTTCGCCTGCCGGAAGACAAAACCTGTTACCTAGGTGAACTTTGCGCTGGCCGCCGTGTTTTGGTTGTTGATGCCAGCGGCCATACCACTTTGGCGACTGTGGGCAGGGTCAAAACAGAGGTGCGCCCCATGCTACTTGTGGAAGCTCGGGTGGAAAATCGTGTCGGAACCGTCTTTTTGCAGAATGCGGAAACCATTCGTCTTGTCACACCGGAAGGAAAACCTGTAAGCGTGGTGGAGCTAAAGCCCGGCGACGAGGTCCTTTGTAGGCTGGATGAGGCCGGCCGGCATTTTGGAATGCGTGTGAGCGAAGACATTCGGGAGCAGTAAGCCATGGATGAAACAGATTGGCGTGACATGCTTGCCATGCGGCGCAGGGAGATTGACGCGTTGGATGCGGAGCTGCTGAAGCTTTTGAACCAGCGTGCGGAAATAAGCCTTGAAATCGGACGGCTTAAGCAGAAGAACGTCCAAGGGCAAGGCGCGTTCCTTGTGCATGATCCAATCCGCGAACGCGAGCTTTTGGCAAAACTGGAGGCCGCCAACGGCGGGCCACTTACCAATGGGCAGATCCGGGCCATATGGACGGAGATCATGTCTGCCTCGCGCAGGCTCCAGCGGCCGCAGAAGGCGGCGTACTTAGGGCCGGAAGGAACATTTTCCCATATCGCGGCCGCCGAATTTTTGGGGCAGTCCGCGGAACTCTGCGCCTGCCCTTCCTTTGATGCTGTGTTCCGCTGTGTGCAGGACGGCGAGTGCGACGCGGGCGTTGTGCCTCTCGAAAACTCGCTGCAGGGCACGGTCGGCCAGAATTTTGATTTGCTGTGGCGCTATAATCTCTGCATCCGTGCGGAGTTTACTTCCCGTATTCGGCACAGTCTTCTTTCAATAGAAAGCGATCTTAGCAATGTGCGGGTAGTGTATTCCCACCCTCAGCCGCTGGTTCAGTGCGGGCAGTGGCTGCGTGAAAACTTGCCATCGGCTTCGTTAGTTCCGGTAAGCTCCACAGCCGCTGCCGCGGAACGCGCCGCAGGCGAGCGGGGATGCGCCGCCATTGGGCACTGCGCGTTAGGCGAGCGCTTTGGGCTTTCAACACTGGCCAGCGGTATTGAAGACGAGCCGATTAACTGGACGCGTTTTGTCCTGCTTGTTCCTAACACTGCCAAGGCGCCTACGGGGATAGCGGACAAAACGTCCGTCTTGTTCACGTTGCCGGACCGCGCCGGAGCGCTTTCTTCGGTGCTAGCGATTTTCGCTGTTGGAGGCGTCAACATCCGTAAGCTGGAATCCCGCCCGCTTCCCGGCGAATGCTGGAAATACATGTTTTTCGCCGATCTGGAGAGCAATCTTTGCGCGGAATCCATGGCTCCTATTGTAGACCGGCTCAAGGAAGCCTGCCTTACATTCCGTGTTCTTGGCTCCTATGTGTCCTCCATGAGTCCCGAAGAGGGAAGTCCGGGAGGCAGGTTATGAAAACCGCAGTTCAGGCTCCGGCATCCAAATCTCTATCGCACCGCGTACTTATCGCCGCGGCGCTGGCGAACGGACTTTCCCGCCTTCACCGTGTTTCGGATTGCGAGGATACGCAGCACACAGGTGATGTCTTGCGGGCTGCTGGGGCGGGCATTCAAAGCGATGGACAGGGCGGCTACCTCGTGCGGGGCATGACCGCGGGTCCCGTCGGCGCGCTGGATGCCGGGGCGGCACCTTTGGACTGCTATGTTGGCGAATCTGGAACAACGTGCCGCCTCCTGACGGCGGTGCTTGCCTCGGGCAGGGGGCGTTTTCGCATTCATGGTGCGCCGCGCATGCATGAACGCCCGCTTGGTACTCTGCTGCGCGCTCTAGAGGAACTGGGCGCGAGCTGCGCCTGCGAGGGAGCGCCCGGCTGCGCTCCCGTACTCCTAGAGGCGCGCGGGCTTTTGGGCGGAGAGATCGTTTTGCCCATGGACGAATCCAGCCAGTACCTTTCCGGACTGCTTTTAGCCGCGCCTTTTTGCCGTGAGCCGCTGCGTGTGGTCATAGGGGGGCGGAAGGCTGTTTCGTGGCCCTATGTCGGCCTGACGCTGCAAACGCTAGAATCCTTTGGAATTGCGTTTTCTGTGGAGCAATTAAAGGATGGCGAATGGTTGGAAAGCGATTTTCGCACGCTTATCGCGCCGAAGCCAGGTGAAGTGCGGATCACGGTATTTCTCGGAGCCTATGCCTCGGGCGAGCATTATGTGGAGGGCGACTGGTCGGGCGCTTCCTGCCTTTTAGCCGCCGGCGCCGTTGGAAAGAAGCCTGTGTACGTGCAGGGGCTTTGCGCGAATTCCATCCAGGGCGACCGCATGATCCTGGATATCCTCCGCTCCATGGGGGCGCGTGTGGAGGAGGAGCCTGACGGCGTCTCGGTTGCGCCTTCGCCGCTGAAAGGCATTGATGTGGATATGCGGGACTGCCCGGATTTAGTGCCCGCCGTCGCCGCGCTGGCGGCCTTTGCCTCTGGGGCGACCAGAATCCGCGGTGTAGCGCATTTGCGCTTGAAGGAGTCCGACCGCATTGCCGTTCCAGCCATGGAGCTGCGGAAAATGGGTATCCGTGTGGATGAAAAAGACGACGGGCTTGTGGTTTACGGGAAAGGAAGCGCTCCGGATCCCTCCGGCTGCCTGTTCGAGGCGCATAACGACCACCGCATTGCCATGTCTCTGGCCTTGTTTAGTCTTTATGGGCACCAGGTCCTGCTGGATCATCCTGAGACAGTCCGCAAATCTTTTCCCAACTTTTGGAAAGTATGGGAGCAAGTAGCATGTCCTTCGGAAAAGTAGCTGTCATTGGTAGCGGCGGACGGATGGGTACGATGTTCATGCAGCGCCTAGAAAGCTGCGGCATTGTCGCGTGCGGTATTGACCAGCCGCTTGATGAAACGGTGCTCAAGCAGTGCGCTGACGCGGATCTTGCCTTGCTCTGCGTTCCTGCCTCCTGCCTTGCGGATGTTGTGCGCGCACTTGCCTTGTTTTTGCCGCCCGACGCCGTTTTGGCAGATATCGCTTCTGTAAAGGTTCGGCCGATGCAGGCTATGCTGGCGGGCTGGAGCGGGGCCGTAGTTGGGACGCATCCGCTATTTGGCCCGTCGCCTTCACGGGAGGAAACATCGGTGGCCGTGGTGCCTGGCCGTAGCAAGCAGGCTGCCGGCAGTGTGATTGAGCTGCTTACGGCATTGGGCTTCAGCCCGTTCCTCACGACCGCGCACGTGCATGACAAGGCCATGGCCGTGATACAAGGATTGAATTTCCTGAGTGAGGCTGCGTACTTTGGTATGGTGGGTGCGAGCGCCAAGCTGAAGCCCTTTTTAACGCCATCGTTTAAGCGCCGCTTTCTGGCAGCCCGTACGCTTCTGCTAAATAACGGAGAGCTTTTTACCGGTCTTATGGATGAAAATCCCTATTTGCTGGGTGTGTTGCGCCAGTACAGAAGAGCGCTTTCTTCGGTTACCGCCGAGGAAGCCGAGAAGCTTTTGACCAATGCCCGCACGTGGAAAGAACTGATAGAATCGGAGGACAGGTAAATGCGCTACACCCTTTTCGGCGAGTCACACGGACCAGGCATCGGCGTGGTTTTGGAGGACGTACCCGCTGGGCTCAATCTAGATATGGATGCAGTGCTTGCGGAGATGGCCCGCCGCGCGCCTGGGCGCTCGTCTGTTGCCACTGCCAGGCGTGAAGCCGATACTCCGCGTATTATTAGCGGATTTTTTGAAGGCAAGACAACAGGCAGTCCGCTCTGCGCGGTGATTGAGAATAGCGATGCCCGCTCCTCATCGTATGAAGCTTTGCGCTATCTTGCCCGTCCGGGGCACGCGGACTACACAGGGTACGTGCGCTATGCCGGCTGCAATGACTACCGCGGGGGAGGGCATTTTTCCGGCCGCCTGACCGCTCCTTTGGTTTTCGCAGGGGCCGTGGCCAAGCAGCTGCTGCGTCTTAAAGGGATCCGTGTTTTCGCGCACATTCTTGAAGTGGCCGGCATTAGCGACACGTCTTTTGACGCGCTTGAACCGGATGAGACCGCGCTGGAAAAGATCGCCGGGCGGGCTTTCCCCGTTTTGGATGCGGAAAAGGGGGACGCCATGCGCCAGGCCATTCTCGGGGCGAGATCCGCTGGGGATTCCGTTGGCGGGATTATTGAAGGAATAGTGACGGGGCTTGAGCCGGGTTTGGGCGGGCCGGATCTAGCCGACACTGTGGAGGGCCTTTTTGCCAGGCAGCTTTTCGCTGTTCCGGCTGTGAAAGGCGTGGCGTTTGGCGCGGGCTTTGGCTTTGCCGCAATGCGGGGAAGCGAGGCCAACGACGCTTTTTATTCGGACGCCGGCGGCCGTGTGCGGACCCGTACCAACAATAACGGCGGTATTAACGGTGGCATTACCAATGGAATGCCCCTGCTGTTCACTGTTGTCTTTAAGCCTACTCCCTCCATTGCCTTGCCGCAGGAAACCATAGACCTGCGCACCGGAGAATCCGCCGAATTGAGGATTGCCGGCCGGCATGATCCCTGCATCCTGCCTAGGGCCGTGCCTGTTGTTGAAGCGGCTGCCGCGCTGGCGGCAGTGACGCTTGCTTTCGCGCCAAAGGGGGCTTTGTGAACGCATCAGGTTCCAATCTTGTGCTTGTGGGGATGCCCGGCAGCGGTAAAAGCACCATTGGTCAACGGTTGGCAGAGTTTTTTTCACGGCCTTTTTTAGATACGGACGCGATGATTGTTGAAAAGGCGGGATGCTCCATTCCCGATATTTTCGCAGGGAAGGGAGAGGCTGCCTTCCGCGATCTGGAAGCGCGCTGCGTCCGCGAGGCTGCTGCTGCCCGGGGGTCCGTTATTGCAACCGGCGGAGGCGTGGTGCTGAGAAAGGAGAATGTGGATGCCTTGTCCGCGTCAGGCGTGCTGTTTTTTCTCAACCGCAGTCCCGAGGCAATTCTGCAAGGCTGCGCTCTCGATGACCGGCCTCTGGTTCAGGGGGATATAGCCCGGCTTGAAGCTCTGTATCGTGAGCGCCTTCCTCTGTACCTGTCAGCTGCAGATGTTGTGATTCCCGGCGATCTATCGCCGGACGAAGCTGCGCGCGCGGTTGTGCTGGGCTATGTTGCCAAAACATCCTCAGGTTTTGTTCCAATCCGCTAAACGCGTTCAGCGTTTTTCCTTTCTGAAAACCTAGTTCCCCCGTAGCGAAGGAGGCGTAGATGCGTTTTCTTGTCATCAATGGCCCTAATTTAAATTTACTTGGCGAGCGTGAGCCTGGCATTTACGGTTCAACGGGTTACGAGGCGTTATGCAGCCGTCTGAAAGCGTTTGCCGCAGCCCACGGCAGTGAGGCGGCGTTTGCGCAGTCAAATCATGAAGGAGCGCTTATTGACGCGATTCATGAGGCGCGGGGAACGGCGGACGCCATCATCATCAATCCGGGCGCGTTTACGCATTACCGCTATGCATTGCGGGACGCTTTGGCCGCAGTCCGCGTGCCTGCCGTGGAAGTGCACATTTCCAATGTTCATACCAGGGAAGCGTTTCGTCATGTGTCTGTAACCGCGCCTGTCTGCGTGGGGCAGATTTGCGGGCTCGGCATCTATGGCTATGAAGCAGCCATGCTCTTTTTCCTTGAGGGGGCCGGGGTATGAAAGGCAAGCTTGCCGTCATTGGCGATCCCATTGCGCATTCCCTTTCCCCTCGTATTCAGAATGCCATGTTGAACGAGCTGGGGCTTTCTCCCTGCTATGGCGCTGTCCGTGTGGAGCCGGCGCGGCTCGCGGATTGGCTTGAGAAAGAAGCCAGGCCTTTTTTTTCGGGATTCAATGCCACAATGCCGCATAAGTCAGCCCTTCTGGCGCATATGGACGGCCTTTCTGCTGACGCAAGAAAACTTGGGGCCGTTAATACGGTTGTGGTGCGCAAAGGAAAACTGTACGGGCACAATACCGATGGCGTGGGCTTCATACGCGCCCTTGAGAACAGGGGGATCGCATTTTCCGGAACCCCTGCAGTTCTTTTGGGAGCTGGCGGGGCCGCCCGTTCAGTGGCGCTAAAGCTTGCCGATGCCGGATGCGCGGTCACAGTATGCTGCCGGCATGTGGAGCGCGCAAAGCCGCTATTGGATTTGTCCCCCCGCATTCGCGCCGTCCCTTTTGCGAGGATGGGCGAGGTGTTGGGGGACTGCTGTCTTTTGGTAAACTGCACCCCGCTGGGCATGGAGGGCATCGCGGAGCAATTTGCGTCCTTTGATTTTTTGGATGCGCTGCATCCTGCCGCCAGCGTCTGCGATTTGATTTACCGCCCGTTTACGACAGCGCTGCTTGGTCAGGCCGATAAGCGCGGGCATGCTATTATGAACGGGCTTGGCATGTTGATACACCAGGGTATTTGCGCGCTAGAATTGTTTCTTGAAAAGGCGCTTGATGTGCAGAAGATGGCCGATGTTTCGGAAGAGGCGGTAAGAAAGATACTCTAGCGAATTTTACAGTCCGTGACGCTTTGATTTTCGGCGGATCTGCGCTCAATGCCGATCACGGCGCTAAACATTTTCTCGCATGGCTGTGCGTTACGCAGGCTGCGGTAAAAAGAATACTTTCGCTTGCCATTTCCCTTTTGCTTCTGTACCCTGCCCGGATAATTTTTGTTCAGGAGCATAATATGGAGCAGCACAAAACCGAGGGCAAATCAAGAGGGCTTTTTTCTGGGAATATCGGGTTCGTTCTGGCGACAGCGGGATCGGCAGTCGGTCTGGGTAATATTTGGCGTTTTCCATATCTGACGGCAAAGTATGGGGGAGGCATTTTCCTTTTTGTATATATTATACTTATGCTGACTTTTGGCTACGCGCTTCTTGTTGCGGAAACGAGCCTCGGCCGCTCAACGCGCCTTAGCCCTGTTGGCGCGTACAGGGCTTTTGCCGGTTTTAGGCCTAACGGCTTCCTGACTGTTGGTGGCTGGCTAAACGCCATTGTCCCCATGCTGATCTTCCCTTATTACTGTCTAATCGGCGGATGGATTGTAAAATACCTCGCGGAGTTTACGCTTGGCAAGGTTGGACTTTTAGCCTCCGACGGATACTTTGGAACCTTTATTTCCTCTTCTTGGGAGCCTATCCTTTGGCATCTTGTCTTTTTGGGGTGTACGCTTGGCGTTGTTCTCAAGGGCGTGGAAAAAGGCATAGAAAAGGCTTCGCGCGTCATGATGCCGCTGCTCCTCCTGCTTGCCGCCGTGGTTGCCGTGTATTCTATGACGCGCCCGGGCGCCGGCGCGGGCATTCACTATTATCTCGTTCCTGATTTTTCGCGTCTTTCCATCATGACCGTTGTTGTGGCCTGCGGGCAGCTTTTCTTTTCTCTTTCCATCGGTATGGGTATCCTTATCACCTATGGCTCGTACATGCGCAAAGAAGTGGATGTGGAAAAGGCTACGAACCATGTCCAAATCATGGATACGGCTGTGGCCCTGCTGGCGGGATTGATGATCATCCCCGCGGTGTTTGCCTTTTCAGGCGGTGAGGCCGAAGCAGCCCTGAACGCCGGTCCCGCGCTCATGTTCGTCACTATCCCTAAGGTGTTTAACAGCATGGGCTTCGGCGGCATCATCGGCGCGATGTTTTTCCTTATGGTTTTTTTCGCAGCGCTTACTTCTAATATTTCTATTATGGAAGCCTGCGTATCCACTTTGTCTGACGAACTACACTGGTCGCGCACAAAGAGCGCGCTTTTTATGTCTTTAGAGGCCGTTGCGTTGGGCGTTCCCTGTTCGCTTGGCTTTGGCCCCTGGAACTGGGTTTCCGTAGCGGGTATGTCCATTCTTGATATCATGGATTTTACCGCGAGCACAGTGTTTTGCCCCTTTGCGGCGCTGCTTACCTGTTTGCTTATCGGCAGGATCGTTGGCATTGACAAGCTCGCGAAAGATATCAAGTTTTCATCGGCTTTCCGCAGGGAAAAGGTATTCCGTGTCTGTATATCTTGGCTTGCGCCTGTTATTTTACTTGTTGTCCTTATTTCTTCTGTCGCTGCGGCGCTTGGCTATATCAAAATGTAGCTTTTTGATGCCGCGCGCAGGGAGCTGCGCTTGCCAAGACGAGGATCGCTGTTTTTCCTTGCGCATTTCGAAAAACGGAGTTTCAAAGATAAAAGCCCTCGCATTGACGTGCCTGAGGCAATAGGAGGTGACTATGGATGCGTATGACGCCATTATGACCAGGCGGAGTACAAGGGCTTTCAAGCCGGATGAAGTGGAGAAGGAGAAGCTGCGGAAAATAATTGAGGCCGGGCGTTTTGCGCCAAGCGGCGGCAATAACCAGTATAACCATTTTTTCGTGATCACCAATAAAGATGTTCTTTCCCGGCTGACCGCAGCGGCGGAAAAGGCTTTTGCCCTGATGGATGTGACCGAAGGCATGTACCCGAGCCTAAAGAGAACCATTCTCCGTTCCAAGAAGGGAGGCTATGTTTTTACGTATAAGGCACCTGTGCTGATCGCTGTTGCCAATCAGAAAGAGTATGGAAATAATATGGCTGACTGCGCTGTAGCCATTGAAAATATGCTGGTGCTGGCAAACGCGCTGGATTTGGCCTCTTGCTGGGTCAATCAGCTGAAATGGCTTAATGAGCATCCTGATATGTTAGGCATTATGCGAGAACTGGGGCTGAAGGAAAGCGAGCGCGTGTATGGCTCGTTGGTTGTGGGTTATCCTGCAACTCAAAGCGGAATGCCAGTCCGCACTCCTTTGGAGCGCAAGGGCAACGAGGTGACTTATATCGGGTAAATCAAATGCGCATTATGAGCCTGGCTCTGCCTCGAGGCAGAGCCGGCGGCTTTCTTTCGTAATTAAAAAAGAGGCGTTTCGGCGCCTCCTTTTTATACGGTTATAGGTGATTCACGTCTATCTTCCCTTCCTGAGCATAGAGCTAGAAGCTTTTGCCGCGCTCTAGGAATACTAGATACCCCCGATACGTTTTTGCAGAAGTTGACATCCTCCCCCGCGTGAAGTCGGGGGACTCCTATTGGTAGCGGCTCTAACGAGCCGCGCCATAGGCGGGTTCCTGCTTCAGCGAGACTGC
>CAYWQK010000009.1:36397-37709 GCA_964460575.1 uncultured Desulfovibrionaceae bacterium | reverse complement strand
GGCACAGGGGCTAAGAAACTGAACACGCTAGATATTAAGCTTCGCTAAGAGCCGCTCTAAATAGCGCGACTTGACCTGCTTCAGCGCTAAAACCTGCCGCAGGGGGGGCAGGCGCAAAATAACGCCAAGAACAGCGGCAAGGGCTCTATGGCTCCACAGCACGCGGTTATCAAAAATAAGATGCTGAAGCTGTCCCCGATCTATAGCCATAACAACGGCTTTGTGCGTGGAATCCCTCGGGGTGATCACGCGGCGCTCTCTTTGTTTAAGACGCAGCGCTCCCGTAGGGCAATTCTTCACGCAAATTCCGCACCCAAGGCAAATAGCCTCTTCCAGCCTAGCCTTCTTGCGTCCAGCGCGATGCGGATCATTCGCTGAGACCACACCCATTGCTTCTACAGGACATGCCGCGGCGCATTTTCCGCAGCCTGTACACTTGCTCTCATCCACGACCGGCAAGAAATTAGAGGTCTCAACAGGGTGGAGCATCCCAAATTTGCGCGCGGCAATCATGGCTTCGCAGCAGCAGCCACAGCAATTGCAGATAAAATTGACGTTCTCGCGGACGTTTTCCCCGCACTGCACTAAATTATGATCCCAAGCCTGATGAAGGAGATCCAAGCATTCCGCCTCATCCACTTCACGCGCAAAGCCATGCCGGATAAGCGATGCCGCGGCGGTATTAAATGTCATGCAAATATCTTGCGGTGCATCGCAGGCCCGCCCCATATGCTCCATTTTATGCCGGCAGTAGCAACGGCTGATGCCGCGGCTTCTCGCCGTACGGATAACCTCCGTGGCCCGCTCATGATCCAAAATGCTGACTATTCCTTCCGGCGGAAGCGCCGGTTCGTGCACAAAGGTTCGAATAAAAGACGTCTCCCCTCCGGCGAATAACTCGCGAATAAAATCCTCCTCTACATTCATATATTGATAATACAACTGAGCAAGGAGATGCTGATCGATATCGCCCCTCGTGCGCATCATGGAAAATTCAAAAAAACCAGCCATAGGCGGAGGCAGGCAGTAGGTCATTTCCCCATTCTGCTCTATATCCACCAGAAGCGCCCTTCCAGCTAGCGTATCCAGCTCCTTTTGAGCCTCGGGCAAAGATATTTTCCAGCAGGCCGCAGCCTGGGCAGTTGTGAAAGGCTTGATGGGCAGGAGGGACACAAGCTCCGCCTCTCTCTCTGAAAAAAGGATTTTGAGAATGCTATACAGTGTTTTTGTAGGCGCAGCCCCCTGCGGGAAGCGGTTCAGCCTATCAACTAGCTCCGCGTAGCCTGAGCGGTGGGCTAAATGAGACATAGTG
>CAYWQK010000009.1:29452-36387 GCA_964460575.1 uncultured Desulfovibrionaceae bacterium | reverse complement strand
CCCGGCACTTGCAATGCCATTCTCAGAAAAAAACACGGGAGCAATAACGAATATGCTCCGAAAATTCTAAATTTCTCCGGCGCACGCCGGCACAGTCCGCGCTTTATGCGATTTAGCGCCGATACAGGTTCCCATGACAGCGAAAAAAATGGGAAAACGCAGCTCCCGCAGCAGACCAACAATGTATACTTTATGGGAATAAAGCAAAAACGGGGCTCATACACGCTCCGCAGTGGATGCAGAGACCCCGTCAAGCGCTTTTCACGAACGCAAAAGGTATTGTTTACTCCGCGTCTCTGCTATTCCGGTATTCCGCCACAACTTTCTCCACAACAGGGGCGGGAGCCTCCTCGTAGTGGTCAAATTCCATGGTGAAAACACCCTGACCGCCGGTCATGGAACGCAGGTCCGGCGCATAGCGCAGTATTTCGCTCATGGGTACATGAGCTTTGATTTCCGTAATGCCACCCTGGGAATCTGAGCCAAGCACCTTGCCGCGGCGGGCGGAAAGGTCGCCAATGACATCGCCCATAAATTCATCCGGCACAGAAACAGCCAACAGGACAACAGGTTCCAGCAAAATAGGCTTCAAATTTTCAAGAGCTTTCTTGAACGCCAGGGATCCGGCGACTTTGAAGGCCATTTCGGAGGAATCCACGGTATGGTAGCTACCGTCGTACACGCGGACGCGGAAATCCACCACAGGGTAGCCGGCAATAAAGCCGTGCGCCGCGCTTTCCTGAATGCCCTTGTCAATGGCGGGAATATACTGGCGGGGAATCACGCCGCCCACGATGCCGTCTTCAAACACATAGCCGGAACCTCGGGGCAGACCTTCCATTTCAATCCAGCAGTCGCCAAACTGACCACGTCCGCCGCTCTGCTTCTTGTGACGGCCCTGCACCTGCGTTTTGCCGCGCACGGTTTCACGGTACGGCACCTTGGGTGTTTTCAACACAATGTCTACTTTGTAGCGGCGGCGGGCACGCTCAACAGCTGTTTCGATATGCAGCTGTCCCATGCCGGAAAGCAAAATTTCCCCGGATTCCGCATCACGCGTAAGCTTCAGCATCACATCTTCATCAAGAAGACGCTGAACAGCTGTATAGACCTTGTCTTCATCCCCCTTTTCCTTCGGCGCTAGAGCAAAAGTAATGAGCTGAGGCGGAAGTTCAGGCATGAGCACGGCGAAAGGCGCCTTGTCGTCAAAGAGGGCGTCGCCGGTATGGGTATTTTTGAGCTTTGCCACAGCGGCAATGGCTCCCGGACCAAGAACATCCTTGCAGGGACTTTGATTCCTGCCTGTCAGGAACAAAAGGCTGCCTAGGCGCTCCGTTTCGCCTGTGCGGCTGTTGAGCAGCACGGAATCACTGGAAACAGAACCAGAGAGCACGCGGATAACGCTCAGTTGCCCGGAGAAAGGATCAACCAGTGTTTTGAACACTACGCAGGCCGCGGGCTCTTCCGCTGAAGATGCGCGCAGAGTTTCATCCGTTCCCAGCCATTCCGGACGCTCAAGGGCTGAAGGCAAGAGCGACTGAATGGCATCCAGCAGCTGACGGCCGCCCTTGTTTTCAAGCGCCGCTCCGGCAACAACGGGAACAAGGTTTCCATTCAGCACGCCGCGCCGTAATCCGGCGGCAAGATCTTCCGCGGAAAGCATGCCCTCTTCAAGGTAGCGCTCCATCAATTCCTCTTCCGTTTCGGCAATGTTTTCCACCGCCATATCACGGAGAAAAGACGCCTGGTCGGCCTGGGCCTCAGGAATGGGGGCTTCCTGCGCGGTGCCGTCAGCGCCAAACATCAGCGCTTTGCCGGCCAGCACGTCCACAAGCCCGGTAAAGCTTCCGCCTTCCATGATGGGCATATACAGTGTAACAGTATGCAGGCCAAGAACCGTTGAAAGCCCGTTCAGCGCCATGTCAAAATCGGCGCGCTCGCGGTCCATTTTATTGATAAAAACAATAGCTGGAAGGCCGGCCTCACGAGCCTGCGACCAGAGACGGCGGGTCAGAGGGCGCACGCCGTCCACCGCGTCAATGGTCAGAACAACAGCGTCAGCCCCCATAAGCAGGTAGGGAAGGTCGCCAACAAAATTGCTATCACCGGGAGCGTCCAGCAGAAAATGCCGGTTCCCATTCCAAAGAAACGTTGCAAAGCCAGGCTGGATGGAACCGCGCCGCTTGATTTCTTCGGGTTCGTTATCAAGGGAAGTTGTGCCTTCTTCAATGGCGCCCAAACGGTTGATGACTCCGCTCTGAAACAACAACATTTCGGCAAGGGATGTTTTACCGCAACCGCCGGTTCCAATCAGGGCATAGGTGCGTTGAGTTTCCGCCGCGCTGGACATGATGCTCTCCTGCTTTATCGTGTTGGGGGAAAAAATCCGCTTAAAAATCTAAAGTTCGTCGGCGGATTCCTTTTGGCTCGCATGGCGAGTCTTGGCTAGCCGATGCAAACGCTGCTGACAATTTCTTCATTTTTGCTGTATATGGCATAAAAATCTGCTTTTGTACACATGGGGGCACGCGCCGCATACTAATCCAGCGTAAGGCATGAAGGCCGCGATCCCTGTTCCCGTGGAATGCTCAGCTTCCACCGTCCCTTAAACGCCGCAGCGCGTCAATAACCGCCGGGGGATTGAGGCGGCCGTTGCTCTCGAGAATGGACAGCCTAACTGGAATAATGCCTCTGTCGCGCAGTGCAAGCTCTGGAACGCCTCCGGGATAACGGCGGTCATCAGGATCGGCAAGCAGATGCGTAACCGGCGCGTGCCCCCGCAGAACATCAACCTGCTCCAGAAGCGTTTGCCCGCAAAGCTCAGGATCGGGAAAGGAATTGGGCATGAAAACGCGCGGCGCTGCGATCTTTTCCAACGCCCAGCGAATGCCTGAAGGCAGTAAAGCGGCCAGCACAGAAGAATAAAAACTTCCTACCGGGTAGCAGACGATTCCGGCACCGCGTATGTCGTCAAGCACACGCAGCGGCGCGGAAGCGGGCATCGTCAGGGAAATTTGACGAATCGGGGCTTCGATAGGCGAAAAAAATTTTCCAGTGAAACGGTGCTGCCCCACGATTTCAACGCCGTTTGCAAGCCGTACGCGCAAATCAGCACAGGCCTCCGTTACAGGACGAACGGCACCAAACGCGCCGATAAAGCGTCCCAAAAAATCCACGGCGGAGGCAAGGCTTCCTCCTCTGACGCATTGCTCCGCCAGCACAAAATTGCCGATACAGGCGTGCCTCAGATCCGTTTCCAGCGGAAGCCTTCGCGCAAAGGATAGCAGCAGGCGGCGCAGACAGCCCCAGCGGTGCTGCTTAAGTCCGCGAGGCGCACGCACTTCGCTAAGCAGTGCCCTAAGCTCTCTTCCGGCGGCCTCCTCGCCAGTATTTGATAAGCGCATTTCAAGCAGGGGACGTTCCGGTAGGGCTGCAGGCGCCAAAGAAAGCAAACGCGAACGCAAGTCGCCCACAGCCGGAAGACGCAGAATGTTCCGCAGCACTCCGGAACTGCCGCCGGAATCAAAGGTGGTTACCAAATGCACAGAAGGCACGTGCCGCTCAGCAAGCTCCGCCGCCAAACCACGCAGCGCTGTTCCGCCGCTGAAAAAAACAAAAGGGCCGCGCATTACGCCTCTCCCCCGAAGCTGCACAAATAACAACTCTGCCTAGCGGTGAGCGGATGCTCTGAAGCCAGCATAAAGAGAAAACTTGTCAGCCAGCGCCACGTGCGCTATATCTTGAATCTTCACCAAGCGATACGGCACGCCAAAGACATTCACGGCCCGCTGCGCGGGCAGATCCCCGTATACGAGGCGGATCAGCCCATGGCAAAGCAACGCTCATATTGGTCTTTGGTAGCTCACAAGCCCTGCAAAGGCAACCTGAACGAATATCCCAAACTCTGGAGAACCTTATGGCGGAAACCGCACTTCCTAAAGGCTACGAACCGCACGATGTGGAAGCCCGCTGGCGTGGGCACTGGGAAAGCGAGCATACGTTTACTCCCGATCCTCAGGCTCCCGGCGATCCGTATTCCATCGTTATTCCCCCGCCAAACGTCACCGGCGCCCTGCACATGGGACACGCGCTCAATCTGACCATCATCGATCTTCTCTGCCGCCATGCCCGCCAAAAAGGCAAGAACGTGCTCTGGATTCCCGGTGAAGACCATGCCGGCATTGCCACGCAAAATGTGGTGGAGCGCCAACTGGCCAAGGAGGGCACATCCCGCCATAAACTGGGCAGAGAAAAATTTCTGGAACGCGTTTGGAAATGGCGCGAGGATTACGGCAACCGCATTGTCAGCCAGATTAAGGCCATGGGCGCCTCCGTGGACTGGACGCGCGAGCGTTTTACCATGGATGAGGGGCTCTCCCGCGCAGTGCGCCGATGCTTTGTTGATCTCTACCGCAAAGGGTATATTTACCGCGGCAAATATATCATCAACTGGTGCAGCCGCTGCCACACGGCCCTCGCTGACGACGAAGTCGAGCACCAGCCGGTCAAAGGGCACCTCTGGTATATCCGCTACGATCTTGAAGACGGCTCAGGCTCCGTCGTCATCGCCACTACGCGCCCGGAGACAATCCTGGGTGACTCCGGAGTCTGCGTGCATCCGGATGACGAACGCTACAAGGGCATGGTCGGCAAGAGTGTCATTATCCCTATCGTCAACCGCAAGGCACCGCTTTTTGCCGACAAGTATGTCGACCGCGAATTCGGCACCGGCGCGCTGAAAGTCACCCCCTGCCACGATCCCAACGACTGGATGCTTGGGCACCGTTACAAGCTGGAATTTATCCAGTGCATTGACGAAGACGGCATAATGAATGAAAACGCCGGACCCTACAAAGGTATGGCCAAGGAAGCCTGCCGCGAAAAAATTGTCGCGGATCTTGAGGCGGAAGGCCGCCTGCTAAAGGTTGAAGAGCTTGAGCACGGCGTGGGGCACTGTTACCGCTGTAAAACCGTGGTTGAACCTCATGTTTCCGAGCAATGGTTTGTGGCGACTTCCAAGCTGGCTCCCATGGCCCGCGACGCCGTGCCTTCCAAGACGCAGATATTCCCTGACAACTGGGAAAAGATCTATTATAATTGGCTGGATAACATGCGCGACTGGTGTATTTCGCGCCAGATATGGTGGGGGCACCGCATTCCGGCCTGGACCTGCCAGCACTGCGGCGAGCTGATGGTTGAAGAAGAAGCGCCCCGCGTCTGCTCCAAGTGCGGCAGCAGCGACTTACAACAGGAAAACGATGTGCTTGACACATGGTTCTCCTCCGCGCTGTGGCCCTTCTCCACCATGGGCTGGCCTGACAAAACGCCTGAGCTTGAAAAGTACTACCCCACGTCTATCCTCGTCACAGGCTTCGATATTCTCTTTTTCTGGGTCGCACGTATGATGATGATGGGCCTGTTCAACATGAAACAGGCGCCCTTCCGTCATGTATATCTTCATGCGCTTGTGCGTGACGCCGAGGGCAAGAAAATGTCCAAGTCCTCAGGCAACGTCATCGATCCGCTGGCCATGATCGACAAATACGGCACTGATGCCCTGCGTTTCACACTCACGGCCTTTGCCGCCATGGGACGCGACATTCGGCTTTCTGAAGACCGCATCGAGGGCTACCGCCACTTTGTCAACAAAGTCTGGAACGCATCCCGCTTCGCCCTGATGAACCTTGGCCAGGAAGCCCCAACGCCCATCGCGCCGGCCCGGATCAAACAACTCCATAACCGCTGGCTGCTGCACCGCATGGAAGAACTGAAGGAGGAAGTGGACCAGGCGGTAGAAAGCTACCGCTTCAACGACGCCGCGCAGGCTCTCTACAAATTCCTGTGGAGTGAATTCTGCGACTGGTATCTGGAACTCATTAAGCCTGACATGCGTGAAGACGCTACCCCAAGCATCAAGGCAGAATCCCAATTCGTGCTGTGGCTGGCGTTGCGCGAATTCTTGATCCTCATGCATCCTATTATGCCTTTCATGACTTCAGAAATATGGAGCGCCCTGCCGGAACCCTCCGATCTCGCCGAGCCGGATCTCGCGAAAGTGCTCTATCCGCCAGCGCGCCCGGAATGCCGCCAGCCGGAAGACGCCGCCAGGATGATCTTCATCCAGGGCGCTATCGGCGCTGTGCGGACCATCAGGGCGGAGCTGAATATCACGCCGAGCTACAAGCTCACTGTACTCTTCCGCCCGGCGGATCAAGCTCAAGCCAAACTGCTTGAAGAAAACCGCACTGTCATCACCACGCTTGCTCGCCTAGGCAAAATGATTGTGGATGCAGCTGGCGAAGCGCCCAAGGCGTCCGCCTCGCATGTGGTGGAAGGTTGCGAAGTCATTGTGTATCTTTCCGGCGCGGTAGACTTCCAGACCGAACTCGCCCGCCTGGAAAAAGAACTGGGCAAAATCACTAAGGAACTGAGCGGACTTACGGCTAAGCTTTCCAACCAAAACTTCGTGTCCCGCGCGCCTGCTGACATCGTTAAGCGCGAACAGGATCGCGTGGCCGAACTCACGGACGCCAAGGAAAAGCTGACGAATCTTCAAGCCCGTTTCAAAGCCATTATGTAATGAATGCGCCGGGTTTTTTCGAGGGAATCCCGGCGCCTTTACTTGGTACGCTCGCCCTCGCGGACTTACCCATCGCCTTGCTATAACCGTTCACGGACGGGAATACTTTTGTTTGCCCAGTAGCGTGAAAGAGCTGTAATGCGAACGGACAGATTCAAATGATACCGGCAAATGAAAACAGACACAGAGGTCGTTACAGCTGCGGCCGCTATCCGCGCAGCAACTATGCTGCAATCTGTCAAGAAAGTTTTGAAGCTGCGTCAAGACACGCCAAAACCATGAAAAACAAAATCCCGCAAGGCGTTCGGACCTTGCGGGACCCTGTAACATCTATTTTGGCGGAGCGGATTGGACT
>CAYWQK010000009.1:24048-29442 GCA_964460575.1 uncultured Desulfovibrionaceae bacterium | reverse complement strand
TCCGGCGTGACAGGCCGGCGTTATAACCGACTTAACTACCGCTCCGCGTGGTGGGCAGTACAAGACTTGAACTTGTGACCCCCGCCGTGTGAAGGCGATGCTCTACCAGCTGAGCTAACTGCCCACGCGACAGGAGACTTTGTATGGGATTTGCCGACGTCTGTCAACACCTTTGAAAAGAAAACCGCTTTTTTTTATTGGCTCCCTAGCAAGGGATTGATTAAAATTCTCTAACAGGCTAAGAACTAAAGAAAATCCTCTATTGAGCGTTCTATAACGGAAGATCGATGAGTTTTTCTATGCTACTGTAAGTCAAAATTTTCTGCTGCTTTTAGATAACGGCAGTATGGACTCTTAGTAAACTTGAGTTTAGCATTTCTTAAAATCAGTAGGAGTGATATAGATAAAACCATGAAACTATGGATGATTATTATACAAGCAGTTTTTTGTGGACTTATTTCATTTTTACTAACGGCCTGTAGTCCTACTGGCGGTGTCATGTTTATCTATGGTGAACCATATTTTTGTGGTGATGAAAGATGTGTTCGTTATAGACAAGATTTTCAGGACATAACAAATAAATGGATTTTGTGTTATACTAAAGATAATGAATTTACTGAAGTAAGACGTGCTATGACTCCTGCCGAATTACAACAGTATCAATACAACCAGCTAATGCAGGCAATACAAGTCAATGAAACGCTGAACCAACTTAACCAAACTATAAACCAACTTAATCAAACTATTATGATAAATTCTTTAAATAGACCAAGAATATTTTATAGAGGTTTTTGAGTAAATTCTTCCTGCAGCTAATTATTGCTTCAAGAAATCTTCTGCCCTTTCTCCAAATTCGTGGTGGATGGAAAAAATTAAGACACGCCCGCGCGGGTATTAGGGGATGCAGGGTAGCGCCCGCGTCCCCTTTTTTGTTGTGGACAGCAAAATTTTTTTGCGAAACTTTGCGACAAATTTTCTATGATAAGGAGAATCGGCACATGATGAAATCAACAGGACATGGATATTTTAGACCGCTATATTAGGGAAGCGATTTTTGATGAACAAAAACGAGTAAAAAGGAGCGATAAAAACCTAAGTCTACAAGCCGTTGGTTTTTTGAAAACTCCGTTTATGAAAATGCAATCAATTAAGGGGGGGGGCCAAATCGCAAACCGCAGCAGTTACGCTTTGCGGATATCGTGAATCTGTGTGAAGTGTTAGGTCTGGATTGGGATGATATATGTAAGGCTGCGGTGAGGGCCGTAAGAGCATCACAATACGATAACGGCGAATAGGCGCGGGTCGCGTTTTGTCTTTTTTGCTAAGGTTCCAATAAATTATTGCAACAGGCTCTTTTTATTCCAGCCCAAAAGACTTGCCATTCCCCTCACAGGCGAGTACTCTTTATTGCATAATTTAGGACATTGTCCTCTGTAGCATGGTACCCTCGGCATTCTCTCCTATTTCTGTGAATTTTTTTTGAGGCATCGTTGTTGGATGAAGTACCGTTCCCCCCTCGGAGGCCAGCGGCTGATGGAAATATACCAACAGCTGCTTGACGCACTAGGCCCCAGCCACTGGTGGCCAGCGGAATCTCCTCTAGAAATCATCATTGGCGCAGTGCTTACCCAAAATACAGCTTGGCCTAATGTTGAAAAGGCGATTGCCGTCCTCGCTTCTAGGAATCTGATTCCCCGATCTTCCAATGTTGAAGGCAGAGCCGCCGTTTCGCCAAAAGAAGCAGGAAGGGCTCTCTTGGAAATCTCAGAGGAAGACCTTGGCGAACTCATCCGTCCCGCGGGATTTTTCAGGCAAAAAGCCAGACGGTTGCGCGCTGTCCTTTCGTTCTTTGAAGAAAACTGCGCCTTCAATGTGGATGAACTGGCAAATTCACCCCGTCTCAGTACATCCGACCTGCGTGACTCGCTGCTTAAACTCGAAGGCATTGGTCCGGAAACAGCGGACAGCATTCTGCTGTACGCCTTAAACCGCCCAAGCTTTGTGGTTGACGCTTATACAATGCGCCTTTTGGGCCGGCACAGCCTCCTTCCACCCGCCCCGACCTATGAAAACGTGCGAAGTATGCTCATGGACTCCCTGCCGCAGGAAGCAAGCCTGTATAACGAATTCCACGCCTTGTTCGTCCGTGCGGCAAAGGAATGGTGCAGAAAAAAAATTCCTCTCTGCTCCGCCTGTCCCCTTGGAAAAAACCTTTGGTCGTGGCAGCAGGCTTTTGGACTGCCGGGAATAAATATTCAGCTCTCCCCGCTGTTCTGAACCAAGCCCAAGTTCCATGAAACAAACGCCATAGACAGCACAACGGCTTGAAGCAATTGAAACGGGAATCCCGCCTAACCGCCGGGAATATGAGCTGCCTTTTCCAAAAGCGGAGTTCTCTTTCAAAGACTCCGCTGAAATTTTTTCCCACACATTTGGATCGGATATGAAGAGCACAAACGTTCTGCAAGGCACACTGCTCGTTGCCGTCTCGGCCATTTCCTTTGGACTTATGCCGATTTTCACGAAAATCGCGTATGCTGACGGCACGGACACGCATTCCTTGCTCTGCGTCAGGTTTTTCGTAGCGGCGGTGTTCATGTTTTCCCTTATGCGCATCAGAAAAATCCCGCTGCCAGACAAAAGAGACGCTCTCGCGTTTTTCATGCTGGGCGCTCTTGGGTACGTCGGCCAATCGTCATGCTTTTTCGCCGCGCTCCAGTATGCCTCGCCGAGCATTGTATCCCTTCTGCTTTATACCTATCCGGCAATGGTCATGATCGGCGCGTTCCTCTTTTTAAAGGAACGGATAACGGTAAAAAAAATTTTTTCCCTTCTCCTGGCGTTCTTGGGGACCGTCACTATTATCGGTAAGCATTTCACCGTAAACAAAGAAGGCGTCATCCTTTCTGTTATGGCCGCCTTATTTTACTCAGCCTACATCCTAGTCAGCGCAAAAACCGCTAAAAAAGGAATGGAAATCCCGGCTGCCGCGTTTATCATACTGGGCGCGGCAGCAGTGTTCGGCACACTAAGCATTCTTTGGGGATTAACGCTTCCGTCTCACGCCGCCGGACTAAGCGCCGCAGTCATGATTGCCCTTGTTTCTACTGCGCTCGCCTTCTGGTCATTTTTCGCCGGAATGGCAAAAATAGGTCCTTCCGCAGCCTCGCTCGTATCAACGCTTGAGCCGATTGTAACAATTCTTGCCTCTGTATTTATTCTGTCTGAGAAGCTTACGGCGAATATCATCCTCGGCGGATTGCTCGTTCTAGCAGCTCTAATCATAACGGCCATTTCCCCAAAGAAAGGAAAAACGCTGCTTGCCGCGCCGCATCTGCGCCAAGGCTGGTATCGGTTATTCTAGCCGCACAGAAAAACGAAGAGCGGGAAAAAGAAGCAAAAGCACGCTGCCGAGTCCGGTGGCCTGCAAAAGCAGGACGGAGCATCCTGCGGCTGTCTCTTCATCGGACTGCCGCCAGAGACTCTATCCGCTTTTGTTCTACGGCTTTCATTAAGCCTTACGTTTCTTTGGTTCCCAGGGCTTTGCCGCATCAGGAAGCATCACGGGGATCCCCTCGCGCACAGGATAGGCAACACGGCATGCAGGGCAAACCAAACATGAATCCTCATCTTCGGGACGGACGGGTCCCCTGCACACAGGACAAACCAGTAAGTCAATAAGAGACTTGTTCATATTTCCTTCCTTGTAAAAGATACGGTTCCAATATACGGCAGTAATGTGCAGTCTTTCAAGCACGCCGAGGCAACTGCGTCTCTTGACGCAGCAGCAGCCACGCGGGTACATCCAAAGCGGAGGCACTATGAAACCATTCTTTATTGATCTTCATGTCCACACGACCGCGTCTGACGGTTCTGACAGTCCAACAAACCTAATCCGCAAGGCTGCCGAGGCCGGTTTGTCCGCCGTTGCCATTACCGACCACGATACCATCGCTGGAGTGGAAGAGGCTCAGGCCGCGGGACGCGAACTTGGCGTGGAAGTTATCCCCGGGTGCGAGCTGAGCGTGAGCAGCGAATACGGGGAAATCCACATTCTCGGGCTTTGGCTCCCCCACCATTCTGACAAGCTGAATGCTCGTTTAGCAGAACTCCGCCTAAGAAGAAACGAACGTAACGAGCGCATTTTGGAGCGTCTTGCCGCTTTAGGGATGCCCCTTGAAATGAAAGACGTCAAAGCTTTTTCTTCCGGCGAGGCCATTGGCAGACCTCATATTGCCCGAGCCATGGCCGCCCGCGGCTATGCGGCAGATCTCCATGAAGCGATGTCTCGATTCCTTGCTGCCGGCAAACCTGCCTATGTACCCAAGGCCCACTTAACACCTGAAGAAGGGGTTGCATTTCTGCGCGGTTTCGGCGCAACGGTTTCCCTAGCCCATATCATGCTTCTGCGCTGCCCTGAAAAGTGGCGCGCGAACCTGGTTGCTAGCCTAGTCCACAGCGGCATGGACGCTATTGAAGCCTACCACAGCGAATTTTCCGCACGGGACGAACGCATATGCATTGGCTTCGCCAACCAGCACGGGCTTGTTATTACCGGAGGCTCCGATTACCACGGCATATCCAAGCCTTATATCCGCATCGGTCGGGGAAAAGGCGGACTGAGGGTAACAGGTGCTGTTCTGGACCGCCTCAAGGCCCATCGGCGTTCCCTAGGACTCCCCGTTTAGCAAAGCTCCTCCCCCCCCCCACATAAAAAAGGATATTCCCTCATGCCTTCAGCTCTGCCTATGCCTTCTGAAATGGCCTTATGGGACCAAGAGGCCGCCAAACTAGGCCTACCCCACTTCACCCTTATGGAAAACGCATCCCGCGAGGCAATGCATGTTCTTAACGAGCATGCCGGACCGCTGGAAGGGAAACGTATTTTGCTGCTGATGGGAGCGGGCAATAACGGCGGCGACGCCGCATGCCTTGCCAGACAACTTGCAGATGCCCATGCCGAAACCCTGGTTATCCACTCGCGGCCGCTTACGAAAGCCAAAGGGGAAACAGGCCGCCACGTGCGTCTTGCCAGGAAGTGCGGCGTACGCTTCTGCCCCGCCGCTGCCTTTTTGCGCAATCAGGAACACTTTCAGCCTGATATTCTTGTAGACGGATTGCTTGGAACAGGCTTTGCGGGCTCCCTCCGTCCATTGGAAAGCGAACTTGTCCGGGCCGCCAACACGTTTGGGCAGCGGGCGCTCGTGCTTTCTCTAGATATCCCCTCCGGACTTTCAGGATTGCTCGGCCGTCCCCAGCCGGAAGCTGTGCGGGCCAATATCACTATCACCTTTGAAGCCGCAAAACCCGGACTTGTTCTGCCTGAAGCCCGCTCGTATGTGGGGCAGCTTATCGTGCGCCGCATCGGCATTCCGGCCCGCGTGCGACATACCT
>CAYWQK010000009.1:20317-24001 GCA_964460575.1 uncultured Desulfovibrionaceae bacterium | reverse complement strand
GCCCGCTACTTCTTCCTTCAGTCACAAAGGCAAAGGCGGCCATGTGCTTATCCTCGGAGGATCTGAAAAATTCCCCGGAGCGCCCCATCTTGCGGCTATGGGAGCCCTGCGCAGCGGCGCGGGACTTGTTACTATAGGCGCCCCCGAGGCGTTTCTTAAAGAAATCCGCGGCGCTTGCCCGGATATCATGTGTCTTCCCCTGCCCGGGGCCAGCTGGGAACCTTCCTTAATCTCTTCCCTCCGCCCCCTACCTCCGCGTTGTTCGGCCCTGGCCGTTGGCCCTGGCATGGGACGCTCGGATAGCGCGGCAACTTTCCTCACCAAGCTTCTTGAAATCCCTGACCGCCCGCCCGCCGTTATCGATGCGGACGCGCTGATCAATCTTGCTGAAAGCGACGCGCTTGAGCTTGCAACAGAACAAGACATCCTCACGCCGCATCCCGGAGAAGCCGCCCGCCTGCTCAAATCCACTGCCGACGATGTGCAGAAACAGCGTTTCAACGCGCTTGAAGAACTCAAAAAACGATCGCCGGCGGTGTGGATCCTCAAGGGCGAAGGCACGCTTATCGGCTGCGGAAGCAACGCACCCACGGTTATTTCGCCTTATACGGAACCCAACCTTGCCATAGGTGGTTCCGGCGATGTACTTGCCGGATGCGCAGCCGCGCTTTTGGCGCAGGGGCTTCCTCCGCGCGACGCGGCAAAAACCGCTGTTTTGCTGCATGCTCTGGCCGGCGAGCAAGTTCACAAACGCTTTCCCTGCCGTGGCAACACGGCTTCAGACATTGCCGACGCTATCCCCGAAGCCGCCGCAATATACAGGCTGAGGATTCGCCAAGAATAAGGCTAACTAGGCGAAAAATGGACCTCTCTCCCCTACTCCTTACGAAAAACAGCGGACTTCCTTCCTCGCTGCACCGCCTCTTTGACGCTGTCGCCGCATTATCCGGAAAACTTGGACTGCGTGTCGCCTTAGTGGGCGGCTTTGTCCGCGATCTTTTACTTGGCGTTGCTTCAGCTGTAAAAGATATCGACTTTCTTATTGAAGGGGACGGCATCTCCTTTGCGAAGGCCATTGCGGCACGCCTGCACGGCACTGTCCGCGCTTATGATGCCTTCCTTACGGCCACCGTTTCTTTCCACGGACCGGAAGGTCTTTTCAGCGCGGACTTCGCTTCTGCAAGGTGCGAGCACTACCCTGAACCAGCCTGCCTGCCCCTTGTCCAGCCGACAACGCTCGAACATGACCTTATCCGGCGTGATGTAAGCATCAACGCCATGGCCATTCGCCTTGACGCCGCGGCATTCGGACAGCTTGTGGATCTTTTTGGAGGTCAGCAAGACCTTTCAAACGGTATTTTGAGGGTACTCCATCCCGCGAGCTTCAGGGACGATCCCACCCGTATGTTCAGGGCCGCCCGTTATGCCGCCAGATACACCCTGCGGCTGGAAGAGGAAACCGCGCGTCTACTTGCCTCGGGCCTAACCTTTATCTCCGCCCTTTCCGGATCGCGCTTACGTCATGAATGCGAACTTATCGCCACGGAAAACAAAGCGACTGACGCTTGGCGCATACTCAATACATGGGGCGTGCTCGATGCCGTGCTTCCGGGGCTGGCCCCGCGGCAAAATGCCTATGAACGGCACGAAACGCTCTTACAGACGCTGAACCAAGCTCAGGCCAGCCTTAGGAATTCTTTAGACAGCCTGCTGCTCTCGCTTTTGCCACTATCCGAACACCTTTCCACCCGGCAAGCCACAGAACTTGGGAAACGCCTGCAGCTTCCCGCGCCCAGGCTGCGCGCTTTCCTTACTCTCCATGCTGAACTGCCGGCGCTCAGGGAAACCCTACGCGTACTGCACAGCTCCCCACCCATTACGCCAAGCCTCTGCCATCGGGCGCTTGAAGGCTGCCCAACGGAAGGCATTCTGCTGCTTGCTTCTGAATCGAACGATCTCATACAATCCACACTGCGTAAGGAACTCGAAGAATGGAGACGGCAGAAGCCGCTTGTGACAGGCGCAGACCTGATCGCCCTAGGCTTTCCTCCTGGACCCTATATCGGCGCCATGCTTCGAACTATCCAAGATGAAACGATGAATCTTGGCATCACATCCCGTAAAGAAGCCTTGGATCTAGCCTGCCGCCTTTGTCCCGACTTTAAACCGCAGCAGCTTCCAGCCGATAAAAAATGATTTTTCCTTTTACGAAAGAGAATCATAGGACTTGCATCCCTTCCCTATGACGTGTAAAAGATTTGGAAAGGTGCATTAGCCACCGGACTCCGTGCGTAGCCGGAGCATCCCATATCCAATCATCCGGCAAAAGCGGGTCCTTACTTTCGCTTTACAGCCTATTCCAGCGGACAGACCAAACTAGGCAGACCGCTGAAACTACTTGAGGAGAACGTTATGCGCTATCTGAAGGTTCTTATTCTTGTGCTGATCTTCTTCCTGGTAATGATGTTCTTTGTGGACAACCAAGAAACCTTTACGAAATCATTTCCGCTGAAACTGGATCTGCGTTTTATTGATCCTATGACAACAAAAACCCCCGTGCCCTGCTATTATCTGCTGCTGGCTTCCTTCCTACTGGGGGGGCTCATCACGCTTGCCATGTTGATTTGGGACCGCGTTTCCTGCACCACGCGCCTTAGCCTTGCGAAAATCCGCGCGAACGGCCTCGAAAAGGATCTCCGCCGCGCCGGCAAGGTCAACAATGCTAACGAAACCAAAATTAAGGAACTGACAGAACGCATCAAAACCCTCACCTCTGAAATTGACAGTCTGAAAAGAGCCCTCAAGGAAGGCGGAAAGCCCATTCCCGCAGAAAAGAAATAACAGTTTCCTGCTGTACCTGCGGTCCGTCCTCGCTACATGGCGGGCCGCGATATATCATTCTCTTATTTCTCCCTGCTTCATGAAGATGGGCGGGGGCTTTTCTTTCCTGCCGGCCATGCTCTTGCATGGGGCTAAATGCCCGTATACGTCCGGACCACTGTAATAACTGGACTCCCTCAATGCTCCATCCCTCTCCGCCGGCCCCCCCGCGCCCCTCTTCCGATACTGTTGCGCACGACAAACTTACCCCCATGTTCGCCCAGTATATGGAAATAAAAAAGGGCTATCCAAACGCGCTGCTTTTCTTTCGCATGGGCGATTTCTATGAACTTTTTTTCGAGGACGCGGAAATTGCCGCCCGCGAACTCCAAATTGCCCTAACGTGCCGCAACCCTCATTCCAAACAGCCTGCCGCCATGTGCGGCGTGCCGTGGCATGCCGCACAAAGCTATGCCAACCAGCTTGTCAACAAAGGATATACGGTTGCCTTCTGCGATCAATTGCAAGACCCAGGCGAGGGAAAAGGCCTTGTGGAGAGGGCTGTCACACGCGTTATCACCGCAGGAACAACCGTAGAAGACGGAAGCCTTGACGCCAAAGGACACTCCTATCTTATAGCCGTCTGGAAAAATCCCAACGAAGAAGGAGGCGCGGCTGCCTGGTTGGATGTTTCAACGGGCGAATGGTCCGGAGTGCAGACAGCCAAGGATACCGAGCTCTGGCAGTGGACCTTTAAAATGTCTCCCCGTGAGCTCTTGGTACCTGAAGGCGTAAACCTGCCCCAGGCATTGAGCAGCAAACAGGAAAGCATACGCTTGGTGCGCCTGCCAATCCGCACGCATT
>CAYWQK010000009.1:16881-20307 GCA_964460575.1 uncultured Desulfovibrionaceae bacterium | reverse complement strand
CTGCGGTGCGCTCCTTGCCTATCTAGAACAAACCCAAATGCAGGATCCCTGGCACCTCGCCCCCTTTGTTCCGCTTAATACGGGGCGGCACCTGATCATCGATGAAATCACCGAACGCAATTTAGAGATTTTCCAACTCCTAGACGGACGAAAAGGCAAAGGCACGCTCCGCCATGTGCTGGACAACACCCAAACCTCCATGGGCGGCAGACTCCTAGAAGAACGCCTCCGCAACCCATGGCGCGATCCCGCAGCCATTTCAGCCACCCAGGACGCCGTGGAATGGCTTGTCAAAAGCGAAGAGCTCAGGGAAAAACTCTGTAAATCCCTTCACTTCGTATTCGATCTAGAGAGGCTCTCCACTCGCGTTTCCCTAAATAGAGCGACCCCTCAGGATTTCTGCTCCCTCAGGCAGAGCCTGGCCGCTATCCCTGCAGTGCGCGCCGCGCTCTCTGTTCAGCAAAACGCCCATGCCAACACCAATGGGCAAGAGCTTGTCAGTCTACCCGCTCCAATACATGCACTGCTCAAAGACTGGGACGATCTCTCCGACCAGGCGGAACTCTTGGAACGCGCCCTCGTAGAGAACCCTCCGGCCCAAATTACTGACGGCGGACTCTTCAAAACCGGCTACAGCAATGAGCTTGATGACCTCATTGATCTTGTTGAGAATGGAGAAAGCCGTCTGAACGCACTGCTAACTAAAGAACAGAAGACGTTACCCAAGCTGAAAATTGGCTATAACAGGGTTTTTGGCTACTATTTTGAACTTTCAAAGTCTGCCGGCGGTACTGTTCCCGCACATTTTATCCGCCGTCAGACATTGGCAAACAGCGAACGCTTCACCACCACAGAGCTAAGCGAGCTTGAACAACAGCTTACTTCAGATAAGCGCAACAGTCTAGAATACAAGCTTTTTCAGGATCTGCGCGAGTACTGTGCCCAAGCCCGCCCCCGTCTGCTACGAACAGCGCACCGTTTGGCCACGCTTGATTTCTGGCAATCCCTAGCCGAAACAGCCGCCCGGTGCCGCTGGGTTCGCCCTGTTATTGACAGCTCGCAGGATATCCACATCATAGAGGGTCGGCATCCGGTGGTGGAAGCCATTATCGGCATAAACACTTTTGTCCCCAACGATCTGCACATGGATGCAGCTAGACATACGATCCTCATCACCGGCCCCAATATGGCCGGAAAATCCACCGTCCTCAGGCAAACCGCAATCATCTGCCTGCTAGCCCAAATGGGCTCATTTGTGCCCGCGAGTGAAGCGCGTCTGGGACTTTGCGACAGGATATTCTCCCGCGTCGGTGCTTCGGACAACCTTGCCCAGGGACAAAGCACGTTCATGGTGGAAATGATGGAGACGGCCCGCATTCTGCGCCAAGCCACAAAAAGAAGCCTTGTCATCCTTGATGAGATAGGAAGGGGTACCAGCACCTTTGACGGCTTAGCCTTGGCTTGGGCCGTAGCGGAAGATCTCACGCAGAGAGCCGGCGGGTCTATACGCACCCTCTTTGCTACCCATTACCACGAACTAACGGCTCTGGAAGGCAAACTCCCCGGCGTGCACACCATGAATATCGCCATCCAGGAGCGCGGCGATGACATTATTTTCCTGCGGCGGCTTGTACCCGGACCCTCTGACCGGAGCTATGGAATAGAAGTAGCGCGCCTTGCCGGCGTTCCCCGCCCAGTTGTACAGCGCGCCCATGAAATTTTGGCCAACTTGGAACGGCACGGCACGCCGGATGCAGCACCGCGGCCTAAGCTGGGGATGCTGCCAGGACTTGAACCTTCACGGCCTCCGCGGCCCGATAAAACACAATCGGCAGATCATCCCTTGCTTACAGCCCTACGCGACCTCAAGCCCGAAAATTTGACGCCTCTTGAGGCCCTAACCCGCCTTATTGAATGGAAAACACTATGGGGACAGTCTCCCACCCTGTCCGCACCCCAAAAGCAATCCTGAACTCGCCGCATGAGAACTGTCTATGAAAAACGCTATACTCCTGCTCCTGCTCCTGTGTCTAACGCTGCCGGCCTGCGGGAAAAAGGACTATCCCATCCCCAGAGACCAGGAAAATCTTTTTGCTTGGAAGGCTGCCAAGGGCGTTCTTTTTCCCGGTACCAGAGATAAGGCGCCCGCGCGCTGTCTTGCTGTTACCGCCGATTTAACCGGCGCTTCGCGCAATGTGGAGCGATTCCTTCTGGAAATCGAGCCTCAAACGGAAAACGTATGCAAAGGCTGCCCCTTCATGCCGTCGGAAATATTTGCCGTTATGCCGCAACGCGTGCAGATCGCTGGCAATACAACCCGCTTTTCATTTGAAGCCTGCCCGACACAAAGCGCCCCTGCCTATCGCTGGCGCCTAGTGGCGCAGAGTCTCTTTAAATCCGCACCGCATGTTTTCAGCAAAATCTATTTCACTGATTCTGAAAAATAATTCCACGCAAGGCCGCCCATAAATGACGCGAGAAGTGCCGCGCTTTATACTGAACAGTGCGGCACTTCTGTACAATACCTTATATAACGGCTTAAGACAGACGGCGTTATCCAAGCCACGTGACGATGCCCTGGGCGCCTTCCTGCCCAAACCGAAGACCCTGTTCGTTAGCGTCTACAAGGACCCTCCGGCCATCGTGGATGCTGCCATTGATAAGCAGCCGGGCTAAAGGCGTCTCTAAATGGGACTGGAGGTAACGCTTTAGCGGACGCGCGCCGTAATGCGGATCGTACGCCGCATCGGCGATAAACGCGTGCGCCTTGTCCGTAAGCTCAATTCTGATCTTCCTCTCTTCAAGACGCTTCTGCAGCCGAGCGATCTGCAGATCCACGATCTTGCTGACTTGCGAAGCCTGGAGCGGCTTGAACAACACCGTCTCATCCACGCGGTTCAGAAATTCCGGACGGAAGAAATGTTTAAGCTCAGATCGAACATCCTCGGCCACGCCGTCTTCAAATGTGCCGTCACGGCGAATGCCTTCCAGCATTCTTTGCGAGCCGATATTGGAGGTCATAATCACAATAGTGTTGCGGAAATCCACAGTGCGGCCTTGACTGTCTGTGAGACGTCCGTCGTCCAAGAGCTGCAGAAGCGTGTTGAACACATCCGGATGCGCTTTCTCCACTTCGTCAAAAAGCACAACGCTGTAGGGCTTGCGGCGCACGGCCTCTGTGAGTTGCCCGCCCTCGTCGTAGCCGATGTATCCTGGAGGCGCACCGATAAGCCTGGCTACAGAGTGCTTCTCCATATACTCGCTCATATCCAAGCGGACGATATTATCCTCCGTGTCAAAAAGAGCCTCGGCAAGGGCCTTGCAAAGTTCCGTCTTGCCAACGCCTGTAGGTCCAAGAAAGAGAAAGGAACCCTGAGGTCTCGACGGATCGGACAACCCTGCCCTTGTCCGCAAGACAGCATCGGA
>CAYWQK010000009.1:12978-16871 GCA_964460575.1 uncultured Desulfovibrionaceae bacterium | reverse complement strand
GCTTCATCCTGCCCAATAACCCGCTCATGCAGCTTCTCGGGAAGCTTCAGGAGCTTTTCACGCTCAGATTCCATCAGCCGCGTTACGGGGATACCTGTCCAGCGAGCCACAATATCGGCAATGTCATCAGGACGCACTTCTTCTTTGAGCAGACGCTCGCTGCCCGCAGACTCCTGGTCCTTCTTTTCAGCCTCGGCCAGGGTCTTTTCCAATTCGTATAAGGTGGAATACTTCAATTCCGCGGCCCTGTTCAAATCATAGGCGCGTTCCGCATCCGCAATGGCAAGCCGGGTCTTTTCGATTTTTTCCTTCAGACTGCGCACCGCGTTGATAGCGTTCTTCTCCGATTCCCAGCGGCGCTTCAGTTCATCACGGGAAACACTCAGTTCCCTTAGCTCGTCTTCCAGCTTTTCGAGGCGCTCCCGAGACGCGTCGTCTGTTTCACGGCGCAGAGCTTCTCGTTCAATTTCAAGCTGCATCACCTTGCGGTTGACCTCGTCCAACTCAGACGGCTCGGAATCTATTTCCGTACGGATCATGGCCGCAGCCTCATCAATGAGGTCAATGGCCTTATCCGGAAGCTGGCGGTCGCTGATGTAGCGAACGGAAAGCATCACGGCTGCTACAATGGCGGAATCGCTGATGCGCACACCGTGGTGAACCTCAAACGTATCCTTCAATCCGCGGAGGATGGAGATGGCGTCCTCCGGCTTCGGCTCCTCCACAAGCACGGGCTGGAAACGGCGTTCCAGCGCGGGATCTTTTTCGATGTACTTGCGGTACTCATCTGTTGTTGTCGCACCAATGCAGTGCAGCTCGCCGCGAGCCAACATAGGCTTAAGCAGGTTACCCGCATCCATCGCGCCGTCGCTCTTGCCGGCGCCCACAATAGTATGCAATTCATCGATAAAGAGCAGGATGCGGCCGTCGGATTTCTCAATTTCGCTCAAGACGGCCTTAAGCCGTTCCTCAAATTCGCCGCGGTACTTGGCACCGGCGATGAGCGCGCCCATATCCAACGCGAAGATGCTTTTCCCTTTGAGACCTTCCGGAACATCACCCTTGACAATACGGTAGGCCAAGCCTTCCACAATGGCGGTTTTGCCAACGCCAGCTTCGCCGATCAAAACGGGATTGTTTTTGGTACGCCGCGCAAGGATGCGAATAACCCTGCGTATTTCACCGTCGCGCCCGATCACCGGATTAAGTTTTCCTTTGCTCGCGGCTTCTACCAGGTCGCGCCCGTACTTCTTAAGCGCTTCATAGCTTTCCTCCGGATTGGCGGAAGAAACCCGCTGCCCGCCGCGGAGCTCTTTCAGTGCCCGCATAAAGGCATCACCTGTCAGCCGGCATTCGCGAACGATGCGCCCCATATCCGTAGATTCAGGCTCGGTCAGAGCCGCGGCAAAGAGATGCTCCACGCTCACGTATTCATCGCGCATTCGGGCAGCAAGCGCTTCAGCATCGGCCAGCACTTTGGCCAGGCGCTGCGTAATAGCGATTGTATTCAGATCAGCCCCACCGCCACGAACCTGGGGGCGCTTTCTAAGCGCTTCTTCCAGCGCGGACTGAACTATAACGGGCTGAATATTCATGGTTTCCAGCACCCTTCCCACAAAGCCCTGCTCCTGCAGAACCAGTGCTAGCGCCAGATGCTCAACATCAACTTCCTGATGACTCCGCTGCGCGGCAAGACCCTGTGCCGCCGCCAGCGCTTCCTGCGATTTTTGCGTAAACTTATTGAGATTCATACCATTTGCCTCATTATTTTTTCTTTCAAATTTTGCGACCGCTGTTTTCTCTATTTCAATTCGCGGCTGACAGATTCCTTTGTCAACAAAACGGCACCGCCCTGATTATCCAAGAAAGAGCGTTCTCAGATCTCAAAAAATTTCTAGATGAAAAAGACCGCTCGATCCCTCGCTCTCAGGCATGGAGTCTCGCCAATTCCCGCCAAAGATTCCGCTCCGTTTCGCTGGCAGGCTTAGGAGCGTCTATTTCAATGCGGACCAAAAGGTCTCCACGATCTGCATCAGAGCCAAGTCCCTTGCCGCGCAAACGGAGCCTGCGCCCGCTTGCCGTGCCTGCCGGCAGGGTAAGCTCAACCTCGCCATCTAGCGTTGGTACTCTGATTTTTCCTCCAAGAACCGCCGCCCACGGCAATACGCGGGCTTCGCAGACGAGATCCTGCCCCTCGACCTTAAACCTGGGATGCGGAGCGAACATCACCTTAAGGTAAAGATCGCCGTTTTGACCGCCGCCCATGCTGGGGTACCCGCGCCCGCTGAGGCGCAGTTTTGTTCCTTCGCGGATGCCAGCCGGTATATTGACCTTCAGGGTGACATGCTCGCTGCCCATGTGGAAGGAGACCTGCTGCTCCCCGCCATGGCGAGCCAGATCTAGGGGGATCCGTATTTCTGTTTCAACATCCTGTCCTCGGCGCCCTCCGCTTTGGCTGGAAAAACCGCCAAACGGATTTTCTCCGCCAAAACGTCCTCCGCCAAACAGCGATTCAAAAAAATCGCTAAAACCACCCATACTCTGTCCCTGATACGAAAAACCGCCAAAGGGATTGCCCTGACCCATGCCGCCATAACGGGAAGCATTTTGCCAGTCAGAACCGAGGTTATCATATAACTTGCGTTTTTCTTCGTCCTTTAGGACCTCATATGCTTCTGTAATATCCTTAAATTTTTCCTCTGCCTTTTTATCGCCAGGATTCAAATCAGGATGATACTTGCGGGCAAGCTTCTTGTATGCCTTTGCGATTTCATCCTTGGTCGCTGAACGGGCGATTCCAAGAGTTTTATAATAATCTTTGTATTCAGGAGCCATTGTATCCTCCTTGCCTGACTGGGCATTACTGCGTATGAGCAATACCCTGTGCATTGAAGAAATAAATCGCCCTATCCATCAGTCAAGACGTCCAAGCTATCTTTCATCCGTTTCTTAGCCTGGGGATGTTGGCAAACGATTTGAATTCAGCTATGAAAAGAGAAAATCGCGCGTCATTGTCCCGCGCTGCCATCCACCCCGAGTCAGGCGTCTTCATGTCTACAAAATCCTTGATCACCCTGCTGCCAACTCCGCCAGATCCCGCTCCAGAGCAGGACTTCAATGGCAGAGCCTTCTTGCTGCTCGCAGGCGCCGCCCATGCCCGCGGGACGTTTGATTACGAGCGGTATAGGCTGACTCAGGAAGCCTGCCGCCAAATTTTTGGGGAAAAGGCCCTGCACGCCAAGCTGCAGGCTCGCCTGCACTACGCACTGCTCAATCCCCCGCATGAAAACGCCCTTCCTGATATTGCCCGTGAGCTTGTGGCAAAAACTGAAGAAGGCGTCATGCCCACTGAGCGCACGGCCGCGGTTTTTAAAGGCATAGCGTATATTCTTTCCTCGCAGGACGGGCAGGAACAGGAAGCGGACAACCTCCTCAGCCGGCTTGAAGCCATTCTCTGCCCGCCCAACATGCGCCGCGCGCCACTGCACACCAAAACCGAATCTGCCGCAAGCGAAAAGGAACGTTCTCCGCGCGCCACGGCGCTTACAGCAATGGCCGGTCAGCAGCTTACCGGGCTTGCATCAAAACTTCAAAACAGCGAGCTCCTTGACGACGTAAAGGCCTTCCAGGCACTTCTTCCCGCCCAGCCTTTTCGAATCGTCCTTACGGGTGAAAGGAAACGCGGCAAAAGCACGCTGCTCAATGCTCTTCTGGGGCAGGTTGTCTCGCCAGTTCGAGAAGCCATTCCTACCACAGGAAGCGTCGCCCTTTTTCATTATGCGCCCACTTTTTCCGCAACCATCCGCTGTTTTTCCTCCGCAGAACTCGCCTTTTTTGAAAACAGCCTTAAGGCAGACCCCCAAAATATGCTCTTGCGCCGGTCCTTAGAGCGC
>CAYWQK010000009.1:4122-12968 GCA_964460575.1 uncultured Desulfovibrionaceae bacterium | reverse complement strand
GCATCAAACAAAATTTCGCCGCCAGCGGACTGCGCCCAAGCCAAAGACGCACGCTATATACGCTTGAGGATCTATGCGCAGCCCTGCGCGCAGACGGTCCATATTCCGGCATTCTCGCACAAGTGGATATCGGACTGCCGCAACTGCCCTTGGGCACAGGCACTTTTCTTGTAGATACACCGGGCCTCAACGCTACAGATACGCTTCTCGCCGGACTCGCGCTGGATGCTGGCGTTGCCGCGGACTGCATCATTTTTGTCATGGACGCGCGGGATTCCGCATCAGGGTCGGAACTTAATCTTTTGCGCCGTCTGGTCACCATAGGGCGAGGCGTCACCGTTATCGGCGTACTGACCCACAGCGACCTCATTAGGGATCCCGCTGTTCTTCAGGCAGCTAAGGAACAAACTCGGCTTATGCTCCAGGAAGCCTGTCGCAACGCGGACCAAGTGCACGTCGCGGGTGTGGTGGCCCTCAATGCTAAGCAGGCCATGATTGACCGATGCTTGCACTCGAATTCCACCATACCTGAAACAGACAGTGAATTCGCCGCACTTCTTTCTATGCTCCGCGAGGCACGCACGCTGGACAGTGATATTTCCCGGCGTAAAGACAAAATCCGCTCCGCTTTTCTCCATCTTAAAAAGCACATGGAGCTCGCCCTGGCCGAGCACACCAAGACCGCAACCAGCCGCATGCCCGGACAGGAATTACTGGCCATGCTCAATGTCCATGCGACTCAGCTTGCAGAAGCCACGCGCCTCTCCATGGAGCAGGCAAGGCAAACCATTGAAATGGCGCAGGCTGATCTTGACGCCTGGGAAGGGGAAATTGAGCGATCACTCAAGCGCTTCCGTGAAACCTTGACTCTCAGGCTTATGGACGCCGTAAACCAAACTATAGCTAACAGTGGGAAAAACTTTGCAAAAAATGAGATATGGCGTAAATTTGACTCGCAGGAGGCAACAGCCATAGCCCGCCAGAGTGTAGACGAGTTTTTAGAAGAGCAACGTGGACTCCTTCAAGAAAAAGAGCACCGCTTCCAGCTCTTTGCCAGTGAAATAAATGCTTGCACAAAGACCTGCCTGGCCACGGCTGCGGCAACGCTTGCCGGACTGGAAGGTGCCTCCATGACTTCAGGGGACTCGGGCAACGCCACTCATTTTCTGATCCAGACCCGCCACTACATGAGGCGCCTAGCTCTGGTTTCCGGCGGTGCTGTACTGGGCAGGATGTCCGCCGTGGGGCCGATAGCTCTGGTTATTTCCGTAGGAAATATGCTGGCACTAAGCATTTCAAGCCCTATGATCGCTGTGGTTATGGCCGCCGTAGCCGGAACGGCAGGCGTACTTTACCACCTTGGCCGAGAAGACAAACGACGGACCGTTCTTCTTGAAAAGCGCCGCAAAGAGGCCGAAAGATACGCTTGCCGCATTGCCGATGCACTCGAAAGCGAGCTTGCTACCGCCCACGCGCATATCAGGGATCTCTATGCCGCAGAAATTAGCAACGGCTACGCCCCGGCACTTGAAAGCCTGTTCCACCAGGCCGCGCACCTGCGCCTCTTTATTGATACCATGAATGTTATCCGCAACCACGCGGCAAAGCAGGAACGGGAAGGCAAAAGACAGCTTGAAGAGCTGGCCATACAGCTGCTTCCTGGAAACGACGGCATCGTGCCGCGCCTAAGTGGCCAATCCTGACAACAAGTCCCTGTCATGCCGCCCTGCACAGGTTCCCAACGTCTAAAAAAAGTAAACGATATCTAGGACATCACAGGAGATTTCATCATGCCACAGCCCGATGAGTCCGAAAAACTGGAATCTTTTCCCTTGCCTGGGGAAGGGCCGCAGACGCCTCTCCCCGCAAACGCGTCAGAGCCTCAGGCAGAAAATTTGCCACAGGTAGAACCTGCAAAATCCCCCTCCCCCGCAGAAATGCCGGTTACCCAGCCAGCCAGTGAGGAAATTAGCGAAGAACACCCCGCAGCTTCTGGACAAATGCCGGTTGACCCCTCCCAAATGGAAATAAGGCCTGGCCTAGCTTCACGGATGTTTCGCTTCTTGGCATACTGCGGACCTGTAGCCGTGCTGTTTTTCCTTTCCATTGAACTTGTGCCTGGCATTTGGGAGCGCGGTCTTCTAACCGACGAGGAGCAGCGTCTGTTCTCCGTTGTTCAGAACTTTCCAGGGACTTCAGGGCTCTTTGTGTATGCCAACGGCGCGCCTGAACCCTCGCTCTACCCGCTGCACATCTGGTTTTTAAAAGGAATCGCCGACCTGCTGCACACTCTTTCGCCCACTCTTTCGTCGGAAACTTTGCTCCACGCCGCGGCAGGCATTGGCATTGCCCTTATGACCATAGCTCTTTGGTTTATAGCCTTTTGCACATCCGGCGGACTTTTGCCGGCCTTTGCCTCCTGCGCTGTATTCCTAGGCACGCTGCATATTGTGCAGGTAACGCACCTAGCCACGGCCAACGGCCTTTTTGCCGCGCTGCTTTTCCTGAGTCTGCTCTTCCTCGGGAAAGGCTGGAGCCGGCCCCGCGCACCCCTCGCTCTGCTGGCCGGGCACCTGCTTGCCGTTCTGGCATTCCTTTGCGGCGGTATCTGCGGGCTGGGCATCCCTCTGCTTGCGAGCCTGATTTTTCTCTTCTGGCGCGGGACGTTCCGCCGGGCTGGCGGACTGGACGGCGTCTTTGCCTTTGGAATCATGCTGGTTCTTTCCATAGGCTGGCTCTTCCGGATCGGCATGGATGGAAGCCTGACCCCAGCGCTAAAGGCCTTTTATGGCTTCCACGAATCCATGTGGAGCCAAAATTTTCTATGCCATCCTGAACAATTCAAGCCATTTGTACAGCGCTCCGTGTTCTACGCCTTGCCTTGGCTTTTGATTGTGCTTTGCCTTCCTTGGGAAAGGCTGTACCGCGTGCCCATAATGGTCTGGAAAAACCGGACGCAAAATCCGAGCCTTGGCTGGCTTTGGTGCTCGCTCTTGGCAACCCTTGTTGCGCTTGTCTTCTGCTGGCCCGGCACGCAAGTCATGCTCTTGCCCTTAGCCGGGATCGCCTCTATTTTGGCGGGCCGTGCCGTACTCCATCTTTCTGTACGGCGCAGCAGAATTTTCTTCACGCTGATAGGGCTTCTCATGGCGATTGTTTCATTGCCACTTCTGCTCGCTCCAATTATGCCTACTATCCAGCAAATGCTGCCTGAGCGCGCACAAGCCGCAATCTCCTTCTGCTTTGCCAATCTCCTCCAGTTGCCCGGCATGTTCATTATGGGTGCTATTCTGCTACTCTTTGCCGTATTCCTGGTGGTGATGACAGATAAGCGTTTCCCCACCGGCGGGCTGCTGATCTGCCTGCTTTTCACCGCCACAATGGCCCAACCCTTCAATCTTCTCACCTTGCCGGACTTAGCGGCCAGAAGCCTTCACCTGCCTTCCTGCCCTCCTCTTCCCGCCCTAGAAAAGTCTTCTGCCGAACCAAATACTTCGCCCATCCAGCGCCAGTCCGCGCAGCCAGCCCAAAAAAGTCCAGACCAGACCCTTGCTACTCAGCCTAAAATACCCACAGGTACACAGGAAGTCCAAACGCCTACGGCGACATTGCCTCGGGCAGAGACACAGTCTCAAGAGCAGGTAAGAGCTTCCGATCCCGCGGGAGGATCCTCCGCCAATAGACAAAGCGAACCTTCCGATCATCAAGCCACAACACCGGAGCCGCCATCGGTTCCTTCCGCTCCGGATGGGCAAAGCACGGCTCCAGCCCCCCAGGCTAAACTCCCGCTCCAGCCCTCCATCTAGTCTCCCTTGCAATGCAAAAAGCCCGGCCGAGTTACATAGCCGGGCTTTTTAGTGCCAAAGTACAACGTTCCCTAAACACCTTTAACTTGCAGTGCGTATGTATTTTGCAGATGTCCTCTTTAGGTGCAGACGTGCTGTCGAAAATTTCTGGCTGCTGCTTCACGGACAAGGGTTATGCCAGACGGAACGGGAGCATAAAACCGCCCTCAGGAATAGCTCAAAAATAGTATCATGAACAAGACAGGCGCACGTCAACCCGCTCAGCTTCCTGGGGAAACGCGAGACAAAAGCATCTCCCCACCCGTTGTAGAATCGGGCAGATTTTCGGCACCTTCAACGGCAAACTATGCTTTGCTCAAAGACGGTATGCGGGACAGACCAAGGTTGAACAGGAACTTTTCCTTGCGGTCTCGGTCAGTTTTCATTCAACGCCGGGATATGGCGATCGGAAAAAATTGATCAGTTAAGTGCCTTCGCAGAACCTACGGCAGGGACTGACGCGAAATACTTCCGCGAGCTAAGCACCTTGCGCAGATACATTCTAGTCTGTTTGATGGGCAGCCGCCTAAGCAAGCTGGCCAGCACTTCATCGGGTGTCATGGCGTTCAGCTTGGACGCCACGGTTTTCCTGTCTTCCCCAAACACACGCATGATCGGTCCAGCGCCGGAATTGTACGCCGCAATGGCACAGTACTCACGGGAAAGAGGATCCTTGACAAAACCAAAGTACCGCTTCTGCAACAGGTGGAAATAGCCCGCGCCGTACTTGATGTTTGTGTAGGGATCAAAAAGCTCGCTACGTGAGGGAAGGCCGTTCCCGCCAAACCAACGCCGGACTTCCTCACCTGCGGTATCTGGCACCACCTGCATCAATCCATGCGCGGAGGCGCTGACCAGGCGGGGATTGAAATCGCTCTCCGTCAAAATCATGGCGTAAAGCAAATCTGGCTTGAGATTGAACTTACGACTCCACTCATTCACTGCATCGCTGTAAAGTGCGGCGTCCTTTGAAAGCGTCTGCTGACGACTTTTGGAAATACTGTGGCTGCCACTGATCTTGTCCAGCATGGAGCTTTGCCACTCAGAAGAGCCAGCTAAGCCCACGGAACGATTTTCAGCATCCCAGCAGAGCTTCAGTCCGCTGTTATGACCTGCGCTTATATTGGCAGATATGCGGTCATTACGCTGCTTGGTGCCGGCGGCATCGCTCTTCTTCGCGATCTCTGTACCGTAGCGGGAAAGGGAGAACATCGTACGGGATCGTTCGGCAGAAGACGGACGACCCGCACTGCAAGGCATGGTGCGTGAAGCGTACACCATAAGGGAAAAGCATAAAACAAGGGAAAAAAGAAACCATCGCTGTGTCAATCGCACAAAAAAACTCCTATTACACAACAAAAAAACCTGCATTCCGTCCAAGGCGGCAGAATGGAGTACCTTAGTATCGGCAAAACGTGTCACGTTTCATTTTTAACTATAAACCATTTTTAGCTACTAGACAAGCCCGTTAAAGACATCGCGCGCAGTAACAAAAATTTTAGGAATAACAAATTATAATTATTGCTTCTTTCTTGCATATCAACGAAACACAGGAGCAAAGAAAAAAGCGACGAGTAAGGATAAAAATAAGGAAACTGCTTCCTGTGCTAGCACCAATGAAAAATATTTCCAGTTATGAAAAAACTTGTCTGTTCCATAAATGCGGCGTATACTGGCTTCTTCCTCAAAAAAGCGGAGGGTTACTTGCCGCGCTGTGCCTGCTAGGACAGGCTGAAAAAGGAAGCTTCCATGACAAGCACTACTCTAACTCCGGACATGGAAAAACAGCGCGCCGCGCAAAATTCGCTGTTTTGCGCCATCGGACTTACCGTGCTGAAACTGGCGGCCGGTGTGACGAGCAATAGCCTAGGCATCCTCTCTGAAGCGCTGCACAGCAGCCTGGACCTGCTTGCCGCGGCAATCACACTTTTCGCTGTAAAAATGGCCTCGCGCCCAGCGGACAAGAAGTATCCCTACGGATACGGCAAAATCGAAAATCTCTCCGCCCTTGCGGAAACCTTGCTTCTGCTGGTTACGTGCGGCTGGATTGTGCATGAAGCCGTGGACCGTCTCTTTTTTGAATCCCAGGCTGTTTACCCTTCCTGGTGGGGCGTCTCCGTTATCGTCATTGCTATGCTGGTAGATATTTCACGAGCGAAAATGCTTCATAAGATTGCCAAGAAGCACAAAAGCCAGGCTCTGGAAGCTGACGCGCTCCATTTTTCCACGGATATCTGGTCTTCCGCCGTTGTGCTGGTCGGGCTTGCCTGTGTATGGGTAAGCACAGTACTCCCTCCGGAGTGGAGTGAATTGATCCGCTGTCTGTGTATGGGAGATGCCGCCGCGGCCCTCGTTGTTTCCGCTATTGTCATCTTTATGGGACTCAAGCTTTCCAACAAAGCCGTAAACGCGCTGCTGGATGGAGACGGACTCGCCCAGACGGAAAAGCTTGAAAAAGAACTGGCCGAGCACTTTCCAGGATGCGCTATTCACCGGTTGCGCGTCAGGGAAAGCGGCGCGAAAATTTTTGTAGATCTTACTGCTGAAACCCCGGCGATCCTCCCCGTTGAGTCTGCCCACGAGCTAAGCGACAATATTGAAGCTGTAATCTGCGAAAGCGTACCTGGAGCCGATGTTACCGTGCACATTGAACCCGCTAAAAATAGCGGCATTGGTATCCTTGCCACTACGCAAGCCATTGCGGCGGCTTATGCCCTCGCCATCCATAACGTAACGCTCTCTCGGCAAAAAGACGATGGATCGCTGTTGATTTTTCTGCATGTGGAAACACCTCCGGAAATGACACTTGATGAAGCGCACCAGCGCGTAGCCCGTTTTGAGGGTGAGCTGCGTGAAAGGCTTGCCGCAAACGTTCTTACCCATATCGAACCTAGCGAGCAAAACATCGGCGTTTGCTCAAAGCTGCCGCCTGGTGAAGCGCAACGCTTGCGTGAGACCGTGAAAAATGTGCTGAAAGTCTTTCCTACGATTTTTGGCGTGCATAACTTCCGCTTCTATCACCTTGGCGACGGGCCGCTTTTAAGTCTGCACTGCAGAATGCCAGCTTCCCTGACCGTGGCAGATGCGCACACGCTGGCTTCTCTCTTGGAACGGGAACTTTTGGCCCAAGCCCCCAGTCTGAGGCGTATCCTCATCCATACAGACCCCGAACACTCCGCCGTCGCTGGCGATCCACATCGCTAAAACGGCAAAGGAGTCACTCCTATTGAATGTACTCCGCGCGAAAACCGCCGGTTTCTGCATGGGCGTAAGTTTAGCCCTCCGCCGGCTGGACAAATCCATCAAGCAGTACCACGCGACAAAACGCTTGGTCATGTTTGGCCCCATCATCCACAATCCTCAGGTTCTGCGCTACTACCAGGAACAGGGTGTCATCTGCACGGAAAACCCTGACGAGCTCGGCCCAGACGATGCCGTGGTAGTGCGTGCGCACGGCATTCCCCTGCCGCTGGAACAAACAATCCGAAACAGAGGCGTCACGCTGGTTGACGCCACGTGCCCAAAGGTTAAAGCCGCTCAGCTCTCTATTGCAAAATCCACGGCAGACGGCGCGCAACTCCTGCTTTTTGGGGAAGCATCCCACCCTGAAGTTCGAGGACTTGTTTCCTATGCCAACGGCGCGTGTAAAGTTTTCTCCTCCCTTAACGAACTCACGGAACACTATGACGGTCCTGTAGTACTCGCCGCGCAGACCACGCAGGAAAATACGGTGTTCCAAGCCATCGCCGGAACACTCCGCAGGCAATGCCGTGAGCTCCAAGTTCTTTCCACTATTTGCGACGCAACCTCTAAACGGCAGTGCGAAACGGCTGAAATCGCCAGAAAGGTAGAACTCATGATTGTGATTGGCGGCAAAAGCAGCGGCAACACCCGAAGATTGGCGGATGTGGCCAGAAACGAAGGCATTCCCGCACTGCATGTGGAGACCCGCGACGAGCTGCCGCTAGACGAGCTGAAAAAATGCCGGATTGTTGGCCTGACAGCAGGCGCGTCCACCCCGGGGGCAACTATCGACGAAACGCAAAAAGTCCTAGAAGCACTGTAAGGCGGGGCATGCTGCAGCAGTCAAAAAAAGCCGCTGTGTGAAAACAGCGGCCTTTTCTAGACTTCTTTTTGGACAAGCAAAAATCAATCGCCCTCGTTTAAAGCCGAACGGAATTTACGTGAAAGGCGGAAGGCAACAACTTTTCTTGGTGGAAGAGTGATCGTTTCATCCGTTTGGGGATTGCGGCCTTTCCTAGCGTCTTTGGCATAGGCCTCGAATTTGCCGAACCCGCTGATAAGAAGCACATTATCATCGGTAATGGCTTTTTTCATAATCTCAAGCAACATTTCAACTGTGTCTTTTACGTCCGCCCTGTTACGGTCGGTTTTCTCGTAAATAGCTTCCACAATATCGGCCTTCGTCAAAGCCATGTTCATTCTGTTCCTCCAATAAGGTCACCAGAATTGTATAGTGGGCAAAAGCTCCCGTGCGGCCTAATAAGCCTAAAAAACATTAACGCAGTCTGGACACGATACGCTCTGTCATGGCCTGCATGGACGCTACATCAGGGTACGATCCCTGAGGCCATAGCTTCACGCCGTCATCCTTATGGCGGGGAATCAAGTGCCAATGGACGTGAAACACCGTCTGCCCCGCATCCTCAAAATTGTTCTGACATACATTGAGACCAGTCGCGTCTGTCGCCTCCATCACAGCCTTGCCCAGGCGCTGGAGCGCGGCCATAAGCGTAGATGCGCGGTCAAGTGGCAGATCAAACAATGTGGCAACGTGAAGTTTCGGCACGACCAGGGCATGACCCGGACGGCAGGGATTGATATCCAAAAAAGCAAAAATATCGTCATCTTCATAAATTTTGGCACTGGGAACCTGACCGCTGACAATCTTACAGAAAAGGCAATCCGACATGGCAATCCTCGACCTTGCTGGCATATGTGACGAAAAAGCCGCAAACAAACGCTCCGACGAGCGTTTCA
>CAYWQK010000009.1:0-4069 GCA_964460575.1 uncultured Desulfovibrionaceae bacterium | reverse complement strand
GTCTTCACAACAAATGGAAACAAATCATGCGACTCCCGCTCCCGCCGCCTTCAGGCCGAATGCCCCACGCTATCCTTCCGGTGTTCATCCCTTTTGCCGGCTGCCCATACCGCTGCATATTCTGCGCGCAGGACCGACAAACAGGACGTTTTCCAACTCCTATAAGGGGAATTCTTGAAGATCTCGAAAGAACCCTTGGCGAGAGGCGCAAACAAAGACTAAAACCCGTTGAGCTTGCCTTTTATGGGGGCACTTTCACCGCAATTCCGGAAGAGGAACAGTTTCTTTGCCTCGAAACCGCGGCGCGCTGGAAAAAAGAAGGCGCCGTCTGCGCCGTACGCTGCTCGACCCGTCCAGACAGCGTGGGAACCTCCCAGCTCCGCATGCTTAGGGATTTGGGAATGGATCTTGTGGAATTGGGCGTACAGAGCTTCTCCGACCAAGCACTTGCCGCCGCTCAAAGAGGCTACACGGGCGAAAGGGCTAAAGAAGGATGCCGCATTGTCATGCAAGCAGGTCTGAAGTTGGGAATTCAGCTGCTCCCGGGAATGCCGGGGGGAACACCAAAAACATTTTTAGAGGATGTGGGGCAAGCGCTTAGGCTTGGCCCTTCCTGCATGCGCATGTACCCCTGCCTTGTGCTGAAAGGAACAAAACTTTCAGCCTTGTGGCATGAGGGAAGGTACACGCCGTGGACACTGGAAACAACTGTACGGGCTCTCAGCCAGGCACTAGCCGCGGCTTGGGAACAAAACATACCCGTTATCCGCCTAAGCCTCGCTCCTGAGCCGGCTCTGGAACGCGCAGTGCAGGCAGGTCCGCGCCACCCCTCACTTGGCAGCATAATCCAAGGCGAGGCTCTTCTGCTACGGCTAGGACCGATGCTTAGGCGCTATCCCGCAAAAAAAATCCAGCTGCCCCTGCACTGCAGCGGCTTTTTCGCCGGTTACAAAGGCAGCTTGCTACCCAAATGGAAAGAACTGGGGCTTGACCGCGCCGCCATAACCTGGATTGATGGCGACACGGCCCGCTGGGATGAATAAATCGCGTGTTAGATCCGCTTAATCCCCTGCCCCAATGTGAACAAGTCCAACGGAATCTTAGCTACAAGTTTACGCACACGGGAAATACGGCCCTCAACAGCTACTAGCGGCATGTGCGCGTCCCACGGGAACACTAGAGCAAAAATTCCAGGATGCAGAGTCAGCCTTGCCGTTTCGCTTGGGGGCAAAACATGGAACATAATGTCACGCGCCTCATCATAGGGTGAAATGCCCTTCAGTCCTTTGCAGGGCGCGATATACATCCATTCCTCCCCATCCAGAATGACATGGATGTCCGCCATGACGCGATGCGACTCATAAAGGGCGCAATCTACTGTTCTTGTCTCCACACCGGAAACACCGATGCGACAGCCGGAAAGCGTAAGTGCAAACCCTTCCTCGCATCCCGCGGCATGCTGTTCGATCCAGCTCATTACCTCCGACCAGGCTGAGCCAAAAGCATAGTTCTGCCAGCTGCCGATTGCTTCACAGAGCATATTTTCCCTCCTGAAAAGCGCTGTCCTCTATCCCACAAAAAAGCAAGTTAGAATAAGGTGATCAAAACGCGATGCTGGAAAGAACTTCGTCAAGCGCAGCGGCAAAAGCGTCTAAGTCCGCTTCATCAATGGTCAGCGCCGGCAAAAGCCGTAACACGCGGTCGTGGGAAAGATTGAGCAAGAAACCCTTTTCCAGCAGCTTCCGCCAAACCTCTTTGCCGTGATCCGTAAGCTCAATGCCAATCAGAAGGCCCATGCCGCGAATTTCGGCCACAGCGCCTGGGTGGCGCCCGGCCACGGCGCTAAGCTTCGTCCTACAGGATTCGCCAACGCGGCCCGCGCGCTCATCCAGCTTGTCCCTGCGCATTATGTCAAGAACCTTGCAGGCCACAGCGGAAATGAGAGCATTACCGCCAAAAGTTGTGCCATGGGTGCCGGGCTCGAAGGCTTGGGCAACCTCATCTGTCGCCATCATAGCGCCCATGGGCAGGCCGTTGGCTATGGCCTTGGCGCATGAAGCTATGTCTGGCTTGAGTCCGAAGTGCTGGAAACTCCAGAAATGCCCCGAGCGGCACAATCCTGTCTGAACTTCATCCGCGATAAAGAGAATGCCATTGGAGCGGCAAAGCGCCTCTATACCCTCGGCGTACTCGGCAGGCATGGGAAAAATGCCGCTTTCCCCCTGCACGATTTCCGCAAGCACGCCCACTGTCCGCGGCGTAATAGCCGCTTCAAGAGCCTTAAGATTTCCCCACGGCACCTGCACAAAACCGCTAGGCATCGGGGCAAAGCCATCCTGGTAGGCAGGCTGTCCGGTAGCGGCCACCGTACCCAGCGTGCGCCCATGAAACGCGTTTTTCAGAGTGATAATTTCCGTTGCGTCTATTTTGCGCACCTTCTGCATATAACGCCGTGCGACCTTAATTGCCGCCTCGTTGGCTTCCGCGCCGGAATTGCAAAAAAAGACCTTGCCGAAATGCGCGGTGGAAAGCAGCTTTTCCGCTAGGTCGATCTGCTCTTTTTGGTAAACAAGATTGCTTGTATGCACAAGCCTTCCGGCCTGCTCGCGGATAACCTCAGTAATTTCGTCGTTGCAATGCCCAAGCCCGGTAACGGCAATGCCCGTCAAAAGATCTATATATTCCTTGCCATCGGAACTCCACACGCGCGACCCCTTGGCCCTGACAACATCCAGGGGATAGCGTCCGTAAGTATGGCAGATAAACTCGGCATCCCGCCGCTTGAGGCTATCAAAAGATGTGACCATAATTCTTCTCCCTAAAAAAAATGTTGCATCGCGGCATTCCCATGCAGGAACCCAAAAAATAAAAGTAAAGAGAATCACGGACGCGTCCACCAACTGTCCCGCAGGCGGACGTAAAACGCGTTAAACGGATCTTGAAGCCTAAAACCAGCTGAAGGGACACTGTTTTTGGCATGTTGTCAAGATTGAAGTTTAAAAAGAACTGAAGGAGGAAGAGGAAACATTAGCGTCCCGTGTGGCCAAAAGCACCGCTTCCCCGCAGGGTTGCCCCAAGTCGCTCCACAGGTTCTAGCTGAACCCGGCAAACCGGCTGAAACACAAGCTGGGCCACTCTGTCGCCCCGGCGGACGATCAGAGGCTCTGAAGACGTATTAAGCAGAACCACTACAAGCTCGCCTCGGTAATCCGGATCGATAACGCCTACCCCCTGTGCAACGGTTAGCCCTCGCTTCGCACCAAGACCGCTCCGGGCATAAATGAAACCGGCAATACCCGGCTCCATGGGCTCCACGGCAATCCCTGCTGGGACAGCAAACCGCTCGCCTGCCGGAATGAGAGCTTTCTCCCCGTCGATACACGCTCTAAGGTCTAAACCTACAGAACAGGGGGTCGCATAGGTAATCCCCTCCCCGCCATACAGCAAAGCGCCATTCCCCACATACGAAAAACGAACAGACGCCATCCCACGCATATCTACCATAGCACGCCTCCTGCCCGCCGCTCCAGCCGGCAGTAGCAAAATATCCTTACCCGCAGAACACCGAACACAAAAACTACAGGGAAAATGTCTCTCCCAAGTACACCTCGCGGGCCTTTGCATTGTGAACCAGTTCATCCGGCGTTCCCGAAAGGATGACCGCTCCCTGGAACATCAGATACGCCCTGTCGCAGATGTTCAGCGTTTCTCGGACGTTATGGTCGGAAATCAGGACGCCGATGCCTCGTTTCTTCAATGCGCGCACAAGCGACTGAATATCACCCACGGCTAGGGGGTCAATGCCCGCGAACGGTTCATCCAGAAGCACAAATTTTGGATCGCGGATCAGCGCCCTGGCGATTTCCAACCGCCTCCGTTCGCCGCCGGAAAGATGCATCGCGTGCGAATTTTCTAGACGCGTCAGACCAAATTCTTCAAGAAGGCGGTCGGCGTGTATGCGCTGCTGCGTGCCTGTAAGATTTGTATGCTCTAGGAGGATCTGGAGGTTCTGCCGCACAGTCAGACGCTTAAAAACCGAACTCTCCTGGGGCAGGTAGGAAATACCCAC
>CAYWQK010000008.1:0-38696 GCA_964460575.1 uncultured Desulfovibrionaceae bacterium | reverse complement strand
ATGCCCTATCTCCCCACAACCTGTCAAGCACTTTTTCTATTTTTTTGTCTCTTACCGCTACACTTTTATTTTATTGGATTTTTTTTCGCATTGACGCTCGGGCAGGCTGAAATCCGCAAAGACGAATCGGCGGATTGTTCTCTCTCTATTTTACGCGCGTTTTTTTGAAGAAAGGAACGGATATCTCTTGCGAGCCCGTCTGCAATGTTGCCTTACAAAAAATCATTTGCTAAACTTTGCTATTAACATTTGTTTCTGACACCTTTATGACGGTTTTCCCCGCCTATTGCCGCGGCGCGAACGCATTTTCCGGCAAACTGCGCATCAGACTCAAGCCTGCTGTTCATAAGACAAAGGGAGTTCTTGTGAAAGATTATTCCAGCGATGAACTTCTTCTTTCCGTGGTATGCGACACTTTGGGCGTGCATAGCGCTCTTCTCTTCCTTCCCGGCGAAGACGACGCCGTCTATGTCGACGCCGCTGTCAGGACGGCGGAGCCGACTCCAGTGCAGACATCCATTGCCCCGGGCAAGGGACTTGTCGGGTGGATACTGCGCAACCGCCAGCCCCTCATCCTCAATTCCTTTGATGCTAGACTGAGCAGCCTCGGCTATTATGATTACGAAGCGGAGACATCCATCACCTCTTTCATGGGTGTGCCCCTTGCCAATGGCGGCGTGCTCTGCGTGGATTCCGTTGACGGCCGCAATTTCAGCACGCGCGATCAGCAGCTGCTCCAGCGCTTCGCCACACTTGTTGAGGACCGCAGCGAAAAAATCGATGAAGAGCAAAGCAACGCCTCCATCCGCCGCTACTTTGAAAGCATAGAAAAAATTCAAGCGCTCAGAGACGAATCGCTTCCTTGGCGCAGCTACCTGCAGCGGATGCTGAATTTGCTGCTTGCGGCCGAGGGCTACGATTACGCGGCGCTGGCCATGTGCCCCGAAGACGCCCAGTTTTTTGTGATTGAGGCTGAATCCGAACCGTTGCTTCTTACGGAAGACACGCCGGAAACCTTTCCCTTAAGTTCCGGCCTAGTAGGATGGGTCTTTACCGAGGGCATGCCTATTTTTGCCGACGGCCTTGAGGCAAGCGCCGGACCTCTCGCGGGAAATCTGCCGCAGGATCCCTTTTTCAAGTGCGCCATATGCCTGCCTGTTATGCATTCCAAAATCGTATGCGGAGTGCTGATTTTAGCAAATCAGGACGCCGTGCCCATTCCCGAAGGCTTCCGCGCCTTTGTGACCATGGCGGCGCGTGAACTCGGATCCTACCTCGAAACACTGTATCTGCGGCACCGCGTGCAGTCCATGCTGCCGCGCGCTCAAATGTACTTTGACAACGCGCCTCACGACCCTGATAGGGAAATTGAGCAGCCGGAAGATCAGGAGATGTAGCCACGATGCCGGAAACTCATGTTTCTGTGACGCTTCTCGCGCATACGCCGAATCCGCTGGCTCTTGTGTACGCAGCATTCCGCCAGTGTTATGCCCCTGGAAGCGTTGCCGAGATGTGGCCGCGTCTGCTTAACGGCGAAATTTCCCGGCAAGCACAGGCGGATTTTGTGGCGCGCATTTTGGCTTCCGGACATACAAGCCCTATCGAGCATGTTTCTTTCACCTTTGCACTTTCCGGCGTTTCCCGCGCACTGACGCACCAGCTTGTACGGCACCGTCTCGCCTCCTATTCCCAACAAAGCCAGCGCTATGTGGACTCCTCGTATTTTGACTATGTTATTCCTCCGAGGATCGCGGAACAGCCCGAATGCCGAAAAATTTTTGAAGAATGTATGGCTCAAATCGGAGATGCCTACGTTGTCTTAAAACGAATGCTAGAACGGGACGGCAACGCCAAGGAAGACGCGCGCTTTGTGCTTCCGCAGGCTGCCGCCAGCCGTATTGTAGTGACCATGAACTGCAGGTCGCTCATAAATTTTTTCGAGCAGCGCACCTGTATGAGGGCACAATGGGAAATCCGAGGCGCCGCGCACGAGATGCTCGCCATTTGCCGCGGTATTCTGCCGGAAATTTTCGCGGCGGCCGGCCCCCGCTGCGAACGCTTAGGATACTGCCCCGAAGGCCCGTTTTGCTGCGGACACTATCCGGCTAAAGACGCCACCAACCGCGAATAAAAACTGCTTGTATTCTCTTGTTCCATAGAACGTATTCATTCACCCTGGCTAATGGCTTTTGCCGAAAGTCTGCGCCTCGGGATCGGCTGAAGCCCCGCCCTTACATACGGCTTTCCTCACGGTTATATGTGCGCGCAAATACGAAACCGGAGAGCCATCCGTTATCGTTCGGGTTATCCTGAACATACCTAAAAAACTCCATATTATCCGCCATGATATTGAATACGGCCTGCAGCAGGGCGTTGACACTTTCAGTACGCGCCTCCCGCTCATCGGGAATTCTTCATGGCGTTTCGGTACGTTCGATATTTTCCCAGTCGATATTCCCGAACATGCTATTGAAGGCTTCGACGATTTCGAAAAGCGGAGCCGGATCGTAGAGGCGGCCGACTCCGCCTATCGGAAAAGGATTGATATCCGCGTCTTCTACTTTGATCGTAACGAGCTGCCGGGCTTCTCTACGGTAGCTATTAAGGTCAACCGCCTGAAGGATGCTCTCTAAGAAATCCAAACCGTTTGGCGCGGGAAACTTTGGAATAAGCAGGTTCAGGAAAATACTCAGCTTTTCTCACCCGGCGTTGCCATAGACGAACCCTTGACGAGGGCAATGAACGGTCTTAAAGAAAGAAAATCCGGCGGACAAAAAAAACCGCGAGCTTCTGAAATATCCCCCCCGTTCCGTTTTGAGGCGTCGCCGAAGCGCGTATTGTGAAAAACGCGGCTGTTTCGGAAAACGCCGGCATAAAGAATATGTGTAAACAAGAGGCTACTGGCATAGTTCGTCCGCCAAACCCGCTTTGGCAATCCCCATTCGCGGATCCGCCCGGCAAAAAGGAACGCCTGATGAGAATCGCCATTAGTCCCCACTCATTCGCGCACTACAGCAAGCAGCCCCTGCGTATGCTTGAGGAAATGGACGTAGGCTATGTCCTTAACGACAAGGGCCGCCGTCTCACCGAAGACGAAACCATAGACCTCCTGGAAGGCTGCAGCGGCCTTATCGCCGATGACGGCCCCATTACCCGGCGCCTGATGGAAATGCGCCCCAGACTCAAGGTCATCTCCCGATGCGGGCCGACACTGGAAAACATCGATACGGCGTTCGCAGAGCAAAGACAGATAAAAGTCACCGCCACCGCCGGCGAACACGGCGCGGCTATCGCGGAGCTGGCAATCGGCATGATGATTTCCCTTTTGCGCAATATAAACGCCATGGACCGAGCCATACGGGACGGAGTATGGAGAAAACGCATAGGCGGGCTTCTCCAAAACAAAAAGGTAGGCATCGTGGGCTTCGGCGCGACTGGGCGCCTTGTTATGAAGCTCCTTGAGCCGTTTCATGCCGAAGTGGCCTACTGCGATCCCTTTGTAAACGAAGCCGTTCCCCAAAAAATGGAATTGAATGAAATGCTGGAATGGGCGGATATTGTAACCCTCCACTGCCCCCGCGCCGAAGGCGGCTTTCTGCTGGACGCGGGCAAACTAGCCAAAATGAAGCACGGAAGCATCCTGCTCAACCTGACCAAGGGCAGCCTTGTGGATGAGGACGCCTTAAACGGGCTGCTTCTCGCCGGACATCTCGCAGGCGCCGCGCTGGACGCTTTCGGCAGGGAACCGTACGAAGGACCGCTTAAAGAAAGGGAAAATATCATCCTCACTCCGCATATCGGCGCCCATACGCGGGAAGCCCGTATTGTTACGGAAATGGAGGCTGTGCGCAACATCCTCAACGCCCTTTCGGAGTAAAGCCAATGGCACTAAGCCTTTTGATGTTTGACTGCGACGGCGTGATTTTGGAGGCCGTCGATGTCAAGGCGGAAGCCTTTGCCAAGCTGGGCGAACCCCTCGGTCGGGAAACCGCGGACAGAATGCGCGTTTTCCATTACATGAACGGCGGCGTCAACCGCGTGGAAAAATTCCGCTGGTTCTACCGCACCTTCCACGGCCGCGAGGCAACGGAGGCTGAGCTTAAAGACATGGCAGGGCGCTTCGCGGAACTTGCCCTTGAGGGAGTCCGCGCGTCCGCGCTTGTTCCCGGCATAACGGACGTGCTTAACCGCTGGCACGGCAAAGTCCCCATGGGCGTATGCTCCGGATCGCCGCAAGACGAACTGCGCGAGCTGCTTGAATTTAGAGGGCTTAGCCGCTACTTCGATATCATCAGCGGCGCGCCGCCGTCCAAAGCCATACGTCTGCAACGCATTGTGCGGGCGGCAAATATTGTTCCCGAAGACGCCGTTATGGTCGGAGACGCCTTCGCCGACATGGACGCGGCAAAAACCGCCGGCACCAGATTTTACGGGCGCGGACCGCGTTTTGAAAACAGCGGCTGCCCATGGCACCATGACCTAACGCGCCTCAACGAGTGGCTGGAAGCACTCGCGCGAGACAGGTGCCCGGAGCCGAAGAATGTTTGATTCCTCATCACTCAATGATGCCCAGCTCTCCGCCGTAACAGCCGGAGAAGGTCCGGTACTGGTCATTGCCGGCGCTGGGAGCGGGAAAACCCGCACGCTCGTCCACCGCCTTGCCTGGCTTGCCAACCAAGGTGTGTCGGCTGAAAGCATGCTTCTTTTGACCTTTACCCGCAAAGCCAGCCGCGAAATGCTCCAGCGGGCGCAGGATCTGCTGGGCTACAGTCTCGGCGGCGTACGGGGTGGCACGTTTCACGGCTTTGCCTACAGCATACTCCGACGAAGGCCTCCGCTGTGGGCAAAAGGAACCGTTACCGTATTGGATTCCGGCGACTGCGCCGGCATTCTCCATGAATGCCGCTCTTCCCTGCGCATCGGCAAAGGCGACCGCTCGTTTCCCAAATCGCAAAATATCCTCGCCTTATTGAGCAAAGCCCGCAACAAAGAGTTGGATATAAGCGAAATCCTCCAACACGACGCCCCCCACCTGCTGCCTTATGCCGGCGATTTTTCCGCCCTAAGCAAGGCATACACGGCCTATAAGCGGGATCACTCGCTACTGGATTACGACGACCTGCTCTTTGAGCTGGAAACGCTCCTAAAAGGAGAAGAAGGCGGCAGCCTCAGGGAGCGCTTTCAAAGCATCCTTGTGGATGAATACCAGGATACCAACAAAGTGCAGGCACGCCTTGTCAGCCTTCTGGCGGGCACGCGCCGAAATGTGATGGCTGTCGGCGACGACGCGCAGTCCATTTACGCCTTCCGCGGCGCGGACGTCCGCAATATCCTGGATTTTCCCTCCCAGTTCCCGGGAACCTCGATTATCCGCCTTGAAGAAAACTACCGCTCAACACGCCCTGTTCTGGCGGTAGCCAACGCTGTTCTTGCCGGAGCGCGCGAAGGCTACGCGAAAAACCTTTTTACTAGGCGCGAAGGTGGGGACTCCGTCAGGCTGCTGCGGCCCTTAAGCGATCTCTCCCAGGCAAAAATTGTAGCACAGCGCATCGACCAGCTGCTGGAAAACTACAAGCCCTCGGAAATAGCCGTGCTGTTCAGGGCCGGCTTTCATTCGTATCATCTAGAAGTCGAACTAAGCCGGCAGAATATTCCGTTCCGCAAATACGGGGGGCTGAAATACACGGACGCCGCGCACATCAAGGATGTGCTTTCTTATGCGAGACTGCTCATTAACCCCCTGGATCTCCCTTCTTTTTTGCGTATTGCGCAGCTCTGTCCAGGTATCGGCCCCAAAACGGCGCGACGCGTCTACCTTGCCGCCAGCACGGGCGACACGGAACAAACAGGCAGGATCTGCGGCAAATACCCAGAACTGAGAAAGGATTTCGCGCTGCTCGCGAAGCTGCGCCGCGCGTCCTTGACGCCGCAGTCCGTTATGGAAAACATTATCGAACACTACCAACCGAAGCTTGAAGAGGTTTACCCTGACGACTGGCCCCGCCGCCGGCAGGGGCTGGACGAGCTGGCGCATATCGCGTCTTCCTACAAAGAGCTGGATGGCTTTGTGGCTGATCTTTCCCTGGAAAATCCGGAGGACAATGAAAGCGAAGAGCTGAACAGTATTATCCTCTCCACCATCCACTCCGCCAAAGGGCTGGAATGGGACGCCGTTATCCTCTTGGATCTTGTAGAAGACAGGTTTCCCTCCAGGCACGCGGTCGCACATCCGGAGGAATTCGAAGAGGAACGGCGCCTTATGTATGTGGCCTGCACCCGCGCTAGGCGCCAGCTGGATCTCTGCGCGCCGCGCACACTTTACAGCAGGCAGGAGCACAGCGCCGTCAACGCCGAGCAAAGCCCTTTCCTCAGGGAGCTTACTTCCGATCAGTACGAAGAATGGTGCGAAGGCTATGACGGAAAACTCAGCCGGCGCGAAAGAGACGCGCGCCTCGCCGCATGGAGCGCTCAGCCCGCGCCAGTTATGCCAGCGCTGCGGAGAGGCGGACGGGCGGCCCTCGAAGAACCCGCCGTGAAAATCTCCGAATCCTGCGGATACTGCCGCCACAAAATTTTCGGACGGGGAAAAATCATCGAAAAGCTTCCGCCTGACAAATGCCGCGTGCATTTCCCCGGGCTGGGGATCAAAGTTATCCTGACCCGATTTTTGACAATGGAGGACCCCAAAGTATGAGCCCCTTCTTTTCGGATGCGGAACGGCAAAAGCGCGCGGATCTCGTTCTTGAGCTGCTCAAAAAACGCTATCCCGCCATCCGCCCCCACCTTGCCGCCGGCAATGGCTGGGAGCTGCTCGCGGCAACCGTTCTCGCCGCGCAATGCACGGACGCCAGAGTCAACCTCGTAACGCCGGAACTGTTCCGCCGCTGGCCGACTCCCGCTGCGCTAGCAGAGGCCGGGCAGGAAGAACTTGAAGGCGTTATCCGTTCCACGGGATTCTACCGCGCAAAGGCGGCCAACCTTATTGCCGCCGCGAAGCGCGTCACCGAAGTGTACGGCGGCAGCGTGCCTAAAAGCCTCGGCGAGCTTGTCACCCTGCCAGGGGTAGCGAGAAAAACCGCGAATGTTGTACTCTGGGGTGCCTTCGGCATCAACGAAGGGCTGGCTGTGGACACCCATGTCAGGCGCATCGCTCGCCGCCTCGGCCTGACCGGCAGTAGCGACCCCATCCGCATTGAAAAGGATCTCATGCGTCTTTTCCCAAAGGAGGAATGGGGAGGGATTAATCACCGCATGGTCAGCTTCGGGCGTGAAATCTGTCCTGCTCGCAGCCCTCATTGCGGTCGCTGCGAAATGGCGGTATTTTGCCCTTCCGCATCACAAAAAAACGAGGATTCCCCATGCTGAAAAGAATAGTCCTTCTGCTTCTTATCTGCCTGCTCTCCGCCTCAGGCGCCTTTGCGGCCGACCCCCTGATCGCGGAAATCCAAAATGCCTACGAAAAAATGAAAACCTTCAGCGGCTCTTTCACGCAGGAATTAAAACACCGCGAAACGGCATCCAGCGAGCGGCGCACAGGCACGCTTCTTTTTAAAAAACCCCTCTTTGTCCGCTGGGAAACAGCCTCCCCTTTCCCTGAACTGCTTGTGATCAACACCAATGAAGTGTGGGACTACCTGCCTGACGAGGAAGTGGCCTACCGCCATAATCACAACGCCGTACACGGCTCAAAATCCATCATCCAGGTCGTTACCGGACAGTCGCGGCTGGATAAGGATTTCGATGTGGAGCGTGAAGCGGATCAAAACGGCCTTGCCGTCATCCGCCTTTACCCCAAGGAACCCTCCACGCAGCTGGTTGAGGCGCTGCTGGCTGTCGACCCCGCCACAAAACTGCTGCGCAGCGCGGAAACCGTCGACTTTTACGGCAACATCAACCGCATTACCTTTTCACAGTTGACGCCGAACGCCCCCGCGCCGGCGGAAGCCTTTTCCTTCACTCCGCCAAAAGGCGTAACGGTTGAAGACCGGCGGAAAGAAAAGTAGCCCGCCGCCAATTTTCTTCTCGCTCCGCCCACACACGGCGGAAAACCGGGAAAGCCGCGTCCTCTCGGCTCTCCCCTCCCCAAATGTTCCCGAAATCGGAAACCGCTTATCCGGCAGGCTTTCGCATGAATGCTCCAACGGCCAGCATTATTATGCCCGTATACAACGCGGAACCCTTTCTCGCCGCTACCATCGCTTCCGTGCTGCGGCAAACGGTAAAGGATTTCGAGCTGATTCTTATTGACGACGGATCGTCAGACGAGTCCGTTCTGATCGCGCGCGGCATGCGCGACGCGCGCATACACGTTATCCAGCACACGCGGAACCAAGGCGTGGCCGCTGCAACAAACACAGGATACGCCGCTGCCAAAGGGGATTATATCGTTCCCATGGATCACGATGACCTCGCCATGCCCCGGCGTCTTGAATGCCAGCTATCCTTTCTGGCAAAGCATCCTGAGCTTGACGGCTGCGGCGCGGGACACATTACGCTTTCGCCTTGCGCGCTGCTGGATACCTGGCGCGCGCGCATGAAATCCTTAGCGGGTCATGCCATACCACCCGGACAGGTTGCCTGCGAAGCCCTCTGGGGAGGCATTCTCTTTAATCCCACGCTCTGCTTCAGAAGTAAAACGCTGCGGCGGGCGGACCATTGGTGGGATACCCGCCTTTCCGCCGGCGCGGATGACGAATTTTACGGACGCCTTATCGCATCGGGGGTCAAGTTCTGCGTGCTGCCTGATGTTGTTCTGCGTTACAGGCGCCACGCGGGCAATCTTTCCCGGCACTCGAAGACGCGCACCCTCGCCACCCGCGCGGCCAACTCGCTGGCCGGTCTTGCCCGCCTGATTCCCGAAGCCACAGACGCACAAAAAGAACTACATACCGCGATCACTACGCGCGACCGCGGCATCCTAACGCCCGAGCGCCTGCCCGAAATCGCATCCTTTCTGCGCGAAATACTACAAGCCAACACCCGCAGCGCCGGACTCGACGAGGAAGCCCTAAAAAGCGTTATCGCCCGGCACTGGAGCCGTGTCTGCGCCATCGCGGGATGCAAAAACCTGTCGGCGGCATTCCGCGCCTACTATGGCTTCAACGAGGTGCGCCGCTATCTCCGCTCGCCCTTCTTTCTACTGTACCAGTGGCAAAAACGGTGCTTGGGCCGCCTCTCCGGTCTGCGCTGAAAAGCCGTACGCAGCGGCGATAAAAACTCATTTTCTGGCGGGCAGCGCTTCCAGCGCGGTGCGCAAATCCCGCTTAAAGCCATCTTCGGCATACCAGCCGGCGACCTCCGCTCCATTGCGCCGGATACGCTCCATGTCAGAAGACGCGTACGCCCTGCACGCCGCTTCCAAAACGCGGGCCATATCCGCGACATCCCTCGGATTGCAGTACAGGGCATACGGACGTGGCTCGCCGCACCACACGCCCTGATGAAAAAGGTGATATTCCGGAATGTCGGAAAGAACACAGAGCATCGCGCAGGCCATACCCTCCACAGCGGGCAGGCCGAATCCCTCCATCAGCGACGGTGAAAACAAAATATGAGAAGAACGGTATAAGCGTATAAGCTCTTCATGGGGAAGGCAGAAAAGGGACTCGTCAACATATGCGGCAAGGTCCGCGGGCAAAGGCTTGCCTGTGGAAACATGCACGACCCAAACAGGTACGTGCCGCCTTAGGAGCGCCAACGCTTCTAGGCCGCGGCGGATATTCTTGCACGGCACAAAGCTATTGCCGACAAGAACAACGCGGAAAGGCGGGACGGGCGGCGCCTTCTCTCCCTGCGTAGCGGCGGGCAGGGAAAGGACATTTCGCACCACCTTGGCAGGGTACCCCATGGATTTCAGCGCGGCTTCAATATTCCACGAAACACACCAAAAGACATCCGGCAGGGTGTACGCCCTTTTTAGCGCGGCCATATCCCTGGCTCTGCGCATTTGCAGCACAAGGCGGCCAAGAGGTCCGGCGTACTTTGCCTTGGACTTTTCCGCGCTGTAATAATAATCCAGCTCCTCGGCATGCCGTCCCTGAACAAAAAAAACCAGAAGCGGCACATAGGGCCTAAGCCTGGGGAGATCGGGATAGTGGCAGGCCACAGTGACATCCGGCTGAAGAGCTGAAAGAGAGGAAAGCCCGTCCAGCTTTTGCGAGGGAACATTGATTGCATAGCCGTCATCCTGCTGCAGAAAGGCCAAAAAGGCGTCGTGGCCCAGCGCGTTCAGCATGCGCACATGCTGCATAAGCACAAGCGTACCGCCGCTCAGCGAAAAGGAACTGATAAAGTAAATAAAACGCATTACCTTTCCCCGACTGCAAAAATTTGAATCCCGCTAAGCGGTTTCCGCCAGCTTAAAACAAAAGCCGTCCCCGTATACTCCGTAGGGCGGCTTTTTTTACGCGGACGCGCAACGTTAAAGGGGTAAATCAGCTGTTCGCGGCGCGAAGTGTCTCCTCCACAACGCCAAGGACCGCAAAAGCCTGCTGCCCCATGCCGGCGAATGCCCGCACCAGCAAAAGCAAATGGTCCGTTGACAATATAATGCTGCGGACCCCGTCGTTTACCTTGCAGTAGCGCCCCTGCACGGAAACACAGTACGCCCGCCGGCTTTTCTCGCGGCCCCGACCGGTAACAATAACATAAACCTGATCGTTGGAGGACGTTACATAGAGTGTCTGTCGCGTCAGTGTACCGGTCTCTTCATCATACCAAGAACCTCCGGCAAACTGCCGTCCCATAAAACGCAGTGTCGTACCATTATCAAGGCGCAACGATACCTGTTCCATCGCTGTCCCCCACACTGGTTTTGAAACACCGTCCTCCGCGTCAGCCATCGTCATAGCCCCTTCAACATATATTTATAACGTGTCTTGCATATTTTTTTTTCGGTAGCACTCCCTCCGGCACTGTGTCAATGAACATTCTTTACGGAAAAAGGAGATCCATTAAAGAGGCCAACACCTCATTGGAAAGCAGCATACCTTTTGCCGTAAGCCGCAGGCGATCCGTCGCGATCAGCGCCAGACCGGAACACTCAAGGGCCCGTAAAAATTTCCTGACCCGCGGAAGCCGCCACACCTCCCCCAGCATAGCGACGCCCTCGGCCGTGCGCAGGCCAAGCATGAGGTGCTCCTCTTCCCTGCACCGCCAGTCAAGCTCCTCCGCCGGCGGCTGAGCGCGCCCATTGGCGACGTCCAGCCATACTTCCAAATCAGACGGATTCTCCACGCGCACACCTTTCCGCGTGGAAACGGCCGCGGGCCCCAGCCCCAGATACTCATCCCCCTTCCAGTAACCGAGGTTATGGCGGCACATGTATCCCTCCCTGGCAAAATTGGAAATCTCATAGTGCCTAAATCCATACGCTTCCAGCCGCGCGGTGCCTTCCAGATACATAGCAGCCAAGATTTCCTCGCTGGGAAGGGCAACGCGCCCCAGAGCCTTATCCTCGGCCAACGGCGTCCCCGGCTCAATGGTTAACCCGTATGCCGAAATGTGATTCGGTTCTAGCGCTGCGGCTGCGTCGATCTGCTCAAGCCAGTCTTTCAGCGTCTGCCCAGGAAGCCCCCACATCAAATCCAAACTTATGTTCGCGAAGCCGACGGACCGCGCCGCGTCAAGTGTGCGCGCGACATCTCGTGCGCTATGGATCCTGCCCAAGATACTAAGCATGCCCGCGTCCATGGACTGGACGCCGACAGAAAGCCTGTTGAAGCCGGCCGACACCAACGTCTTCAAAAAATTCGGACGGAGCAGGGATTCGGGATTGCCTTCAATGGAAATTTCGGCGTCCTCCGCCAGGACAAAACGCCGATCGATCTCCTTTAAAAACGAAGTTAAATTCCGCGCTGAAAGCACGCTTGGCGTTCCGCCTCCGAAAAAAACAGAACTTACTGGCTCGCCCGCACATTCGGCGCCGCGCCGAGCAAGCTCAGCCAGCAGCCCCCCCAGATACTTGGAAACGCGTCCCGTGCCGCCGTCTTGACCTAAAGGCTCTGAAAAAAACGCGCAGTAGCGACACTTGCTCCTGCAGAATGGCACATGGATATAAAGCATCATGGCATGAACCCCGGCGCCACGGACCGCTGCCGAGCCAAAACGTCCAAGAGGACTTTCGGCACGATGCCGGCGCAAACCTATTATATTATAATGATTTGTATTTATTGTATTATTTTTTAGATGTGAAAAATCGTCAATGATGATATGGTATATTACGCAGTATGGATTCCGCCCGGTACAGCTGCTCTAGGAGCACAACGCGCGCCAGTTCATGTGGCAAGGTCAGCGGTCCGAAGGCAACCAAATGCCGGGCCGTACGGCGCACGGAGTCATCGCAGCCGAATGCGCCGCCGACAATGAAGCAAGGTACGCGATTGACATCTTCCGACAACCCGAACAAAAGCGCGGCGAATTCCCGGGATGTCCGGCATTTCCCGCGCTCGTCAAGGCAGACGGGTATGTCCGAAGGGGTTAGGGCATCTAGGATCGCGCGACTTTCCCCTGCCCTGCGATCAGCGGGAGAAAGCGAGGGATCCGCGTCGCGGAGGCACGTTTCCATCACTCTGCGCCAGCGCGCCAGACGGTTGCGGTAATAGTCCGCCGCTTCTTTCCAAAACGGCGTGCGCAGGCGGCCGACAGCTAGGATCCGCAGAGGCTTGAGCGTCATTAAGGACTCCTTGTAGAGCTTTTTGGGGGCTCGCGGCACTGCCCCCGGGTTCGCAATCCCTTCTGCCGGGGAATAACGAGTGCCGGAAATACGCAAGCGGGATATAACGGTCACGGGAGATTCAAACAATGAAAGACAGCCTAAAGCCAATGCAGACGCCGGATACCGCAAGACTTCCGCTGATTTCTTTCGATCACGCCGTGGAGCTAATACGCGCCTCAATCCCCGTCATTTTCCCAACGGAAACGCTTTTCGGCCTAGGCAGCCGAGCTCTCGACGCAGACGCCTCGGCCAGGGTTTTCCGCGCCAAGCACCGTTCCACCGTCCGCCCGCTGCCGCTTATTCTCGGCGAATGGGAACAGCTGGATCAAATCGCCAAGGTTCCGGCGTTTATCATGCCGCTTCTTGAACGCTTCTGGCCCGGCCCGCTTTCCGTGCTTTTTCCGGCAAGACTGCGCGTGCCGGAAATATTGACCGGCGGCACGGGGCGCGTGGCCGTGCGCTTGTCCTCCCACCCGGTGGCCGCGGCACTGGCCCGAGCCGCGGGCGAGCCGATCACGGCCAGCAGCGCGAACATTAGCGGGCGCCCTGCTGTCCGGCGGGCTTCCGAGCTTGATTCGGAACTCTTTGACGCGGTGGGAGGGGTTCTGGACGAACCGCCCATGCCGGCCGGCGGCGCTCCTTCCACGCTTATCGAAGTCAATGAGCAGCGGCGCATTACAGTGCGCAGGGAAGGCGCCATTTCCCGCAGGCAGCTGCTTGACGCGGGTTTCCCGCTAGAAAACGAAACCTAACAGCCGCATGCGCCGAAACAAAGCCCCAGGCGCAATGGGGGGAACCTACCAATTTGCGCTTTCGTTGACAACACCATGGCTATGGACTACGGTTTTAACCTTTCCACTTCATCCCGTTTTATTCGGACGAGGGAAGAACCCGATTCAGACCCGCGCCGCGGGAGCTTTTCAGTAGAGTTAAGGAGGAGTTGTGGCTACGATACTTTGTAAGGCGCTGACCTTTGACGACGTGCTGCTAATGCCTAACTATTCGGAAGTCACGCCTGACATGGTGGACGTGTGCGCGTCGCTCACGCCTGATATCCCGCTGAACATTCCCCTGATTTCGGCCGCCATGGATACGGTCACGGAATCTGCCATGGCCATTTCCATGGCACGCGCGGGGGGTATTGGCATCATCCATAAAAACATGCCCATTGAACGCCAGGCGCTTGAAGTCGCCAAGGTCAAAAAATCGGAAAGCGGCATGATCCTCGATCCCATCACCGTGCATCCCGATGACACTGTCGCCGAGGCGCTAGACCTCATGCAGACCTACCGCGTGTCCGGACTGCCCGTTGTTGACAAAGGGAACGCCTTGGTAGGCATCCTCACCAACCGCGACGTGCGCTTTGTGGAAGATCTTGAGGGAACGCTTGTGCGCGAAGTCATGACGCATGAAAACCTGGTCACCGTCTCCCCCGGTATCACGCTTCAGGAAGCCAAGCGCCATCTGCACGCCCACCGTATCGAAAAGCTCCTTGTTGTTGACGAAAAGGGCCAACTTGCCGGACTGCTAACCATAAAGGACATTGACAAAGTCCAGAAATACCCGAACGCATGCAAGGATTCCCAAGGACGCCTGCGCGTTGGCGGAGCCATCGGCGTTGGCAAGGATTCGCTCCCGAGGGCCGAAGCTTTGCTTAATGCCGGTGCCGATGTCATAGTTCTTGATTCGGCGCACGGACATTCTCGCAATATCGTCAATGCCGTGCGCACCGTGCGCGAGGCCTTCCCCAGCTGCCAGCTCATCGCCGGCAACGTAGCCACCTACGAGGCCGCCAAGGCTCTGTTCCAGGCCGGGGCCAACACGGTTAAAGTCGGCATAGGACCGGGTTCCATCTGCACTACGCGCGTTGTAGCGGGTGTCGGCGTTCCGCAGATCACAGCCATTATGGAATGCGCCCGCGCGGCTCGCGAGGCCGACCGCACCATCATCGGCGACGGTGGCATTAAATTCTCTGGAGACATAGTCAAGGCGCTCGCAGTGGGCGCGAACTCGGTTATGATCGGCAGCCTTCTCGCCGGCACGGACGAAAGTCCAGGCGAAACTATCCTCTACCAGGGCCGTACATACAAAATTTACCGCGGCATGGGTTCCATTGACGCCATGAAGCAGGGCAGCTCCGACCGCTATTTTCAAGAAAAATCCAAAAAACTGGTCCCTGAAGGCATTGTCGGCCGCGTGCCTTACAGAGGACCTGCGTCCGAAACGCTGTACCAGCTTGTGGGTGGGCTGCGTTCCGGCATGGGATACTGCGGCGCCCGCACACTCACCGAGCTGACCGAAAAAGCCAGGCTGATAGAGATTTCCCCGGCGGGGCTGCGCGAAAGTCATGTCCACGATGTCATTATTACCAAAGAAGCGCCAAACTACCGCATAGACAATGCGTAGCGCCAAGCCAAGCTCCGAAGCGTTCCGCTAGGGAAGCCATTTCCAAGGGAGTCCCCATGTCAAGCAAAGTCGTCATCATTGACTACGGATCTCAAGTTACCCAGCTCATTGCCCGGCGTGTACGGGAGGCCGGCATCTATTCCGAAATCCACCCTTGCACCGTCGCGGCAGAGACTGTGCGCGCCATGGAGCCTTCAGCCGTCATCCTCTCCGGAGGCCCGGCCAGCGTGGGAGAAAAAGACGCCCCCCAGCTGGATGCGGGACTACTGGAACTGGGCGTTCCCGTGCTTGGCATCTGCTACGGCATGCAGCTTCTTGCCCTCCATCTCGGCGGGCGGCTGGAACAGTCGCAAACCCGGGAATACGGCCCAGCGAACCTTACCATGCTTACCGACTGCCCCCTGTGGAACGGCCTCGACCGTTCCGCCCCCTCCCGCGTATGGATGTCCCACGGCGACACGGTAAAAACACCGCCTCCGGGCTATACGGCCGCAGCCCGTACCGAAACACTGGAAGTTGCAGCTTTCGCGCCGACGGATGCCAAGGCCCAACCCATCTACGGCGTGCAATTCCATCCGGAAGTTCACCATTCGGCTGACGGTGTGAAAATGCTGCGCAACTTCCTTTTCGACATCGCGCGCATTACACCGGATTGGAGCATGACGTCTTTTGTAGAGCGCACGGTGCGCGACGCAGCCGAGAAAGTCGGCGATAGGCACGTTGTCTGCGCGCTCTCCGGCGGCGTTGACTCCACTGTTGTTGCCGTACTCCTGCACAAGGCCATTGGCAGGCAACTCCACTGCATTTTTGTTGATAACGGTGTACTCCGCGCCAACGAAGGCGAAGAAGTCGTCAACTTCCTCAGGGAACACTTTGACCTTAACCTGACCTTTGTTCAGGCTCAGGACCGTTTTCTTAACCGCCTCAAAAGTGTGGATGACCCTGAAGAAAAACGGAAAATCATTGGCCGCACCTTCATTGAGGTTTTTGATGAAGAGGCCGGGCGCATTGGCAAGGTTGACTTCCTGGCGCAGGGCACGCTCTACCCTGATGTCATTGAATCCGTATCGTTCAAGGGGCCGAGCGCGGTCATCAAAAGCCATCACAATGTGGGAGGACTTCCGGAAAAAATGAATCTGCGGCTCATAGAACCCCTGCGCGAGCTTTTCAAGGATGAAGTGCGCCAAGTGGGCAAGGAGCTCGGACTGCCCGATTCCATCATTTGGCGCCATCCTTTCCCAGGGCCTGGGCTTGCCATCCGCGTTATCGGCGAAGTAACCCGAGAACGGCTGGATATTCTGCGCAAAGCGGACCTCATCGTTCAGGCCGAACTGAAAGCCTCCGGCTGGCACCGCAAGGTCTGGCAAGGCTTCGCCGTGCTCCTACCACTGAAAACAGTGGGCGTTATGGGCGATGGACGCAGTTATGAGCATGTTATCGCCCTGCGCGTGGTTGACAGCGTCGATGCCATGACGGCAGACTGGACACGTCTGCCCTATGAAATTATGGCACGCATTTCAGGACGGATTATCAACGAAGTGAAGGGCGTCAACCGCGTTGTCTACGACATCTCCCCAAAGCCGCCGAGCACTATCGAATGGGAATAACATCCCGTGCGCCGTGTTTTATTTGAGCGAGGTCTAACATGTTTGGTATAGGCGGAACAGAGCTCCTGGTTATCTTCATTGTCGCGTTGCTGGTACTCGGGCCTCAAAGCCTGCCCAAAATCGCCAACTCCCTCGGCAAGGCGCTTGGCGAATTCCGACGTGTTTCCACGGAATTCCAGCGCACACTCAGCGAGGAAGCAAGCGAGGAAGAAAATGCCTCCGGCCGGCACAGCGCGGCGCAGCCGCCTTCTGCCAATGAAAAAGCGCAAGACGACGCCGAAAAGGAGCCCCGTGCATGACCCGCCGCCCCAGCCACAGGCTCCTTCCGAGGGGGAGCAAAGGCGGCCGCGCCGGCAGCGGACGCAAGAGCGACGCGACGACGCAGGAAGCCCCGGGCAGCACGTCCCAGACGCCGCAGGACAAACGGGAAGCAGCCCTGCCCGCCTCAAATACAGCACCGCAAACAGTGGATGACGACGAGGAAGAGCTTGACGAAAGCGCGTCCATGAGTCTTACGGAGCATCTGAACGAACTGCGGAAGCGCATCGCGCGGATGCTTCTGGGCGCCGCCGGTGGATTTCTGCTGTGCTACAACTTCGCGGAAAAGCTGTTTACTTTCCTTGCCAAGCCGCTCACGCAAGTCATGCCCGAAGGAACGCATCTCATTTACACGAGCGTTCCGGAAGGATTCTTCGTCCACCTGAAAGTGGCTTTCGTGGCCGGTATTTTCATTGCCTCGCCTTATATTTTTTATCAGCTTTGGGCCTTCATCGCTCCCGGTCTTTACAAAAAAGAACGCAGGGTCGCCCTGCCCCTAGCTTGTTTCTCGGCGCTGTTTTTCACACTCGGCGCGGCGTTCTGCTACATTGTCGTTTTTCCCTTCGCCTTTAAATTTTTCATGAGCTATTCCCGGGACGCCATCGCCGCCATGCCGTCCTTGAATGCATACCTCGGCTTTTCTCTGGAGCTGCTCCTTGCCTTCGGCCTCATCTTTGAAATGCCGCTCTTCGCCTTTTTCCTTTCCCGCCTCGGCATCCTCACAGCGACATGGATGCGCAAAATGCGCAGGTACGCCGTTTTGGGCATCTTCATCGCAGCAGCCATTCTTACGCCTCCGGATGTTTTTTCGCAGCTGCTCATGGCCGGCCCCATGCTTATCCTTTATGAACTAAGCATTCTCGTTGCCGCCATGGCGCGGAAACGCCCCAAAGCGCCAACGGACAATGCTCTCCCTTCTTCCAAAACATGGGATGCCTATCGGGAAAAGCCCAAAAAAGGCGGCAAAGCGCGTGAAAACGGCGATATCGGCGTCAAAGACAGCGCGCATAGCAATACGGAACCTGCCATGGATAGCAAAACGGACAGTGAGGCGGAATCCGCTCTTCGCGATGACCCGTACGATAAACCCCTTTAACACTGTTTCAGCACCGGAGTACCGCCTCAACAGGATACAACCATGCCACGATCCGCAACCATCCACCGCGAAACCGCGGAAACCTCTATCGAGCTGCATCTCGATCTTGATGCGAAGCCACCTGTCATCCACATCGAGACCGGCTTTGGATTACTTGACCACATGCTGACGCTTACGGCGTTCTGGGCCGGCTTTTCCCTCACGCTGACATGCAGCGGCGATCTCCATGTTGACGCGCACCATTCAGCGGAAGACGCGGGACTCTGCCTGGGCTCGGCCCTCGCGGAAGCTCTCGGAAAACGCGAGGGCATTGCCAGAACAGGCTTTGGCCGCGTCCCCATGGATGAAGCGCTAAGCGAAGTCACGCTGGATATTTCCGGCCGCCCGTGGCTTGAATGGCGGGGCGATGAACTCCTCCCGCCGGTTCTCGCTGGCGAGGAGAAAGACCTCTGGCGCGAAACCTATAAAGCCATTGCTTCTGCGGCGCGCATGAATCTGCATGTCAGCTTCCTGTACGGCCGAAACGGACACCATCTTCTGGAATCAGCCGCCAAAGGCTTTGGCCTGGCGCTTGCCGCTGCTGTGCGGCTCAACGGTAACGCGGTGCGAAGCACCAAAGGAAGTCTGGACTGATGCTGCATGCTACTTTGCCTCGCTGCCTTAGGCACCTTCTGATTGCCCTGCTCCTTGCCTCCCTGCCCGGATGCGCGGCGGAAACCATACAGCCCCCCATCGCCCCGCTCGCCAACGTCCGCGTTGGTATCGTCAGCGCCGTTCAGCCGACAGGCACGACAGATCTGCTGGCCGGCTATATTCCTGAAAAACGCGAGCTGGCATCCTCCGAGGCGCTCTTGAACTTTGACACCGCCGTGCTTGATCAAAGCCGTTCCCAGGCCGATCCCGCCAGGACTATCGTTCCCATTGCCGCCCCCAAGGGGGTTGACCCCTCGGCGGAACGTTCGCCGGACAGCAACAGCGCCCTGCGCCACTGGATCAAAATCGGCGCCAAGGCGGGCGTAGACCTGATTATCGTTCCGCAAATCCTAACCTGGCACGAGAGGGAAGGAGGTACGGCAGGCGTCGTCAGCAGCGCTGAGGTTGACATCCAGTTCTACTTAATTGATGTCAAAGATAAAACGCTGCTCGCCCGTTCCGTATTCCGCGAAAAGCAGCAAAGCCTCGCCGGCAATCTTCTCCAAGCCAAAACTTTCTTCAAGCGCGGCGGAAAATGGATCACCGCCCAGCAGCTCGCGGAGGAAGGCATTGCCCGCATGATTAAGGAGTTTGGCCTGTGATTCTCTTTCCCGCCGTTGACCTCAAGGACGGTAAAGCCGTGCGCCTGCGCCGCGGCAAAGCCGACGATGTTACCGTTTTTTCCTCCGATCCCCGGAGCATGGCCCTGCATTGGCAGGAGGAAGGCGCCGTATTCCTGCATCTCGTTGATCTGGACGGAGCCTTCAGCGGTCCTGAGAAATCGCCGAATATCGCTATTGTCAGGGATATCTGCAAAACACTCTCCATCCCGGTCCAGCTCGGCGGCGGCGTCCGCAGCGGGGAAACGGCCCGCGCGTGGCTTGATGCCGGCGTAACCCGTCTCATCATCGGCACTATGGCCTTAGAAGAACCGGAGCGCTTTGCCGAACTCTGCCGGGACTTCCCCGGACGCGTCGGCGTTTCGCTGGACGCTGAGAACGGCAGGCTAAAAACTCACGGCTGGGTGGACGAAAGCGGACTTACCGTGGACGATGTTCTTCCGCGGCTGCGCGATGACGGCGCGGCTTTCCTGGTTTACACGGATATCACCCGCGACGGCATGCAAAGCGGTGTCAACCTCCCCGCCTTGGAACGGCTTGCCAACGCCAGCGCCGTGCCCGTCATCGCGGCAGGTGGCGTGGCAACCTTGGAAGACCTCAAGGCCCTTTATCCTCTTTCACTAAATGCCAACCTTGAGGGAGCCATCAGCGGTCGAGCCATTTACGAAGGAACGCTGAGCGTACGCGAGGCGATGGTCTGGCTAAGCGAACAAAAATCACAAAAAGCCTGATTTCCTTTCCGCTAGGAATCGGAACGCTGTTATGCTACTTGGGGACGCCTAGTCCGTCCCTGACAAAGAAAACCGAAACCACAGCGCTTTTCCCTGCATCGTTCATAACCCTGGATACGGCAGCATGTTCATGAAAGCGCCAGTTCCCTTTGAAACCCTTTCGTTCAGCGACCCATCGCTGGCGAACCTTCTTTTTGGCCCGCAAAACGCGCATTTAAACCAGCTCGCGGCGCTCACGGGAGCAAAACTCGCCTCGTGCGGCGCCACACTGAATATAGCCTCCGGCGACAGCGCCCTGCGTGAGCGTCTGCTGAACCTCTTCACGCAGTTTTACAGTATTATACGCGCCGGCCAGACCGTTTCCCTCTCTGATATGGAAGAAGGCCTCGCGATCCTTTCCAAGGATGCCTCGGCGGATCTGAGGCAAGTCTTTCGCCAGGCATCCTCGCTCGCCCTTCCGCGCAAAACGCTGACAGCGCGCAACGCGGCCCAACGCCTTTATCTAGATAAGCTACGCTGTATGGAACTAGTGTTCGCCACAGGCCCCGCCGGCACAGGAAAAACCTATCTCGCCGTCGGCGCAGCTCTTTCCATGCTCCTCGCGCACCGCGTACGGCGCATCATCTTGACCAGGCCCGCCGTGGAAGCCGGCGAGCGCCTCGGATTCCTTCCCGGAGATCTGGCTGAAAAGGTCAACCCATACCTGCGGCCCCTCTACGACGCCCTCCAAGACATGCTGGGATCCCAAAAACTGGCCACGCTCCAGGAGTCCGGATCCATTGAAATTGCGCCCCTTGCCTTTATGCGGGGACGCACCCTGAACGATGCCTTCATTATCCTGGATGAAGCGCAAAACACCACGCGGGAACAGATGAAAATGTTCCTAACGCGCCTGGGATTCGGCTCCAGAGCCGCTGTTACCGGAGATGTAACCCAGATTGACCTCCCCGCCCTGCATGAAGAAAGAGGCGCGGAACGCTCCGGACTGCTGCACGCGCTCAGCGTGCTCGCGGATGTCAAGGGCATAGGCTTTCACGCGTTCACAGCAGCGGATGTTGTCCGCCATCCCCTTGTCGGACGTATCGTACAGGCCTATGATAGATACGATGCAACCAGCAAGCGTACGCAGGAAAACTGATGCGGGGCTGCCCGCCGCCACCTTAACCGAAGCATGGGATGCGCAAAAAAAAGCGCACGCCTCACGCGCAAAGATGTGCGCATGAAAACAGATAATCTGGCTATTTTCGACTTATTCCACGTCCTCAAAAACGCCATCAAATTCCACCAGCCCGGACGCGGCTACTTGGCTCTTGTGGCAACGCTGCTGATTCTCTCCATCCTAGGAGGGCTCCAGCCTAGGAGCAACCGCCGCGTCTATATTGCCGGGGAAATCGCAGATACCGATATTATGGCCCACAGAGACCTTACCGTTGAAGATACCAAGGCCACACGCCTTCAGCGGGAAAAAGTCGCGGAAATGCAGCCAACGGTCTTTGACCTGCGCCCCGCCAATGCCAAGGAACTCAGAGACAGCCTTCTTTCTATCCTCAAGCTCGTCAATACCGAACGGGCAGCCGGCGAACCCGACGCGGCAGCCGGGAAAAGCGCGGCACGCGCACCCGGCGAAAAAAACGACCCCGCCAAAACGGAACTGGCCCAAAAGCTCAGCGCCAGGCTCGGCACGCCTATCACGCATGAAACGCTCGGGCGCTGGACGGATCCCACCGTGCAGGAGTTCATGCTAAATACAGGTCTGCCCTGGTTTGAACGCATGCTCGTTTCAGGCGCGGTGGCCGATTCACGACAGCTTATCACCTCAAAAGGCGGCATCCTCGTCCGCAACCTGGAAAATCGGCAGGAAACCCTGCGGCACGATACAGCCGATATCCCGGATCTCTCGATCCTGCTCGTGCAGTTCAGTCAGCTCATGCGCGACTATCCGCAACTGGATACGCAGTCCAGGCGCGCCATCGACAGGCTCTTCTCCTCCCTCATCAAGCCCACCATGAGTATGAACAGGGAGGCCACGCTTGAACTCGGCGCCCAAGTGGCAAAAACCGTTAAGCCTGTTTTCTACACCATCCGCAAAGGGGAAATCGTCGTTTCCCGCGGCGAAAGCATCACACCGGAAACACAGCTCAAGCTCCAGAGCCTTCTGGGGCGCACGGAAGAGCCTATAAATTTTACCACCGCAGGCGGGCTTTTCCTTATTTCCCTGTTCATTACCCTTGGCCTATTCATCGCGCCTAGCGGACGCTTCGGCACAAAGCTTAGGCAAAAAGACTTCTGGCTGATTGCCGTTCTCGTCTTGTTTACAGGGCTGCTGGCCCTGGCATCCAATATGCTTTTCGCGAGGGTCATGACGTCCGCCCTCTACGCCCAAAGCATTTACGCTTTCCCCGCCGCGGGAACCGCCGGACTTGCGGCACTCATGTTCGCGGCACGGCGCTACAGTGTGGTTTGCCTGCTAACGGCCCTGTTTTCCGCGGCCATGTTCAAGGCAGGGCTCTCCGCCTTCCTGTTTTTTTTCCTCCTCTCCATGCTCAATACCTGGCTCATCCTGCGTGCGCAGACCAGGCAGGATGTTGTTCTGAGCCTTATCCCCCTATGCTTTTCCACCGCCATTCTGGCCATCGGAGCCGGAATGCTGGAAGGATACAACAACGGGCAGGCCGTGCTCATCTTCCTCACCTTTTCTTTTTTCAACGGCCTTCTTTCCGTATTCATGCTCTTCGCCGTCAGTCCCATCCTAGAAATGATCTTCCAGTACACCACGCGCTTCCGCCTCATGGAGCTTATGAACATGGAGCAGCCGCTGCTGCGCGAGCTCATGCTTACTATACCGGGCACCTACCACCACTCACTTATCGTTTCCAACATGGTTGAATCCGGTGCCAAGGCCATCGGCGCCAACAGCCTGCTTTGCAAAGTAGCCGCGCTCTACCACGATGTGGGAAAACTGGCGCGTCCGGAATACTTCATAGAAAACCAGTACGGCGGCCCGAACCGGCACGACAAGCTCGCCCCCGCCATGAGCGCACTCATCCTCTGCTCCCACGTCAAGCGAGGCACAGAAATGGCGCAGAAATATCATCTGGGTGAAGAAATAGAAAACATTATCCGCCAGCACCACGGCACAAGCGTCATGCGTTTCTTTTTCCGAAAGGCGCAGGAACGGGGCGAAAACCCCAAGACCGAGGATTTTTCCTACCCCGGGCCACGGCCCCGTACACGCGAAGCCGCCATTGTCATGCTGGCGGATGTGGTTGAAGCGTCTAGCCGCACGCTGACCGATCCCACCCCAGCCAGAATCACCACGCATATTGATAGCATTGTAAAGAATATTTTCGCGGACGGACAGCTTGATGAGTCTGACCTGACTTTCAAAGACCTGCATATCCTTTCAGAAAACTTCGCTCGCATCCTGACAGGACTGTTCCATCAGCGCATCGCCTATCCCGAAGAAAAAAAGAACGCCGAAACCGAGCAAAAATCCGAAGTGAAACCGAATGAAAGTTACGCCAACGCGCCGTCCGCAACGCCCGTCAATACCGCGAGACCCAGCGGCAACGACGCCAAAGGAATTCCCCATGCCGCTGCTCGCCCCATATCCTGACCTTCCGGAAGGAATACAGATTATCGGCGGGGAACACGCCTGGAACCTGCCTATTGCCCTGCCGGAACTCCGCCTTGTCCTGCGGGATATGCTAAACAAGGGCAACAGCCTCCGCGTGCGAAACCCTGTGCGCCGCGTTGAACTTTTGCTTACACGCGACGGGGAAATGACCGCCTACAACCGGCAGGCCATGAATTGCCTTGGACCGACAAATATTCTGTCGTTTCCCGCGGAGGGCCATGGACGTAGCGCCTCCATGTGCGGCGGCGGAGCAAGCGGATCTGCCTTCCTCATCCTTTCCACTGACGCCGTGCGCCGAGAAGCCTTTCTTTTCCGCCAGCAGCCCCGCGCTCACCTTCTGCGCCTGCTGGCCCACGGCATGGGGCATCTTTTCGGCTATGAGCACGGGCCTGACATGAACGCGTTCTGCCTTGCCCTCCGGCAAGCATGCGGTATGTAGCGCGATCTTTTCTATCGCTTGCCATTTGCCCCCCGATATGGCAAAAAATAGATGTTTCCAATACAGACTTGTGTATACGACTTATCTCCCATGCAAGAAATGGAAACAACAGTCATAACCGCTTCTAAGGAAAACATCCACAGGGAGGATTTCATGGCTGAAATCACGTATAAAAACAAAACGTTTCTTGTTGACGAAGACGGCTTCCTGATAAATTTCGACGACTGGTGTCCTGAATGGCTGGAATATGTTCAGGAGGCCGAGGGCATTCCCGAACTCACCCCTGACCACCAAAAGATTCTTGATTTCCTGCAAGAATACTACCGTAAAAACGGCATCGCCCCCATGGTGCGCATCCTATCTAAAAACACCGGCTTCAAGCTCAGAGAAGTATACGAACTTTTTCCTTCCGGTCCGGGAAAAGGCGCCTGCAAAATGGCCGGACTGCCTAAACCCGTTGGCTGCGTATAATCCGCGAATTTCAAAGCTATTTGCGAATCTCAAGATGCGCGTCTGTTCAAAAGAGCTTGACTTCATTTGAAAGCCAAGCTCTTTTGCTTGTATTCCGCGCGCTGTATCCGGCACGGCAATTTCCCCAAAGGCATTCAGCCCGTTCCCTGATCTTTTGTTCTGCTTTCCCGTCTGGCGCGGCTGCCGCTGTAAGGCGTCCCGGCGCTCCGCTCTGAATCCGTTTTACCAAGCAATATATTGTGCTGACGTCTGCGCTCCGCATTACTGCGGGCTACGTAAACGGCATACCCAGCCTCGTCTATTCCGGCATAAAACATCGCCGTCGCCACAGTTCCCGGAATGGGGATGAAGCACTGCACCTGCCTAGGCGACCAATGGCGGGCCTTCAGCCAGCGAGAAAGCGCACGCATATCCTCATCTGTGCAGCCCGGGAAAGCGCTCATCAGATACGGCACCACGTACTGTTCTTTGCCGTGCGCACTGGAATAGCCGGCAAACGCTTTCAAGAACGCCTCAAAAGCCGCGATCCCGGGCTTGCGCATCCGGCGTAGAACCGCCGGCACACAGTGCTCCGGCGCGATTTTGAGCTGTCCGCCGGTAAATTCGCCGGCGTACGCGTCCAAGGCGTCCCTATTTCGCAGGGCAAGGTCAAAACGCACGCCGCTCGCGACGCGAACACGCTTAACACCGTGAATAGCCCCTGCATGCCTCAGCATGGCCACGCAACGAGACTGCGCTTCAATAAAATGAGGGCATATCCTAGGGAACATACAGCTTTGGCGGCGGCAGACGGATGGATCGGCGCCGCAGCGGGCCTGCCACATGTTAGCGCTGGGCCCCCCGATATCGGAAATCGCTCCAGAAAAGCCCTTCTTCCCCGCCAGCCGCCTAACTTCATCCAAAATGGACGCTTCGGAGCGAGACGCGATGCACCGCCCCTGATGCAGCGCCAGCGTGCAGAAAGAACAGCCGCCTCCGCACCCCCTATGCGACGTTATGCTTGCCGCCATCATGTTTTCAGCCGGAATGGACTCCTTATAAGAAGGGTGGGCCAAGCGCGTGAACGGCAAGGCATAGAGTGCGTCCAGTTCTTCCGTTGTCAGCATCTCGGCCGGCGGCTCTATCACGACTTCGCGGCCTTTACAGCTCTGAATTAGGGCGCGGCGCGCGTTATGGCATTCGCGCTCCATTATAACGGAAGCCTTTAGCAAAGCCGCCGGATCCGCCACAATCTCTTCATATGAAGGCAAATATGCAAAGCCTTCGCGACGTTCCGCTACTTTTTCAAGGCGCGCCGTGCCGCGTATGCCTTCCCAAACAGCGAAGCTTCGCGCCACATCCGGCGTGTAGCCACCATTCCCCACAATATCCAGCAGTGCATCCAGACGTCGCGCGATGGCAAGAAGCGCACGCTCGCCCATACCATAGATAATGGCATCCAGCGGCGCGTCAAAAAGCAATGAGCGCCTGAGGCTGTCCGACCAAAAATCGTAATGTGCAGCACGCCGCAGCGAGGCCTCTATGCCTCCGGCTACCAAAGGCAAACCCGGGAACGTCCGTTTAAGGAGGCCCGCATAGACAATGACAGCGCGGTTGGGGCGGGCGCCTGTTTTGCCGCCGGGTGTGTACGCATCGTCATGGCGACGTTTCAGAAACGCCGTGTAATGCGCCAGCATGGAATCTAGCGCGCCGGCACTCACTCCGGCAAAAAGACGGGGACGCCCCATGACGCGCAGCGCGTCGCCGGCCTGCTGCCCATTCCATGCCGGCTGGGCAATAATCCCCGTCCTGTAGCCATGGGCGACAAGATAGCGCCCGAGCAGCGGGATCCCGAATGAAGGATGATCCACATACGCGTCGCCGCTGATCAGCAGCACGTCCAGTTCATTCCAGCCTAGGGCTTCCATTTCCGCCCGGGTCATCGGCAGAAAGCGCGGCTGCTCCAGCGGTGTCCGCATCGGCAAGGCAAAATCCATAGATGCTGTCCTGATTGATGCGTATAGGCAAAGACGATGCCATTAAAAAAACCCGTGCCTCATAAAGGCAACAGGGGTATGCGGTAGCGCAACACACTTCCTAAAGGCAGCTGTGCCGCCGCTTATTCTGCCTCGGCTTTTAGCGCCTCGGCCTGGGCAGCCGTCATCAAGCCCTCTACCAGTTCGTCAATTTCCCCCTCAAGCGCGCGGGATAGATTGTACAAGGTAAGGTTGATGCGGTGGTCGGTAATGCGTCCCTGGGGGAAATTGTAGGTGCGGATGCGCTCGGAACGGTCGCCGGAGCCCACCTGCGCCCGGCGCTGGTCCGCCTGCGCGGCGTTCTGCTCGTCCTGCTTGATCTGCAGCAGGCGCGACATGAGGATTTTCAGCCCCTTGGCCTTGTTTTTATGCTGGGATTTCTCATCCTGGCAGCAGACAACAAGACCCGTGGGAATATGCGTCACGCGGACCGCAGAGTCCGTGGTATTCACGCTCTGCCCGCCGGGACCCGATGAACGGTAAACGTCAAAACGCAAATCTTCTGGCTTTAAGTCGATATCAACTTCCTCGGCTTCGGGCATAATGGCAACTGTGGCGGCTGAGGTGTGGATACGGCCCTGCGACTCCGTTACAGGCACGCGCTGCACTCTGTGTGTGCCGGATTCAAATTTCAGGCGGCTGTACACCTTATTACCCGAAATCATGGCGATAATTTCCTTATATCCCCCGTTGTCCGAGGGGCTTTCGCTCATGATCTCCACCTTCCAGCCCATTCTTTCCGCGTAGCGGGTGTACATGCGGAACAAGTCCGCGGCAAAAAGCGCCGCTTCCTCACCGCCGGTTCCAGCTCGGATTTCCAGCAGAATATTCTTTTCATCCAAGGGATCCGTTGGCAGAAGGGCTACTTTTAGATCATGCTCAATTCCCGGCAGTTGCTCTTCTATCCCGCGGATTTCCTCCTGTGCCAACGCTCTGATTTCAGGATCGGCATCGTGCTCTAGCTCCCTGTTATCGACCAAACTGCGCTCTAGCTCCTTGTACTTGCGAAACAGCGCTACAACATCCTTTAAATCGGCATGGGCCTTGGCCAATTTACGGTAACGGTCCTGGTCGTTAAAAATATCCGGATCAGCCAGAGAATGCTCCAGCTCTTCGTACTTTCGTTCAAGGTTTTCCAGCTTGGCAAACATGGATTTTTTTCTCCATAACGGGGTCAGCGAAAACAAGACGATCCGGCGCGTCCGGACCAAGAGCCGCCGTCAGCGCGGCGACCGCTACCTCAAGCTCTTCCCTGCCGGGTTCGCGTGTGGTGAGGCGCTGAAGGCACATTCCGGGCGCTCTGAGGCAGCGTGCAAGCGGACCTTCCTTCAAGTCGGCGGTAAAACGAACGGCTTCGTATGCGAGCGCGCTGATGGGCGCAAGCAGCAAAAGTTTGAGCGACACAGTGAAAAGATGCTTCAACCAAAAAAGCCGCGGCGACCAAATGCCGAGCACCAGCGGCACCAGCACCGCATGCAGCAGAATGGCTAGGGACAACACAAAAAGCAAAAACGTCGTCCCGCAGCGGGGGTGCTCTCTGCTAAACTTCGCTGCCGCGTCAGCGGAAATTTCTCCGCCGGATTCAAACGCGGCAATAACCTTGTGTTCCGCGCCGTGGTAGCGGAACACGCGCCGGATATCGGGAAGGCAGCCAATCCCTGCAAGGTACCCTAAAAAAATAAGAAACTTAAAAAGGCCGTCCCAGATATGGAAGTCAAGCCCCTCCACATCGCCCCCGATGCCAAGCCACAGCGCGCCCATCGCCATCAGGTGCGGCGCCAGCACAAAAAGGCCCACGGCAATAAGAACGGATACCGCAAGCGTCAAGACAAGCTGCCACTCTTTCAACTCCGCCTCCTCTTCGCTCCGGGACGACAGCACGGCGGAACGATTCAGCGAGCTGATCCCGTTAAACAGCGTCTCGACGAGCAAGGGGAAGCCGCGGATGAAACGAAGGCGCAGGAAAGAATTGCGCGTCAGGCTGAACCACGCGCGGCGCTCCGAGTAAATGGTGCCGTCGGCCCCTCGGACGGCAAGCCCGTACATCCCGCCATTACGCATCATGACGCCCTCAATTACAGCCTGTCCGCCGATTAGCGTTTTCTCATCCATAGGATCTTTGTCCGCCATTTCAAAAATGACATACGCACCAAAACCTCCCCAAGGAGATCCCCGGGGAGGCATTTGTGCGCATAAGGCTGGCTCATCCGGCGTGGCCGGACATTACGCTACTTCTGGTGTTTGGCGTACTTTTTGCGGAAACGATCAATACGGCCGGCCGTATCAAGGAAGCGCTGCTTGCCGGTAAAGAACGGGTGGCAGTTCGAGCACACTTCGACGTGTACATTTTCACCCTTTGTGGTCAGGGCTTCCACTTCAAAACCGCACGCGCAGCAGATTTTCGCCTTGAACACCTTGGGATGAATCTTCTCTTTCATAAACAGACTCCTTGGTATCTGAATGCGGCGCGGCGAACCGCACTCCGCTATGAATTCGGAATTCATGGAAATACGCCTTCTCGCTGATTTTAGCAAGCTTTTTTTCAGCCATAGGCCTGCGGCGCCTTGCCCCAGACAACATGGCTCATGTTCCATGCCCAAAAAGAACGCGTCATACCAATAAAACGGAGAGGGAACCAAGGCAAAACCGCTGATGCCGGTCCGCGCAAGCCGCGCAGGGATAATATTTCTTGGCAATCATCCCCCAAAAGGTACATACTCCCCGCGAAAGGAGTTTAGCGATGCACTACTCAACAACACACCCCCGCCGTCTTGCCCTGCTGGTTTGTACGCTCTGTCTTGCCCTGCTGACCGCCTGCGCCGGCAAGAAGTATCCGGCAAAAGAAAGCTCCCGCCTAGACCAGACTCAAGACTCCCGCACTGTGCCCCAAAATCTCACGAACTTCGCAAATAGGGCCGGCCGCAGCACACCGTTGCTCTCATCATGGAGCCAGGCTGCGCATGACTCCCGCTACAACAAGCTCTTTTTCGCCCCATGGAAGCAAAGCAGAGGAAGCGTCAGCACAAAAGACGCCTACGAAGAACTTGACCGGCTTTCTTCCCTGCGCCGGCGCGGCGCGGCCACGGGCTATGCTGAAAACCTCCGCCCGTGGACAGACAAGCGCTGGGACGAAATGACCTTCAACGCTGCCAAGGGAAGCTATCCCTCCATGGCGGAAAAGGCGCTGACCGTCCGACCCACGCCCATACGTTCAGCGCCGACGCACAGCCCGTGGTTCAACCATCCCTCCAAACCGGGACAAGGCTTCCCCTTTGACATTTTCCAGCTTGCCACGCTGCCGGCAGGAACACCCATCCTTATCCTCCATACTTCCGCAGACGGCGCCTGGGTCTACGTGGAAACCTCGCTAGTCTGCGGTTGGATACCAACGCAGGATACGGCCCTTGCCGGGCCGGACGTCCGCAAGCGCTACCAGTCCGGTCGCTACGCCGCTATTCTGCAAGATAACGTAACGCTGCGCGACACAAACGGGCATTTCCTCACGCTGGCGAGCATTGGCACCATTCTCCCTGTCGCCCGCTCAGGAGCGGGAGGAGTCACCGTGCTTGTGCCTGTGCGCGACACCACAGGGCACGCCGTGCTCCGCGAAGCTTCGCTCTCCTCATCTCAGGCCGGAGTCAAACCGCTCAAGCTCACGCCGGAACGGGTGGCCCAGCTTGGCAACGTCATCATGGGCCAGCCATACGGCTGGGGCGGCTACCTTGAAAACCGCGACTGCTCTCTAATGCTCCGCGACATATTCGCGCCGTTCGGGATTTGGCTCGCCCGTAACTCCTCTCAACAGGGACGCGCTTGGAACACCACCTCGCTCAAGGGGCTTTCCTCTCAAGGCAAAATGGCCCGCATCCGCTCTCAAGGCCGCCCCTTTGCCACCCTGCTCTGGCTGCCGGGACACATTACGCTCTATGTGGGCGAACATAACGGAGAACCCGCTATCTTCCACGACCTTTGGGGCGTTCGCACCAAAGGAAAGAGCGGGGTAAGCGGCCGCTTCATCATCGGCTGCGCCACGGTTACCAGCACGCGGCCCGGCAAGGAACTCAGCGATGTTGAGCCCGGCGCTTTGCTGATCAACCGTATGTCCCGCATGACCACCATCAATTGATTTCCCCTAACGCACGGCCCCCCCCTCGCTCTTTCCCTGCCTGCGAACCATCCGCCGCGCATGAGTGAATTCCAATTGCCCCAAAGGGGGAGGTCTCAGCCTCAAAAGGACTTCTCGATGAAATGCCTTCTGCTCCTCCTCTCCCTCCTTTTATTCGCCCTTCCGACCCTGGCCGCCGTTTCGGAAAAGGAAGCGGAACTAGATATCGCCTGCCTCAAAGAAGCCTACCCCAACTTTATTCTGAACGTTAAAAAAGGCCCCGGCGGAGCCATCATGCTTATTACCGCCACCGGCGAAACCGTGCCGTATGACGATGGAAAGAAAAAAACGATGCAAGAAGAGCTGGCGGACGGCGATATTGAAGACAGCATGCGCCGCCTCTATCCTCTTGAGCCGCAGCGCCCGAACCTTTCTTTTGAAAAGGAACCCGGCCGCATACGCTCCATACCGCTGCTCAAAGCGCTCTACGGGCACAACGAGGCCGACGTGCTGCGCAATGTCGTTCACGCGCCGCTGGCCGGCGAATCCATCCAAGCCTACAAGCGCCTGCAAAACGCTCTGCATAACCTCCAGGCGGAACTGAAGCCGCTGCTTGCATCCCGCCCTGACTTGCAAAAATACTGTAAGTCCATTGGCTGCCAGTATTGGCGCCTCATCGCGGGGACAGACCGCCTAAGCCCGCACAGCTTCGGCATTGCCATCGACATGAACCCGGCAATCGCCACCTACTGGCGCTGGAGCGGCATGCGCCGCCACCCCCAGCAGGACAGCTATCCCTCAGAGCTGGTGTCTCTCTTTGAAAAACACGGCTTCATTTGGGGCGGAAAATGGCCCCACTACGATATCATGCATTTTGAATACCGCCCTGAACTGATTATCAAGGCGCAAAAGCTCCGGACCCGCGCCATGAAAAGCGGAGCCTTCTCTCTCCTCCGATCCTCGTGAGGATTGACACGGCTCCACATTTTATGCAATCGTTATTGCACATCTTATTCCATGCCATTCGCTTTATGGAGGATTTTCATGCGTAAACTGCTTCATGCAATCGCGGCCTGTGCCGTCTTAGCCCTTTCCTCAGCCCCAGCCATGGCGGCTGACACTATTAAAATCGGCGTTGCAGGCGCCCACTCCGGGGATCTTGCCTCCTACGGCATTCCTCCGCTCCATGCCGCGCAGATCATCGCTGACGAATACAACGCCAAGGGCGGCCTCTTGGGCAAGCAGCTGGAAATCATCGCCCAGGATGACCAGTGCAAGCCTGAGCTTGCCAACAACGCGGCGACCAAGCTGATCTCCGACGGAGCAGCCATTGTTATGGGTCATATTTGCTCCGGTGCCACGATTGCCTCCATTCCCGCCTATGCGAACGCTAAAATTGTTTCCGTATCGCCTTCCGCGACGACGCCTGCCCTAACCAAGGACGGCAAGAATCCCTACTTCTTCCGCACCATCGCCAACGACGACGATCAGGCCCGCCTCGCCGCCCAGTTTATCATCAAGAAGCTTGGCAAAACTAAAATCGCCTATATCCATGACAACGGCGACTACGGCAAAGGCTATGCCGAAGCCGTGCGCAGGGAAATCGGCGACAAAGCCGCCGTGGTTCTTTTTGAAGCCATCAATCCCGATGCCCCGGACTTCTCCGCGGTCGTCAAAAAGGTACGTAGAGAAAAGGCCGATGTGCTGGTTTTCGGCGGATACCACCCGGCAGCATCAAAGCTTGTCGCCAATATGCGCAAGAACCATATGAGCATTCCTATGGTTGGCCCTGACGGGCTCAAGGATGAGCAGCTGATCAAAATGGCCGGCAAGTATGCCGAAGGGCTCTACGCTTCCCAGCCTCAGGATACCAGCGACCTGCCCAGCCACAAGACCGCCTACGAGAACCACGTAAAGAAATACGGCAACGATCCCGGTATATTCTATTACAATGCCTACGCAGCTACGCTGGCCATCATAAACGCCATTGAAAAAGCCGGAAGCCTGGATTCCCAGAAAATCATCGACGCCCTGCATAAAGAATATGTGGAGACGCCCGTGGGCAAGATCCGCTTCAATGACCGTGGCGAGCCTGTAGGCGTGGGACTCTCCATGTACCAAGTCCAAAACGGCAAATTCGTGGAGCTTAAGGACAGTACCATAATGCTCAATTAACCTGAAAATACGGAATAGATCCCCCGCATCCGCGGGGGTCTGTTCTTTATTTCCAGTCAAGAGCTCCTTCTTCCGCGCTACGCGAAGGTGCTCTTTTTATTGTTGCAAAACGTAAGCCCGCCCTTGCCTCCTGAGGCTCGCTTACTGCCTTCCACTGCACCGAAGCCAAACTTTCAAGCAGCTATTGACTTCACGCAAAGAGAAGGAGATTTGCCCTCCGTCATTTCACGATAAACCTTGACACTGCGCCCACCAGCCCGTGCGGCCGGTGCCCGCGAAAAACAGCAAAACGATGGAACAGCTGCTGTATTTTTTTGAACTGTTCTTTGGCGGACTGACAAGGGGCAGCATTTACGCCCTTATCGCTCTGGGATACACCTTAGTCTACGGCATCATTGAACTGATCAATTTCGCGCATGGCGAAATCTACATGCTGGGCGCCTTCACAGCTATGGTTGTCGCTGGCGTCTTAGGCGTGTACGGGCTTCCCTCCGTGGCCATCCTGATTATCGCGGCGCTCTGCGCCGTCATCTGGGTTGGCGCCTACGGCTTTACGATTGAAAAAATCGCTTACAAGCCCCTCCGCGGCGCGCCGCGGCTCTCGCCGCTCATTTCCGCCATCGGTATGTCCATTTTCCTACAAAACTACGTAATCCTCGCGCAAACCTCCGATTTTGTTTCCTTCCCCCAGCTGCTCCCTGAGCTGCCTTTCTTGGAATACATTGGTTCCATCATGGGCGAGAGCGACTTCATCATCCTCGTCACCAGCACGGCAACGATGGTCGCGCTAACGCTTTTCATCCGCTATTCCAAAACGGGCAAGGCTATGCGCGCCACGGCGCAGAACCGCACCATGGCGTTGCTGCTTGGTATTGACGCCAATAAAATCATCTCCATGACCTTCATCATCGGCTCGGCTCTCGCGGCCATCGGTGGTGTCCTCATCGCCGCGCACATGGGGCAGATCAACTTCGCCATCGGCTTCCTCGCCGGCATGAAGGCCTTTACGGCGGCGGTTCTCGGGGGCATCGGCTCGGTGCCGGGGGCCATGGTCGGCGGGCTTGTTCTCGGGCTGTGCGAAAGTTTTACAACAGGCTACTTTTCAGGGGACTATGAAGATGTTCTCGCCTTCGGCATCCTTGTGCTGATTCTTGTTCTCCGTCCGGACGGAATCCTTGGCAAGGCCAAGGTCCAGAAAGTTTAACTCCGCGTTTCCAAGCGAATCAGCCGCAAAGGATTCGTCATGTTTAAAATCCGCATCATCAAAGCTGCCATTGCGGCGATATGGTTCATGGTTTTGACCTTCCCTATTGTGGGTATCCAGGTCAACACCTCGGCCAAAGCTGTCAATTGGCGCTGGGACCGCATTACAGGCATGGGCATAGGGATCTTTGCGCTTGCCCTTCTCTGGAACTGGTGCTTCGAGCGCAAGGCGCTGGGTCTGCCCATTTTCAAAGAGCTGCCGGATGCCTTTCATTACAGCTTTAACGAAATTCAAAAAAGCCCGATGGTTAAGAAGGGACTGCTTATAGCCATCCTCGCCGCCATGCTCATCATGCCGCTTGTCAGCTCTATCTATCAGACCAACATCATGACTTCGGCCATGGTCTACGTAATCCTCGCACTTGGGCTGAATATTATTGTAGGCCTAGCCGGACAGCTTGTACTGGGCTATGCGGCGTTCTACGCCGTAGGCGCCTACACCTACGGGCTGCTTTACTTCTACTTTGGCCTCACCTTCTGGGTCTGCCTGCCCCTTGGGGGGCTGGCCGCTATTATTGCCGGCTTCCTTCTGGGGCTGCCCGTCTTAGGGCTGCGCGGCGACTACCTGGCCATTGTAACCCTAGGCTTCGGCGAAATCGTCCGCCTGCTCCTGCTTAGCCAAGGCGACCTCACAGGCGGTCCGCGCGGCATTTCCGGTATCCCCCGGCCCTCGTTTTTCGGGATGAAAATGTCCTTAGATCAGGTTACCAACTACACCTACTACCTTGTGCTCATCGGCGTCCTACTGACCATCCTCGTCATTTCCCGCCTGAAAAACTCGCGTATCGGCCTTGCTCTCCAGGCACTACGCGAAGATGAAATCGCCTGCGAGGCCATGGGCATCAACACAACTAAGGTCAAACTTACAGCTTTTATGCTCTGCTCCTGCTGGGCGGGCTTTGCCGGCGTCATCTTCGCGGCTAAAACCACCTACATCAACCCGGCGAGCTTCACCTTCATGGATTCGGCCATGATTCTCTCTATGGTTGTCTTAGGCGGCATGGGCTCCATTTCCGGCGTGGTTCTGGCCGCCATGCTCCTCATCCTGGCGCCGGAATACCTGCGCGCCTTCTCTGAATACCGCATGCTGCTCTTCGGTGCCGTCATGGTTCTGATGATGATTTTCCGTCCGCAGGGCATCATCGCCGGCGCTCACCGCGACTACCATATTTCCGAAAACAAAAGGGAAAAGGCGTTCCCGGACGAAGAGGAAAACAGCGCCGATTCCGCAGAAAAGGCATCGGCATGAACCCCGTTCTTGAAATCAAAAAACTCTCCCGCTACTTTGGCGGGCTAAAAGCCGTAAGCGAAGTAACTCTTTCCATCGCGCAAAATGAGATTGTTGCCCTCATCGGCCCCAACGGCGCTGGAAAAACAACCTTTTTCAACTGTATCACCGGCATTTACGAGCCTTCCGAAGGCGATGTTTTGCTGCACTCCAACGGCACAACCACCCGCCTGAACGGCAAAAAGCCCCACGCTATTACCGCACTTGGTCTGGCTAGGACCTTCCAGAATATACGCCTTTTCCCTGAAATGACGGTCTTGGAAAATGTGATGGTGGGCTTCCACTGCCGCACAAGGACGGGTATCCTGGGCGCGCTTCTGCATACGCAGTCTGCCCTCCGCGAAGAGCAGGAAACTATAGACCAGGCCTATGAGCTGCTAAAGGGGGTCAATCTCCACAACTCCTACGCGGCAAAGGCCCGCAACCTGCCCTACGGTGCCCAGCGTCGGCTTGAAATCGCGAGGGCATTGGCCACATCCCCGGCCGTCCTGCTCTTGGACGAACCTGCCGCGGGCATGAATCCCTTTGAAACCCGTGAGCTGGAAAATCTTGTGCAGCGCATCCGCGAGACGTACAAACTCTGTGTCCTGCTTATTGAGCACGACATGAATATTGTCATGTCCATGTCAGACAGGATTTACGTCATGGAATACGGATCGTGCATCGCGGAAGGGACGCCCATAGAAATCCGCAACAACCCAAAGGTTATTAAAGCCTACCTTGGAGAAGAAAGCCATGCTTGAATTGCGCAACGTGGATACCTACTACGGCACCATTCAAGCCCTTCATGACGTAAGCCTGACCATTGGCAAAGGTGAAATTGTAACGCTGATCGGGGCGAACGGCGCTGGGAAAAGCACCACGCTCATGACTATCTGCGGCATAAACCGCTCGCGCCATGGCAAAATTCTGCTTGAGGGCAGGCCCATCCACCGTCTTTCTTCCGATACCATTGTGCGGCTGGGCATCAGCCAAGTTCCAGAAGGCCGCCTTATTTTCCCGGATATGACCGTACAGGAAAACTTGGATTTGGGCGCCTTTCTGCGCAGTGACGCCATGGGCATCCAGACTGACTTGGACTATGTGTTCAGCCTCTTCCCTATTCTTGCAGAACGCCGCCGCCAGCTGGGAGGCACGCTTTCCGGCGGGGAACAGCAAATGCTCGCCATTTCCAGAGCCTTGATGGGCCGTCCGCGTATCCTCCTCCTAGACGAACCCTCCCTAGGGCTCGCGCCCATTATCATTTCCCAGATTTTCAGTATTATCCGCAAAGTCAATGAAGACGGGGTAACCGTTTTCCTGGTGGAGCAAAATGCCAACCAGGCCCTGCGCATCGCGGACCGCGGCTATGTGATGGAAAACGGCCGCGTGGTCATGGCCGATACGGCCCAAAAACTGCTGGAAAGCCAGCAGGTGCGCAAAGCCTACCTGGGTATGTAACGCACGCAAAGCAAAAGACGCAAAAAAGACTGCGGGATCTTCCCACAGTCTTTTTGTATTTTTGAAAACACGCACTGGAGCCAATCCGCAGCGCTTCAGGGCCGCATCCCCTTTTTCAGCAGCGCGGCGGCATGGCTGTAATCCGCGATCTGGTGGCCGCAATCAATGCTGTGCAGTTCCGCCCAGCCATTCCAGTAAACGCGGGTAAGCCTGTGATTGATTAGCTCATCGCGCGTTCCTAAGAAAATATCGCGCTGCGGCTCAGCGCGGGCTTCCCGCTCCCCGAGGGGCAGGCGTACCCCCAAGCCTTCTGAAAGCGAAAGTGTCACGCGCTGCCCGCCGCTGAAACTTAAAGACGCTTTCTCCCCCTCTTTACCCTGGAGGGCAAGGCGCCGCTCTTCCAGCCACATGCCGTTATGCCAGGGACGCGGGTCCGGCGCCACTGCATAGGAATACAAGGCCTCGTCCGTAAACTCCCACTCCTCCCCATCGGTGAAGCGGGTGTTCGTACCGACAAAATTTTCCAGCTGGATGGCGGGGAAAATAACGGGGTTCCACGCCACCACATGACATATAGCATGATGCCGCAAGTGCAGGGCGTAGAAGCCGCCAAGGGAACAGCCCATAAGACAGATACGGTCGGCAGCGGTATTTATAGATCGAAGGATCTGCTGCCGAAGGGCACTGAGGCACTTTTCAAACGGCAAGGAATAATCGCAGTGCGGACAAATTAAGGGTTGGTCCAAAAGACTCTCAAGCGCCCGCCCGGAGCGGCTTTCCGCGCCGCTGTTAAAACCATGGATGTAGACAAACCTGTCCATAGCATACCCTCAAAAAAATAGTTCATAGGCATACCCAGCAGGGCAATATCCGTTATCTATCAAGGCCTTCAGCCGATTTTCTATGTTTTTCCCGCTTCTGTGTCACTTAAATCCGCTTGATGCTACTGAACACAATGGCAAGCGCTTCATATCTTTAACAAAGGGGGAAAATTTTCAATATGAGCTAGTTAGAATTGTTGCATTATCAATATATACCCAGTTAGATACAGCTGAAACGGAGAAACGTATATGGCCGAAAAAATATCGCCTGTTCTAAAATGGCGGGCGGCAAAACGCAGCTTTTAAAATCTATTGCGGCAAGATGCCAGCGATATATAACAATTATTATATGCCGTTTGTCGATGGCATAGGTATCCTTTTTACGATAACCCAAGAATACGCTTTTGTCAATGATATAAACAGGCAACTTATAAATCTCTATGAGGAGCTCAAACCTTTTGCCGGGGCAGTTATTGAAAAAAAATAACGCGGTGGACGCTATGTCTTGCAATAGGAAATGATATTCCACAATAGGGGAAAAATACAATTGTAAAATAAAGCGGCAGGAATTTGACAGTGATTGCGCCGCTCTCATGGTATGGATAAACAAGCATTGTTTTAAAGGGTTATACCGCGTCGACAACAAAGGCTTCCTTACCGTGCCATACAACATAAGACGGGCGGGGAATCCATTGATGAAGATAATATCGGGGCGATCTCGGAATATTTATGGCAGGCAAATGTAACGATTACCTGCCTTGACTCTGAAATAGCCTGCATGGCGTTTCAGCAGACGACTTTGTTTGCTTCGATAGTCCCTATGTGCCGGAAAGTGTGACAGCGTCCTTTACCGATT
>CAYWQK010000007.1:28667-43746 GCA_964460575.1 uncultured Desulfovibrionaceae bacterium | reverse complement strand
ATGCCCTATCTCCCCACAACCTGTCAAGCACTTTTTCTATTTTTTTGTCTCTTACTACTAATAGCGCGCAATAACACATTATTTCTTTTCAAAACAAGGATATCGGCTCAGGTTCCGCCAGAGCCCTTCCTCAAGGCTTTTCACTAGAACAGAAAAACGGTATATTCCCCTTCTGCTTTTTTGAAAACATTTGCAGAGCTACTTTTTCACCTTCTACCCACTTTTGCCTGCCATGCAGCATCGCTTTTTCTTCTTCTACCTTATCCGCTCCACGCTAAGCTTTTGCGCAGCGGTATTTCTCCTTTCCGTCTTTCTTATGCCTGTCTGCCTGGCCAATGAGCCGACCGAGGCGGAGAAAAAAATAAACGTACCAGATTCTGCCACCATTGACACACTGGTCAAGGAACCGCGTTCTCTGGAATGGAAAATAGATTTGGAAGGTACCCTTACTGTAAACGACTTAGTTGCATCGCAGTCTAGTGGCGCGGAAACGTTCTTTGAACGGGCAGAGGCAAAATTCCCGCACAAGACAGGAACCATCTGGTTCCGCCTTCGCCTGCCGGCTTACGACAGCCGTACGCTGTACCTTGATCTCAATACTCTTTTTATGGGACACATTTCCGATACTGTCCAAGCGTGGATGGTCAAGCCAGTTCCCGATGGCTTTACCACTGAAGCCCTGCCCATGCCTTCCGCGAGACTTTTCCAGCTTCCAACCAGTGCAGCCACGCCCATTACTATTTATCTTCGGGCCAATTCCATACCTTCCCCAGGATTCATACCCACTATTCGGGAAGTCGCAGATCTGGCACAGTTTGAATTCGACGGGCTTTTCTGGCCGTGCGTGATTCTTACTCTCTGCTTTTTGCTTGCCCTGGTTCGCGGAGTAATAGAACACAGAGAATGGCGGCTCTGGTGTACACTGTATATGGCAGCAGTCCTTACCGCGATGCTAGGCCATGCCTCTGTTGCCCAAAACGGCACTTTCCTGTCTCAAAGCCTGCCCCACCTGCTTGCCCCGGGTATCGCGCTTCTTCTGCTTCCTAATGTAGGACGACTTTTCATGCATACAAGTGAAAATGCCCCTGGGCTTGATTTGATGCTGATTATCGCGGGGCTGACAGGTCTAATTATCGGACTTATTCCCCTTCTTCCGCAATGTGGCTGGACGACGCGTTTCCTCCCCCTATGGCCCCTTGGAATCTGCCTTTTATGGCTTCCCATGCTTACGGCCATCATCAAGCGCATGCCTGGATCTTTATGGCTGCTACTGAGCGTGCTACTGCCGCCTCTGGGATTCCTCCCTCTCGCTGTCGGCCATTTCCCAGGCAGCCCCGGTATGATTAAGCTGTTCCCAAGTATGATGCTCTGCGCGGGAACACTCTTTCTTGTTCTCGCTCCAACGCCGGCTTATCCCTTCCACCGAGACGCTCGCCGCCAATGGAACGCACGGCGCGGGCAGCACGCTCCTTTAGAATTATTCCCTGATGACGAAAGCCTGACCGATGACAAGGACATTCCGGAACTCCAGAAACGGCTCAATCTTTTGGACAATGAACTCACGGCGCTCTCTGAACTGCCTGTGCAAAAAGAGTTCGTTAAAAAATTCCGGACACTGCTTAGCGCCATTGAAGGTATTGAAACCGCACAGAACAAAAAAAACGAGGTAGAGGCCAGCGTATTCAGTCTTCAGCAAATCATTCTTGAAGCGCACAACGCCTTACAGCGCAAGGCGGAGAAAAAAAATCTTTCCTTATCTTGGCATATGTCCCCTCAGCTGTCGCGCCAATATCTGGCGGACAGAAGCGGTCTTTCCGGCGTCCTACGCCTGCTGCTGGAATCATCCATCGATGCCACAGAGCACGGCACCATTCAAATCCGAGCCCAACGCCTGCCTGACAGCAACGACCCGGGACAAATTGTCTTTACTGTTTCTGATACAGGCAGCGGGACTCCCCCTGACAAAAGGGACACAAGCGCCGTGTGCCTTGCATGGCAAATGGCTGCTCGTCTTGGCGGAAGCCTCCACCTGACAACAAGCCCTGCGGGAACAACCGTAACCTTTACCCTACGGTTGCAGCCGGCAGGAGAAAAGCATTCCCGCGAAGAAGGTACGGACGAATTGCCCGTGCCCTCCCTTCAGCCAAGCGGACTACGCGTCTTCATTGTCAGCGATGTGCCAGACAACCGTCAGCTCCTAGCCTACTATCTTGATGAGCTGCCGCACGAACTGCGTGAAGCCCGCAGCACTGATGAAGCCGTGGGCATGTACATGCAATCCCCCGGCGCATTGATGCTTTTTGACGGCGACCTTGCTGAAGACGATTTGGTTGAAACCCTTGCGAAAATCAGATCATTTGAAGGAGAGCAAGGACTTCCCTCAGCCTCTCTCCTAACCTTGACCAACAGCGAAGAACAGGCTGAACACCTCATGCGGGCCGGCTGCACCGCAGTCCTCCCCAAGCCTGTTTCACGAGTGGAACTGCGACGGCTTGTCCTTCGCCTGGCACCGTTGCCACGTCCCCGCAAAACCTCTGCGGAACTATCGCCTAAAACCAGTTCTGCTTCCCTGCCATCCCTAGAAAAGACTCTATCTTCACAAAAGGAAATATCCACCATCAACGATCCCGCTATCCGTGAAAAGCCAGACCAGGTCGCCGCGGCATCGGATCCGAATGCCGCTCGTGCGCCGGAAGGCAGGGCAGAAGCAACGGCAGACACGGCGCTACCCGACAATCTCCAAAATCCCATCAGCAGGCCTGAGAGTACACTGAAAGAACGCGACAAATCCAAAGGCATTTTTTCTTCCATCATGGGAATTTTTAGACCCCAAAATCCCCAAACCTCCAGCGAAAGCCCTTCCCCGGTAAAGCCTCTGCCTTCAACCGTAAGCGATCCCGCGCCTATTCAAAAAAAGGTTTCGCAAAACACGTTAGAGAACACAGAAAAACTCCCAGAACGCCACATGCAAAATACGGATTGGCATACAGCGGACAGCACAGTGCTTGCGAATCCGACCAACCAGGCAGCAACGCCTGAAGATACAGCAAAGCCCGTGCCTTCTCCCCTAGCGCCGGAAAAAGGTGAAACGTCCCTTTCGTTTTCTAATGATGACGAACCTGATATTGACGTTTCCCCCCTGCTTCAACGCCTAAAGGAGCAAAAAGAGGCCATGCAGGCTGCCTTCTACACCGATGACGCGCAAGCCCTCCGCGTTGCGGCTTCTGAAATGGCTCAGACTGCGGACGAGCTAAAACTGCCAAGCCTCTCAGACCTTGCCAAATGCATAGCTCTGGAGGAGGGTCCACCCGATACGGGATTGATAGAGGCCGCTATCGAAACAGCGCAACAAGCCTTGGAGTAATGCTATTCCTCTAAGCAAACCCGCTGTAAAATATCCCGCCTAGACAGGCGGAAATGCCTTTCCGCTATAAGGAACGGCGGGCAGCTTCCAAGGCGCACGCAAAATCTTCTTCGCTATGGGCAAAAGAAACCATTGCGGTTTCAAAGGCTGAAGGAGCAATGAAAATGCCGTTTTCCCGCATGTTACGGAAGAAAGCCGCGTACGCTTCAACATCGCATTTCTTAACATCGGCAAAATTTCTAATTTCACCATCCGTAAAGAAAATTGTGAACATGGATGCCAGACGGTGAATTTTTACGGCAACGCCTTTTTCCCTGAAAATCTCTTCCAAATCACGCGAAAAACGTTCCACTCGAGTCTCAAGCGTGGCGTAATCGCTCTTTTTAAGCAAGGACAAGGTGGCCAGCCCCGCGGCCATGGCCAACGGATTTCCAGATAACGTGCCAGCCTGGTACACATCGCCAGACGGAGAAATGCGGCGCATGTATTCGGCTTTTCCGCCATAGGCACCAACAGGCAGGCCGCCGCCAATAATCTTACCCAGCGTTGTTAAATCCGGTTCAATGCCACAGCGGGTCTGCATTCCGCCATAGGCTGCGCGGAAGCCAGTGATCACCTCATCAAAGATCAAAAGGCTGCCGTTGACCGTGCAGAGCCTGCGCAAACCTTCCAAAAAGCCGTCGGCAGGGGGCACAAGCCCCATGTTGCCCGCCGCAGGTTCCACAATGACCGCCGCAATTTCTCCGCTGTATTTCCGAAAGAGCTCTTCCACGTCCTGGATTTCATTGTAAGGGGCCAGTAGGGTGTCCCGCACAGTGCATTCCGGCACGCCGGGCGTGCCGGGTATGGAAAGCGTAGCTACACCTGAACCGGCACTTGCCAAAAAAGAATCCGCGTGGCCATGGTAGCAGCCGATGAACTTAATGACCTTATCCCTTCCGGTAACGCCACGGGCTAGGCGCAGGGCGCTCATAGTCGCCTCCGTGCCGGAATTGACCATGCGCACCATTTCTATAGAGGGAAAGGCATCAACGATTACCTTGGCCAGCTCTACCTCCGCTGGGCAGGGCGCACCGTAACTTGTACCTAAAGGAGCGGCCTCTGCTATAGCTTTGGTAACTTCAGGGTGGGCATGGCCAAGGAGCATGGGCCCCCATGATTCCACAAAATCCACCATCTCCACGCCGTCAACAGTTGTAATGTGACCGCCTTTGGCAGAGGCAATAAAAAGAGGATCGCACCCTACGTTCAGGCATGCGCGGACAGGGCTGTTTACCCCGCCGGGAATCAATTTTTTCGCTTCAGCAAACCACATCTGTGATGACTTCATGTTTCAAATCCTTTTGTTCGGACTTTCCTCGGCAGAGCGTAACTACGAAACGGCCTATTTCCCCTGCCGAGGCAAGTGCCCGAAAAGCAATGTCTGTGGAAATACAGGATTAAAAATACACCATGGATGTCTTTTTAAGCTCCTTCAAACTCTTCAGCATAGCGTACTCGCCCATCCCGGGGATCACACGCAGCTCCTCAACCGTGCGGAGGCATTCTTCCTCAGATCTTCCATGCACCATGGTATACAGAGTATACGGCCAGTCATCCGCGGTTGTAGGACGAAAATAGCAATGCGAAACGCAGGGATGGCGGGCTGCCGCCTCGCCCGCGGCATCCGAGTCCTCTTCGCTGACCTTCCAAACAACCATTACATTGTGCGTCCATTCCGTTTTCTGGTGGCGCAAGGTCACGCCCAAACGCCTGATGGCCCCGGATTGCTTCAGCCTTGTCAACAAACCGATAACCTCTTCCTCCTTCATGCCGGCTTCACGGGCGATATCGGCATAAGGCGTCTCGCTGTCTGGAAGGTCTTTTTGAACAATGCGGAGAACGCGAAGCTCCGCTTCGGAAAAAGTCTGGGCCATAAAAAACTCCTGCGAATAATAAACGATGCCAAGAACACGGAAGGGATCCCCCCCTACAGCACCAGCCAGCGCATAATAAGCATGGAAAGCAGTGCGTTAAGCAACCCTATCAGCATCAGCACCTTATAATGGCGCGGATCTACCCCGGCAACGGAAAGGATGCGCCCCACATACTGAAGCTGTGCGCCCATAAGAAAAATGGCTGGAATAATGATGCTCAGATGCGTGCCGTTAAGTACACCGTGCGTATACAGACTGGCTGCGGCGCCAACACCGCCTCCGGCGGAAAGCCAAGCCGTAAGTAGTACGGTAACGGATTCGCCAGGCAAGCCGAAGAAAGCCATTAATGGTCCAAATAGCTTCCCCAGAAACTGCAACAGACCGATCTTATTCAAGACCTGAATCAAAACAAAGGCCATGACCATATTGGGAAGAAGCTGCATTGTGCCAAGCGTCCACCCATTGCGCATACCTTCTACAAAGGTTTCGTATACGCTTTTGCAGCTCATTCCGCTGCTTCCTTCTTCTTGCCAGCCGCAATACACAGGTAAAGCCGCATCACATTGCTCCCCAAAATCTTACACAACAAAATCACGCACAACGGCTTTATATAGGGAACAGAAAGAAAAGGGAAAAGCGCCAGCCCCGATGTAAGATAATTGATTACGGTACCGCCGGAGGAAAACTGAAACGCGCCAAAAATGCTGCATTCCGCTTCTGTAAGCAAATGTTTATCCTTGAGCTGGCGCGTCATAACGGCGCCCGCGTCAGAACTTTGCAGACTGCTGATCAGGGCCAGTCCAACCACTCCGGGCAAACCCAGGATCGGCCTCAGAAAGGGCGTGAGCATACGCTGAGCCGCATGGAGCGCACCCTCCCGCTCCGCCACGGCCACAACGCCAAGGGCCAGCATGATACCGGGAATCAAAGACAACGCAAAAAGAAAACCATACCTAGCGCCAAACCCTCCTTTGCCCACAAACGTCGCATCGGCAATTTTGCCGAATTGTCCGTTCAGCGCATTGAAATCCATGAAGCCGAACCAGCTCGCGCTGTCGGCAAACCACCCTGAAAAGAAAAAAATCACTAATACCAGCGCGATATACGCACGCAGCGGCACAGGTCGCTTGTCCGGCGGCAGGTTATCAAAAGGCATGAAAAACTCCTGCAAAAAACTTATGCGCCCGGATTTCAATCCGGCAATGCGCCGGACTGCTTTACCTGTATCAGCTTCCGGGCTAGGCGGCGGGCTTCGGCCCTATCTGGTTTGCCAGATCCTGTACGGGGAAGCAAAGGAACGCAAAAAACGCGCTTGGGACATGTGTATGGATGTAAAACCCGGCGGCAAACCGCCATGCAATCCTCCCCGCCATGTCCCTCGCGCAGCATCACAACCATTTCGCCATAATGCGCATCTGGCACAGAGGTTATGAAAAAGGAACCTTCTATATACGGAGCAAGCGCCGCTTCCACAGTCTCGATCTGCACCTTAACGCCCCCGCTGTTAATGATATTATCCTTACGGCCAAGAATACGGAATCGGCCATTTTTATCCAATTCAGCAAGATCATTGGTAAGCAGTTCGCCATCACAGACCGCGGGCGCCGAAATGCGCAGGGCGCCATCCTCAGCAAGACGCACAGAAATCCCGGAGAACGGCGTATACCACTCCGACGCCTCAGGTCCGTTCAGCCGACGCAGCGCAATATGCGAAAGCGTCTCTGTCATACCATATGTAGACCATACCGCGTTGGGAAATTCGCGGAGGCTTTCAGCCATCGGCCCATTAACCGCTCCGCCGCCGATGATCAAATGCCGAACCTTCTTCAGCGTTTCCGTCTCTTCAGGAACTTCCAGCGTAGTATAAACCTGAGCTGGAGTCATGGCGGCAAAGGATAGCGCCTCCGTTCGGCCGCGTAGGGGATGACTAGAAGGAAAAACACAGCGCAGGTCAAGCCTGCGCTCCAGAGCCCGCACAACAACCATTTTTGCACCAATATATTTAAGAGGCATACATAAAAAGGCGCTGTCCCCTTCCTTTAAACGCAAAAAGTCGCAGGTCAACCTTGCGCTTGCCCTCATCCTTGCCTTGAGCGCGAAAAAACGCTTTGGAGTACCTGTTGATCCGGACGTCTGCACAGGCACGGCATCTGACGAAGAAAACCACTCTGTAAGAAAGCGCGCGAGATCCGCAAGTTCAGGGCGGCCCTGCTCGGCTAGGCAGAACAGAGCGCCGATATCTTCCGATCCATAGCTGCGCCCGTCAATGCAAATAAACGATTGCTGCATCGGAGAGAAAAAACGTGGACAGGGCATCGCATCGGCTGTGCGGTTCCTTGCCAATAGCGAAAATCTATGAAAAAGGCTTTTTGAAAAACGCATCCGGCGCCGTTCCATAAATAAACAGTAAACTCGGTCTACGGGAATTTAGGATACTGTGCAAAATCCGGACGGCGCTTTTCAAGGAAAGCCTTGCCTCCTTCCTGAGCCTCCTCGGTCAGGTAATAAAGGAGTGTCGCGTCGCCGGCCAGTTCCTGGATGCCGGCCTGGCCATCCAGCTCAGCATTGAGTCCTGCCTTGATCATGCGCATGGCCATGGGGCTGTGCCGCATCATGGTTTTGGCCCAGTCCACAACCTCGTCCTCGAGCTTGTCAAAAGGCACGACTTTGTTAACAAGCCCCATTTCCAGCGCTTCCAGCGCCGAATATTGGCGGCAGAGGAACCAAATTTCCCGCGCTTTTTTTTGGCCAACGATTCTGGCGAGATACGAAGCGCCAAAACCAGCGTCAAAGCTGCCTACACGCGGCCCTGTCTGTCCAAAAATGGCGTTCTCAGAGGCAATAGACAAATCGCAAACGACGTGGAGCACATGACCACCGCCAATGGCATAGCCATTGACCATGGCAATAACAGGTTTGGGAATAGAACGGATCTGCTTCTGCACATCCAGCACATTCAGGCGCGGCACGCCATCCTGGCCGACATAGCCTCCATGGCCTTTTACATGCATGTCGCCGCCGCTGCAAAAGGCCTTGTCACCAGCGCCAGTCAGCACCACCACGGCCACGTTCTGGTCTTCCCGACAGTGGCGCAGGGCATCGCTCATTTCCGCCACGGTTGTCGGCGTAAAAGCATTACGCCAGCGGGGCCTATTTATGGTAATTTTGGCGATACCTTCAAAAAATTCAAACAAAATTTCACTGTACTCGTATCCGCGAATCGGCTTCCATTCCCTCGGCGCCATGATGCGTTCCGCCCCGTTTTATATAGTTCACAACACGGCTGGTTGAAACCAGCCTGCCCTGCTCATCAAAAAGCTCTATGTTCCAAACGTGCAGGCCGCGGCCCCGCATAAGAATGGTTCCACACGCCGTAATCCAAGTGCCTTCAGGAACAGGCAACAGATGATTGCCACTGACCTGCACGCCAAAAGGGAATTCCCCTCGGGCACATATAGCCAGCGAGCCGTGCCCTGCCAGCGTTTCAGCTAAGGCAAGGGAAGCTCCCCCGCTCAAAAAGCCAAAAGGCTGGCACAATTTCCGATCAACCTTCAGTCTAGCGGCAGCGCTTCCTGCCGACGCCGGCAAAAATTCAATGCCCATCAAGTCGGAAAACGTTTCGGACTCAGGAATTACCCTGTCTGTTTTTTCCATATTCCTCCTCTCCAGCAAGAACTTTTCCCACAAAAAAAGGCCCACAGACATATACAATAAAGCAAAGCGTTACGTTCCAACCACGCCTTGCCTGTGTACGTTAAAAAAAACGTATCTAGTCTTACTTAGAGTAAAAACACCGGGCTGTCAATTTACTCAAAAGAACTAAACGCCTTGCCCACTAGGCAGTTAGAATCAGCGGCGCTCCCTATCCAAGACTCGACAGCCCACGGCTTCGGCCAAGTGGCGCAGAGAAAGGGAGTCCGCCCCCTCCATATCTGCAATAGTCCGGCTGATGCGCAAAATCCTCGTATATGCCCGAGCCGAAAGGGAAAGCGAGCGTACAGCCTCACGCAAAAAGGCATGGCCTTCGGCGTCGGGCTCGCACCATTCCGCCAGAAGTCGCCCGGTAAGATCCGCATTTGTACGGCAGCCGGGGATGTCCTTGTATCGAGCGGCCTGAACAGCTCTTGCCGCAGTGATGCGCGAACGCATTGTTGCGGAATCCGTGCCTGGTTTCCGGTTTCGGAGATCCTCGTAGGAAACGGCAGGCACATGGATATGCAAATCTATCCTATCCAAAAGAGGACCGGAAATTTTGCCGCGATAGCGCTGGATCTGCTGCGGCGTGCAGACGCAGGAATGCCCCTGATCGCCCAGATAGCCACAGGGGCATGGATTCATAGCTGCCACAAGCATGCAGTCAGCAGGAAAAACCACGGTCTGCGCTGCACGGGAAACCGTAACCTCCCCTGTTTCCAGGGGCTGGCGCAGCACTTCCAGCGTGCCGCGTGGGTATTCCGGCAGCTCATCAAGAAAAAGTACGCCACGATGCGCTAGGGAGACAGCCCCGGGCCTAGGATGGGTACCCCCTCCAACCAGAGAAACCTCTGAAGCCGTAGGGTGCTGCTCCAAAAAAGGCCGAATAGTCACAAACCCTTTTCCCTCCAACTTGCCGGCCACGCTGTAAATTTTTGTAACCTCCAGCGCCTCCTCAAAAGTGAGAGGCGGCAATACGGAAGGAATGCGGCGGGCAAGCATACTTTTTCCACTGCCGGGAGGGCCGATAAACAGCAGGTTATGCCCGCCGGCGGCCGCGATTTCTATGGCCCTCTTTGCGTGTTCCTGTCCTTTGACATCGGCAAAATCCATGGCGTAGGGCGCGTCGCTCTCAAGCTCCGGAGCGGCAAAAGGTACGGGAGAAGCTTCAAGCGCCCCACCAAGAAAAGCGACGGCATCGGCTAAACTGCTCATGGCAAAAACCTGAAGGCCCTCCACCATGGAAGCTTCCCCTGCATTCTCAGGGGAAACTATCATGCCCTTTGCCCCCTCGGTGCGCGCAAGCATGGCCAGTGGCAAAATGCCTGGAACGGGCTTAATGGCGCCAGTCAACGAAAGTTCTCCGGCCAAAAGCCAGCCCTCCCCGCGTTCAGCAGGAAGGACCCCGGCGGCCATAAGCAGAGCCACTGCCAGTGGAAAATCATAAGCGCTGCCTTCCTTGCGGCGGTCAGCCGGTGCTAAATTAACGGTAATGCGGCTTGGAGGCAACCGGAATCCCGAAGCCCGCAGAGCGCCAAACACCCGTTCACGGGCCTCCCGCACAGCACCTTCCGCTAAGCCGACCAAAACAAAAGCCGGAAGCCCTTGCCGCACCACGTCCACCTCCAGATCAACCCTAAATGCGTCTACGCCTTGGAGGCCGCCGCACCACAACCTTGCTACCATTTTGCCTGCCCTCAATACTCCGACGTTTTGTCCAAATGCCCCGCCCCGCAGATATCGGCCGGCAATCTCCAATCCATCAAAAGCGACCCCGCCGCTACCCGGTGTTTTTGCCAAATGGCCCCACGCTCGTCTTTACGCTTCAGCTTATTCAAATTAGCGCTGCAGCACTATATCCTTAAACGGATAAAGCTTGGACTGTGGATACGCGCCACGGCTGACTATAAAGCGCTGCAAATTCGGCAGGGTCTGGATTGGCGCCAAATTTTTCACACCAGAGCAGTACGTCATTTCAAGATGCTCCAAATTCCGCAGTCCGCGCAAGGATCTTCCACCCTTCAGTTCAAGGCCCGTAAGCTGCAACCGAATCAAGTGGGGCAATGCCGACGCAAAACCCAGATCCACAGCCCTTCCAGGACGGCTGGAAACCTTATTAAGCACAAGTTCGCGCAGCGCCGGAAGCGAGCCAATAGCTCGTTCGTTAGAAAATTCAACGCCCTCCAGCCTCAGAACCCTCAGCGATTCCATGCCTGAAAGAAAACCCAAATCGCCGATGGGACGCCGCATGTTCCGCAGACGGAGCCTCTCTAGGCGAGGGAGCTGACCAAGCGCTGAAAAATCGGAAATATCTTCCTCGTAAAGGAAAAGTTTCCTCAAGGCTGCGTGGCCTGCCAGCCAGGAAAGTTCTTTAATTCCAGCCCTGCCAGCGCGCAATTCCTCCAAGGCAGCCATTCGTCCAAAAGCTTCCGTATGGTTGAGCGGAAAAACCAATTCCATATTGAGCGATTTCAGGGCTGGGCAAGCCGCAAGGGGCTCCACATCCAGCCCATGCACGGAAAAAAAACGTAACCTTTCCAGTTTTGGCAGCGTTGCCAAAGGAGCTAAACTTCCAATGGAACAACGAAAAAAACGTATCTGACGCAGGGAAGGCAGGCCGTTAAGCGACGCAAGGGCATTGGGCGCCTCCAGCCTCATTCCCCCCAGAATCAGCGTTTCAAGTCCGGGCTTATTTTCCAAACCGGCAAGGCAAAGCTTCTTTTCTTTATAGGCGATACTGGTGAGATGAAGCGATTTCAACTTGTCCATACCGGAAAGAAAGGACACATCGCCGCCATCCAGGGCCGCCACCTCGATTTTGAGTTTGGAAAGCCGCCGTAAATTCTGAAGAGGCGAAAAATCCCTGACGGCTGTGTACTGGATGTCAAGCTCCTGCAAATTGGAAAGAGCACTCAGAGGAGAAAGGTCGCTCACGGCGTCCAGCTGCGTAAGCCGCCCCTGAATATCCAGACGCGCCGTTTGCGGAAAGGCCGTGCAAAAAGCAGCGATATCCTTATCCGCGACACTGCGGAGCGCTACGCGATACTGCGAAATGTCCTCGCCCCGCGACTTGAGCTTTCTGCGCACCTGGGCAATGCTCTCAGGCGTTACCGACGACGTAAAAGAAATATTTGATATGGAAAGACGCACAGCAGACGGCGCAAACGGCGCGGAGTCCCGCTGCGCGTGCGCGCCATGCGGCACAAATAGAAGGGCCAGGCAAAGACACAGTGCAAAGGGAATAAAAAGCAAGCGCATGAATCCCTCCAATCCCGATTCTGCGGAGCGCCGCTCAAGACTCACCGCCCATTTTGGTACTGCCTACGTCTTAAAGCGAAAAAGGCAAGCAGACAAGGCTCCTTGACGGCCATGCGGCGCGGATCCTGGCGAAATCCGCCTGCCGCTCGATAAATAGACTTGAAAAGCAAAACAAAAGTCGGCTAGCACCAGAAAACGAAACCTCAGCTGAAAAATCTATCGTAAAATAGCAATAACCTATTGATATATAATGTAAAATTAAAATATCGCTTTTTCGTAAAAAAAGCTTGCCAAGAAATTGGCTTTCGCATATAAATTTTCCCGTGCCGAAGTGGTGGAATTGGTAGACACGCTAGGTTCAGGGTCTAGTGGAGGTTCCTCCATGAGAGTTCGAGTCTCTCCTTCGGCACCAAGAAGAACGCAAAAAGGATTACGGTAACTTGCCATAATCCTTTTGTTTTTTGCAGAACAGTCTTTTCCCCTGGCTTTTTGAGGACACGGCCTACCTTTCCGCTTCGCCACTATTCCTCATCAATCCGCTCAATCTTGAAAACAACAGGGCGGGTGCCGTCTGAACAGCAGGCAATCATAGTATTCTCCTTTTTCATCCAGCCTTTCATGATCGATCCCCCCTGAAGTCCTGTATAAATGTACCGAGCAATGGCATCCCACGCTTCCGAGCAATGGGGCATGTTTGGACCGCCGGCAACATTTCGCGGGTTGGCCGTGGTTTTCACAAGCGTGTTCAGTCCGCCATGCCAAAAATGATCATTGTTTTCATCCCGCTCAAAAAGAAATTCATCGCCAATATTATAGCACGGGCACATGCCGGAATTCGGATCTGCGCAAAATTCTTCCTGAAGTTCAGGATAGAGCTTTTTATCGATGACTGTGACTTTTACCTTGTGTTTCATGCTTGATCCTCCAACTTTTTTGCCTCCTGCCAAGGCGACGGCCCTCTATTGCCTCACAGAAAAATATCACGCCTTTCTCAGCGCCATAAAAAGCCGCTCGCTATCCCCAACTGGATAGACCATGCGCGCGGATTCACGCCATGGACTGCCTTGGGGTAAGTTAATTGCCTCATTCAAAAGCAAAATAACATGCCCGCTTGGCGCGAGACTCGACGAAACAAAATTCAAAAGCTTCTCCCAGGGCATAAAGGCCCTGCTTATAATCAAATCTGCCGACCTCCTGCCGGCCATAAATGCTTCTGCCCGACCATGAAACACCTGCGTACCGGAAAGAGGGTACCTTGCCAGCATGGAACGCATGAATATAGCCCGTTTTTCGCGAGATTCCACCAGCCAATACGTTCCGCGCTTCCAAAGCATGCGTAGGGGAATCCCCGGCAATCCCGCCCCGGATCCTAAATCCCAGCACTGCGGGGAATCCGCCACAGCAAGTTCCGAGCGACGCAGAAATACATCCAAGTAAAAACTGTCCACCACCAGCTCTTTCAACGCCCGCCGCCACGTGGACGCGCCCATCAAGTTCATGACCCTGTTCCAACGAACTAAATTGTCAAGATAACTGCCAAGAACCGGCAAAAGCGATGACGGCAAGACAAAGCCCAACGCTTCCACTGCTTCGCAAAGCTCATTTTTCGTCATTCAGTCCCTCTTTTTTAGGGCAAGCCCAGCCCTGGCCGCAAGGCCGTTTACCTGCCGGCAAACGCCCATAAGCATATCCATTTCGTGACGGCGCAACGGTGTTTTGCCAAAAAAACGGCGTAGCGGCATCATGAAGTAATCGGGATTATCTCCCTTCAAGTAATCCAGTGTGAGCAGAGTCTGCTTGAGCGTGTTCATCAGTATTTCCTGCTCTGCGTGTGTGATTCGCCGCGACCCCTGCCCGGGATCATCAAAAACAGGGCGCGCGCCCTGCCGCAGCTTCATGCATTCATACAGCATAAGTAAGACAGCCTGCGCCAGATTAAGGGAAGAAGCCCCGTCCGTAGGAATATTGGCTAGGCGTGAGCACTGCTCAATTTCTCCATTGTCCAGCCCCCTGTCCTCAGAGCCAAAAACTAGGGCCACGGCACCGTGCTGAAGCGCGTCCACGACTTCTTCCGCGCTTTGCACAGGCGTAAGCAACCCCCGTCGCCAGCCGCCGACGCGGGCCGTAGTGCCAATGCTCAGCACCGTATCCGCAAGCGCTTCGTCTAGGCTTGTGCAAACGCGGACTCGGGAAAGCACAGGCTCGCCCCTGGACGTTGCCAGCGGACGGGCCTTTTCCATATCCCACCAACAGGGCGAAACAAGCATCAATTCATCCGCGCCCATGTTGGCGCATGCCCTAGCCGCCATGCCGATGTTTTCGGGAAATTTGGTTCTGACAAGGACAACCCGAAGGGGATGCACGCTCTGCTCCTTTTTACTGCCATACAATATGGCGGCATATTTTAATTTTTCTGTCAACGAGGGTAACGGGGAGCTACTTTTGCCGTTCCGCCATTTCCCGTGCGGTATCCCTGGTCTCAGCGCGACGCTTTAGCTCATCGCGCTGGTCATGGAGCTTACGTCCGCGACCAAGAGCAATTTCTAGCTTGACGCGTCCGCTGTGAAAATAGAGCTTTACGGGAACAACAGTAAGGCCCTTTTGTTCCACCTTAGCCGCAAGAACTATAAGTTCCCTCCGATGCAAAAGCAGCTTCCTGGGCCTGTCCGGCACCTGCGGCACATAGCCGGCATTGTTATACGGCGCGATATTCATCCCGATAAGCCAGGCTTCGCCGTTTTTGAAATCAACATAGCTGTCGAGAAAACTGATCTTCCCTGCCCGCAGGCTCTTGACCTCAGGGCCGGTCAATACAATGCCAGCCTCGATAAATTCCAAAAGTTCATAG
>CAYWQK010000007.1:19541-28657 GCA_964460575.1 uncultured Desulfovibrionaceae bacterium | reverse complement strand
AGTAATGGCGGGCTTTCCTGTTATCGCTAATTAGTGAACTGCCCTTGGCGCTGTTCATTGCTTTTCCTCCGCAGCTTCCATCTGAACACCGGATTTCATCCCTTCTTCCGAGCTCATCATGGCGTAAATGCCCTTAACCGTCCAACCAAGCGTCCTCGTCTGAACGCGTCTGGCAATGGCGCGGAGGGAACCGCCGCCCCTGCGCTCCTCGGCAATCAGAGCAAGAAGTTTTTTGCGGGGCGTAACCGCGCACTGTTCCGACGGCCCGACAACCACGGTAATTTCCCCCAGCAGATTCCCAGTATCCGGCGGTGTTTCCAAGCGGCCAATAAGGTATTCTTCATGGGTCTTGGTTAATTCCCTAGCAATACACAGTTCCCGCGGACCAAGCACCGCCAGCGCCGTACGCAACGATTCCGCCAATCTATCCTTACGTTCAAAAAAAACCAGCGTCACGGGCAAAGAAGCAAAAGGACGAAACGTTTCTTCAATATCCGAACGAGCCCTAGGCAAAAAGCCCAAAAAGGCAAAGGGTTGAGGGGCAATACCGCTGCCGGCAAGAGCTGTGACGGGTGCGCAAGGTCCCGGAATAACAGTTACGGGTATACCCTCCAATCGGCAAGCGCGCACCAGCCTGTAGCCGGGATCAGCAACGAGGGGAAGCCCAGCGTCGGAAACAAGAGCCAACTGTGCGCCATTCTTCAGCATAGACACAATGGACGCTGTTTTTTCCTCCTCGCTGTGGTCGTGGAAGCTCATAAAATGCTTTGCCCGTACATCGCAGCAGCGGCACAGAAGACCCGTGCGCCGCGTGTCCTCCGCAAGCACAAGATCCGCCGATTCCAAAACCTCTCTGGCGCGCGGCGATAGATCGTCCGCGTTACCAAGGGGCGTTGCCACGACATAAAGGACGCCGCTAGAAGATAACATCTATCATATGCTCCAGTTGCAGATCAAAAGGAGGAACAGAGGAACGAGCAGTGACGCACACAAGGTCAAAGCGGCAAGGCCTGTTCCACAAACCTTCTGCAGAAAGATAGGCTTGAGCCGCCCGCGTGAATGAACGCCTCTTTGCCGATGTCATTGTTTCAACAGGCAAAAGCATCCCCCCTGCTCGACGGGTGCGCACTTCCACAAAAACCAGCGTAGCCCCGTCCAGACAAATCAAATCCAGTTCTAGAGAGCCGTTGCGCCAGTTGCGGGCAACAATTTTCATCCCTTTTTTCTGCAGCAATGCGGCCGCGGCGCTCTCGCCAGCCTGGCCCAAGAGCTTACGGGAAGAAAGATGGTTCAGCATAGCGTACCCTGCACGCAAACCGCACACGGCTCTTCCGAGCGGACCTTGCGGAACGTCATCCTGTGTATTGGGCAGGGACCGTATTTGCGCAGCATCGCTAGATGCTCCGCAGTCCCATAACCTTTATGGCGGGAAAAGCCGTATCCCGGATAACACCTATCCATACGCTCCATCAAATCATCACGGTAAACCTTGGCCAGGATAGAAGCCGCGGAAATGGCAGGCACAAGCGCGTCGCCGCCAACAATGATTCTCTGCGGAGGCACGAAACCCGCCTCAGACTGCAGCCAACCGCGCGGGATCTCACGGTTGCCATCCACAAGCAGCAGTTTAGGACGGACCTTAAGCGTCCGTACAGCGCGGCTCATGGCTTTAAACGTGGCTTCTAAGATATTAATGCGATCTATTTCCCGAGGCCAAACAAGACCAAGCCCCCAAGCAACGGCTACTTCGCCTATTCTTTCAGCCAGACCGGCTCGGCGCTTCGCAGGAACAGCCTTGGAATCATCAAGACCCTCTATTTTGGCTTCTGGGGGCAAAATGGCAGCCGCCGCCACAACCGGACCTGCCAGACAGCCTCGCCCAACTTCATCAATGCCAGCGATACGTGCCAGCGCGACGTGGCTGCCATAGGGATCAAGCAGGGTAGGGCTCATGGCGAAATAAGTCGCGTGGTTGGACATAAACGATCCTAAAAGCCACACAAGCAGGCGGCATACCGTTGAAATTTCCGCAAGACAGTTTATCCCCCGCGGAAAAAATATAAAAACCCGTCAGGAAAAACCTTTCGGGCACATATAAAACATAGGGGGAGAGCAAGCGCCCTCCCCCAGCGGAACACAACGAAATCAGAAGCGTTTCTTGGGCTTAATGCGCGCAGCCTTGCCCTTAAGGTCGCGCAGGTAATACAGCCGGCTGCGGCGGACGCAGCCTTCAGTCACTACTTCCATGTGGTCAATAAAAGGCGAATGCAGGGGGAATACGCGTTCCACGCCCACGCCGTCTGAAATCTTGCGGACGGTCACTGTAGCGCCGGTAGTGCCACGGCTAACGCGGATCACATTGCCTTGGAAAACCTGAATACGTTCCTTTTCGCCTTCAACAATACGCAGGTGAACCTTAATGGTGTCCCCCGACTTAAAGGAAGGGATATCCATACGCATATTTTCGCGTTCGATTTTGCGGATGATGTCCATGAAAAGACTCCTTTATAGCATGTAACCTATCGTTTTTTCATTCAACGCGTCAGGACGGCCAGTCACAGTCGCCCAGAAGCCTATCGAGGATGATGGCCACAGCACCTCGGACTGGAAGGTGGTTATACCTTTCCAAATAGCGCAACGGCCTCAGGGCTCCGTCGCAGAGCCTAAGCGCTTCTGGAGCGAGTCCATGTCCGGTGCCAAAAACAAGCAGAACGGGCCGCTGTGAAAGCGCCTGACGTACAGCGCCACAGGTAAAGAGGCCAGCCTTGCTTTCGCGAGCGCTGGTAGCCACCACTAGCGGCTCTTGCCCGCACCGATCGCTAACTGAGGCTATCGCTGCCTCAAGACTGTCAGCCTTACGCACCAGCGACAGGGCTTCAGCCCTGTCCGGATTGCTCCGGCTTCCCGGCCCTTGCGTCCAGTGCCGGAGTAAAAGCTCCAGCAAATGCTGCTGATCCGCCAGCGGCGTTACGACCTGCACGCTTCCAAGGCCATATGTACGGGAACATCGAGCTATATCGTGAATATCAAGATTTGTCAAAGACGTTGCGCCGCATTTTTTTTCATCAAGAAAAACAGGATAATGGACAAGGGCGCAATGCAAATTCCGGCCCAGGCGCGGAGTGTTTTCCTTTTCAAGCGCCGCTTTAAGCACACGAAGATCCTTATAGGTGAGTGGCGCATCATCCAACATATCCGGTCGCTGGCGCAATGTCGTAAGCAAAGCCTTTTCCCGCCGCCACTCGGCAACGAGCCCATGATCCCCGCAGCGTAAAACTTCTGGGACAGCAAGCGATTCATAAAGCTCCGGTCGTGTATAGTGGGGGTATTCGAGCAAGCCGTGGGAAAAGCTTTCCTCATCCCCGGATTCCTCCTTGCCCATAAAGCCAGGAATCAGCCTGCATGCCGCTTCAATCAGCATCATGGCCGCAGCCTCGCCGCCGTTAAGCACAGCCTCTCCTACGCTTACGGATTCCATAAGGAAAAGGGACTGCAGACGGGCGTCAATCCCCTCGTAGCGCCCGCAGATAAGCGTCAGCCTAGGCTCATGGGACAATTCGCGTGCGAGCTTTTGCGTCAGGGGCTTACCTGAAGCAGCGAGCATAACCACCCGACCAAGGCCTCCGCCGGTCTCTAGCTCGCGCAGCGTCCGCACTAGAGGAGCAAGCATCATCACCATGCCCGGCCCTCCGCCATAGGGACGGTCGTCCACTGTCCTGTGGATATCCGCCGCCGAGTCACGGGGATTAACGCAGCTGAAGGAAACAAGACCGGCAGTCACCGCACGCCCTAGCAGGGCAGTTTTCAATGGAGTTTCAAACCATTCGGGAAAAAGCGTTACAATATTGATGTGCATGATGCCTGAAGCTGCCGCAGGGACTGCCTATTTCCAGCCGCCGCCCAGGGACTTGTACAGCGTTATAAGATTCTCATCCCGTGCAAGGCGCACGTCCACGGCGGCTTGCTGCGCCGCGTACATGGCGCGCTGCGAATCAAGCACGCCAAGATAGCTGTCCACGCCGCGCTGGTAGCGGGCGTCGGAAAGATGGTATGCCTCCGTTGTAGCCCGAACAAGAGAAAGCCTTGCCTCAAGCTGTTCTTCCAGCGTACGGCGGAGCGTGAGGGAATCCGAAACTTCTCGGAAAGCCTGTTGGATTGCCTTTTCGTAATTAGCCACGGCAATATCCCTGTCCTTTTCCGATGTGCGCAGGATAGCCAAATTCCGCCCTGTGTCAAAAATAGGCAGGAAAATGCTTGGCGAGAATAACCATGTGCCATTGTGGGCATCAAACAACTTGTCTAATTCCGCGCTGCCGCGGCCAAGAGAGCCTGTAAGCGTGATGCTGGGAAAAAAATTGGCCCGAGCCGCCCCGATGTTGGCATTGGCCGCACGAAGAAGGTGTTCCTGCTGCAGAATATCCGGCCTCTCAAGCAACACTTCAGAAGGCAGACCTGCCTGGAGGACGGGGAATGTCTCAGCCTCGGTCAAAGACTGTTCGGGAATTTCACTTGGTGAAACCTGGCGCCCAACAAGGATAGAAAGCGCATTAATGTCCTCTGCGACCTGCCCGCTGTAGCGGGCGATGTCGGCCCGAGCTGTATCTACGCTGGTTTGAGCCTGCCAAAGATCTAGCCGGGTCGAAACCCCGTGTTCGAAACGGCTCTGAATCATGTTATACGAAGCCCGCTGACTTGCCAGTGTCTCCTTGGAAAGAGTCAACTGCTCACGGTCCGCGATGAGCTGTAGCCAGCCCGCGGCCACCTGCGATACAAGCGAAAGCCTTGCGGCACGGTGCGCCTCCTCGGAAGCAAAATACTGCTCCAACGCCGCATCATTCAGACTTTTAACTCGTCCAAAGAAATCCAGTTCAAAGCTGCTTGACCCTATCCCCGCTGTATACTGGCGCCCTATGTAGGATCCACCGCGGGTCGACAAATCCTCGGCAACACGCTGAGAAGCATGCTCGCCGGAAAGACCTATTGTGGGGAGCCTGTCAGCGCGCTGAATGCGGTACTGAGCAGCCGCGCGTTCCATGCTCAGCGCGGCCACGCGCAGATCGCGATTATAGACAAGCGCATCCTCTATCAGCCGCTGAAGCGTGGCATTGCTGAAAAACGTCCGCCATTCCATTTCTGAAACAGGCTTGATGGAATCTCCACCCGTGCTTTTTTCAGTCCACTCCTCACCCACTGGCGATGCCGGACGAACGTAATGAGGCGCAAGACTGCAGCCAGCAAGCCCAGCCGTCAGCAGCATTGCCAGAAGAAAGCTATATCCACGGTTCATATGTATCCTCGCGATGACTTAGGCGTTCTTGTTTCCGGCTGTACGCTGGACCGCTTTGCGTGCCTCGCGTTCCTTTTGGGAGAACAGTTGCATAACGACGACATAGAAAATAGGAACAAAGAAAATACCTAGTGCCGTCGCTGCAAAGGTACCGCCCAAAATACCCGTGCCAATGGCGTTCTGGCTGCCAGAACCGGCTCCGGTGCTGATCGCCAGCGGAGCAACGCCGAGCAGAAACGCAAATGACGTCATGAGGATGGGCCGCAGACGGAGGCGAGCGGCCTCCTGCACTGCCGACAGCAGCGAATGTCCCTCATCATACAGGTCCTTAGCAAATTCCACAATCAAAATGGCGTTTTTAGCTGATAAGCCGATAGTGGCCAGCAGCGCAACTTGGAAGTAAATATCATTGTTCATGCCGCGGAGCATAGCAGCCGCAAGTGCTCCAAAGATACCAAGTGGCACGACCATCAATACCGAGAACGGCACCGTCCAGCTTTCATAGAGAGCCGCTAGGCAAAGGAAAACAACAAGCAGAGACAAGGCATACAACGCAGGCGCCTGCGCGCCGGACATACGTTCCTGGTACGAAAGGCCTGTCCATTCAAAACCAATGCCTCTTTGAAGCTGACCCGCCAAGCGTTCCATTTCGGCCATGGCAGAACCTGAGCTCTGGCCAGGCGCGGCTTCGCCCTGAATATTGATGGCGGGAAAAGCGTTGTAGCGTTCCAGACGCATCGGTCCATAGGCCCAGCTTTGTTTAGCTACTGCTGAAAAAGGAACCATCCCTCCCTTGTCATTGCGGAAGTACCAGCGGTTAAAATCCTCCGTGCTCATTCTATAGGGCGCGTCAGCCTGGATCATCACCTTTTTCACTCGACCGCGGTTAATAAAGTCATCAATATAGTCACTGCCCCAAGCCGAAGACAGCGTGTAGTTGATGCTGGCTAACGAAATACCCAACATCTCCGCCTTTTCGCGGTCAACGGTAACCTGAAGCTGTGGCGCATCTTCCTGCCCATTGGGGCGGACCTTGGCAAGCAGAGGACTCTGCGCAGCCATATAAAGCAATTTGTTGCGGGCGGCCATTAGGGCTTCATGTCCTAGTCCGCCGCGATCCTCCAATTCAAAATCAAAGCCTGTCGCCGTGCCAAGTTCAGTGATAGCGGGAGGCGCAAACGCGTAAACGACCGCTTCGCGCATTCGAGAAAAATATGCCATAGCACGCTTGGCAATGGCAAAAACGCGCTTTTCTTCAGAATCACGTTCTGCCCAATCCTTCAACTCCACAAAGGCCATACCCGTATGCTGACCGCTGCCGGAAAAGCTAAAGCCGATAACTGCCATAATCCCGCTCACAGAATCTTTTTCATTTTCAAGGAAATACTTTTCAATCTTGGCGGCAACGGCCTCCGTTTCCTCCTGAGTCGCCCCCGAAGGCAGGTTGTACATCACCATCATTTGCCCTTGATCCTCATCCGGCAAAAAGCTAGTCGGAAGAATCTTAAACAACACGCACATGGCAATGACAAAAAAGAACATGGCCAGCATCCAGCGCTTAGGCCGGCGGGTCACGTGCCCGACGCCTTTTTGGTATGTTACCGTGAACGCGTCAAACTTGCGGTTGAACCAGCCAAAAAAGCCTTGCTGCGAGTGCAGCGTGTTGGTAGGCTTAAGGATTGTCGCGCAAAGGGCCGGCGTGAGTACAATGGCTACAATAACCGACAGCAGCATGGAGGATGCGATCGTAATGGAAAACTGACGGTAAATAATGCCCACGGAACCGCCGAAAAAGGCCATAGGCAGAAACACGGCCGCCAGCACCAAAGCGATGCCCACAATGGCGCCGGTGATTTGGTCCATGGATTTCCGCGTAGCCTCGCGCGGGGGGAGGCGTTCATCATTCATCACGCGAATTACGTTTTCCACGACAACAATGGCATCGTCCACCAAAAGGCCGATAGCCAGCACCAAGCCGAACATGGTAAGGGTGTTGATAGAAAAGCCAAAGGCCGACATAACCCCAAAGGTGCCAAGTAAAACAACAGGCACGGCAATGGTGGGAATCAACGTGGCCCGGAAATTCTGGAGGAAAACGAGCATGACGATGAAAACCAGAACGATGGCTTCGCACAGTGTTTTAACAACTTCCTCGATGGAAAGCACCACGAAAGGCGTCGTATCAAAAACCGAAGCGACTTTCAGGCCGCTCGGGAAATAACGCGAAAGCTCTTCAAGCTTTTTGTCCGCCGCCCTGACTACTTCAAGCGCGTTGCCACCTGTTGCCAGATACATACCGAGCCCCGCGGCGGGCCGCCCACAGTAGCGGGCATAGGACCCGTACGTTTCACTGCCAAGCTCAACACGAGCCACGTCCTTCAGACGAACCTGGGAACCATCGGCATTCGTCCTAATCAGGATGTTCTCGAACTGCTCAACCGTCTGCATGCGGTTCTGGGCGCTAACGGTAACGTTCAGTCTCGTGCCCTCAGTCGCCGGCGCTCCGCCCAGCTGACCAGGAGAAACCTGCGCGTTCTGCGCCTGAATAGCCGCAGAAATATCCGACGGTATTAGACTGTAACTTTGAAGTTTTTCAGGATTAAGCCATACGCGCATGGCATACTGCGAACCAAAGAGGTTGACGCCACCGACCCCCTGCACACGCGAAAGGGTATCCTGCACATAGGTTGCCACATAGTCGCAGAGATCGCGGGCGCTCATGCTGCCGTCTTCCGAAATAAAGGCATACACCTTGATAAACATGGTACGGCCTTTTTCCACGCGCACGCCGTTCTGCTGCACCTGGCTTGGCAGCTGGCTCATAGCCAGCTGAACCTTATTCATAACCTGAGTCTGAGCGATATCAGGATTGACCTTTGGGTCAAAGGTTAGATCCATACGGACCTGGCCCGCGGAGTCACTGGAAGCCGACATATACAAAAGATCATCCAGCCCCTGAAGCTTTTGCTCTAGGATTTGGGTCACCGAATCTTCAAGTACGCGTGCAGACACGCCATTATACGTAGCGCGAATCGAAACAGAAGGGGGCGCAATCTGCGGATACTGGGCAACTGGAAGTGTCGTGATAGACAGCACACCGAATAACATGATGATGATCGCAATAACCCACGCGAACACCGGCCTATCGATAAAGAAACGCGCCATGCGGAACTGACCTCAACACGTTGGAATGACTGAATACGCTACGCCTAGCCGTATCTGCAAAAAAGCAAGCCCTACCGGACGGCGGATTCGCCTGCCTGCGATTCCTTGGCAATGCGCACCGCCATGCCAGGACGGATGCGCTGAAGACCTTCTATAATCAGAAGGTCTCCGTTTTCCAGTCCGGAAGAAATAACCCAGGAGTGGCCGATTGTGCGCAGTGCCTTAACCGCGCGCATTTCAACCTTGCCGTTCTCATTTACGAGATACACCGATGCATCACCCTTGGCATCCCTGATAACGGCGCGCTGCGGAGCGAGAATAGCCGCCTCGTCGACGCCTTCAACAACCTCGGCGCGGACATACATATTCGGCAAAAGCTCGCGTTTGGGATTGGGGAAAAGGGCCCTGATGGTCACCATGCCCGTGCTGGGATCAACCGTAATATCCGTGAACTGCAGCTTGCCTTCTTGATCGTACGGCGTGCCATCCTCAAGGCGGAGGCGAACTACGGCCTGACCGCTGTCCGTCTTCAGTCTGCCGGATTCCAGCGCGCGCCGGAGGCGAAGTATTTCCGTACTTGACTGCGTCACATCCACATAGATGGGGTCAAGCTGCTGGATAGTGGTCAGGGGAGTGCCCTGATTTTCAGTAACAAGGGCACCTG
>CAYWQK010000007.1:0-19531 GCA_964460575.1 uncultured Desulfovibrionaceae bacterium | reverse complement strand
GCACCTGGGGTAACAGTAGACAAGCCAACCCTGCCGGAAATGGGAGCGTTTACTTTGGTATAGTTGAGGCGAATTGCCGTATTTTCCACAGCGGCCTTCTGCACGCCGACTTCAGCTATAGCCTGCTTCAGCGCGGCGTCCGCGTCATCATATTCCTGCCGACTTACAGCGCTTATGCTGTTGAGTTCGCGGTATCTGTCTCTCCGCAAGCGCAGAGGAGCGACGTTAGCCTCAGCACGAGCCAACGCCGCCACAGCGCTGGCATGCGCCGCCTTATAGATGGCCGGATCTATCTGGTAAAGCGTGCTTCCCGCCTTGACATCCGCACCTTCCTCAAAATTTCTGGATTTGATGATGCCCCCGACCTGCGGGCGGACTTCCGCAATCTTATACGGCGATGTGCGGCCGGCAATCTCCGTGGTTAACACCACGCGCTGAGGAGTCACAACCTGAACCTTGACTTCCGGCGCGGACCCGGCAGGGCCTCCCTTTTTCCCGCCCAAAAAATCTTTCAGCCTGTCGCAGCCGCCAAGCAGTCCAACGAGAAGTATGGCCACCAACAGCAAGCTCATCGCTTTGAATCGTTTCATCGCGCCTCCTGTGCATTCTGCGCTATAGCTGCCGTTCTAAAAAAGAACGATTTTTTTCTCTGCTGAGTGAAATTATTTGACAAATTCAATTTAAATAGAGTACGCTCTATCCATTGAGTGGATACTTCTTATAAAAAAAATTTTTTTTTTGTCAAGCTACGCCCGACTTGTCTCACCTATTTTTACCACCTACATCGCCGCTATGCGCCACGAAAAAAAACATTCCTATCATTCCGCTATCCGCGCCAAACAGGCAACCGCCACAAGGATGCGCATCATTTCCGCAGCTGAAACCCTCTTTACGAGCCGAGGCTACACCGATACCACCATCACGGGCATTGCCGCTGAGGCAAACGTGGCTCCCCAAACAATTTACGCAATTTTTGGCTCAAAAAAAGGCATTATTTCCGCTCTAATAGAAAATATCCGCAATAGCCCGCGCCATAAAAAAATGCATCAGGATGCCCTGAAAAGCGCGGCGCCAAACGCATTCCTACAAAGCATAGCCCACTTGATCAGCGATATCTATGAAACATGGGGAAATCTTTTTAACAGTCTGCGCGGCGCCATTACCGTTGAGCAGGAGCTGGCCCAGTTTCTTCTCCAGCAGCACATGCAGGACAGAGACATCATCAGGGAGGATTTAACCCACCTGCATGCTATTGCCCAAACACGCAGCACCTTCTCTTTTGAGCAGGCCCTTGATATCTTCTGGACGCTCCTTTCCTTTGAATTATACCTATCCCTCGTCAGGCTGCGGGGCTGGAGCCGCACCGAATACGAAACCTGGCTTGCCAATCTTCTGCGCCAGCAACTTCTTGATCCGGCTGTTTCGCAAGAACACTGACAAGAGTCGGTTTCAACACTCCCATAGACTTGCTTCCCCTCCCCTTTTTAGGTATGAAAAAGAAGGCGCACTGCATAATTCAGCGTTGAATAGCGCTCTTGGATTACAGAGACAAACGCGTGAATGCCACACTCTTACGCGTCCCTGTGCAGAAAAGGAGTTTCATATGCCCAGTCCTCTTGCCGGCACACTGCCCACCCCTGATAAGCTTCCCGATATTCCCGCCCTTCTGGCAGCCTACGCCGATCTTCATCCAGAAGCCGGAAACCCCGCTCACAAAGTCAGCTTTGGAACCTCCGGACATAGGGGTTGCTCGCTCAAACGCACATTCAATGAGGCGCATATTCTTGCCATTACGCAGGCTGTCTGCGATATTCGCAAGGCCAATGGGGTAAACGGCCCTCTATTTATTGGCAAAGACACCCACGCTCTTTCCTCTCCAGCCGCGCAAACCGCACTGCAGGTGCTCACCGCCAACAACGTCACGGTTTTTATGGAAGAACTGAGCCCCTTTACTCCCACGCCTGTGGTTTCGCACGCGATCCTGACATACAACCGCCAAGCGAAAAATGGGGCGCAGGCCGATGGAATCATTGTGACACCTTCGCACAATCCCCCAACGGACGGCGGCTTCAAATATACCTCCCCCACAGGCGGCCCGGCTTCCTCCGAACTGACGTCCCAGATTGAAAAGCGGGCAAACGAGCTGCTTGCCGCGGGTAACGGCGGCGTGCTCCGTCTAACGGATAAAGAAACGGCAGCCTCCGGACTCATTCACAAAAAGGATTTCATCGGCGGCTACATCCGGGACCTTCCGACTGTTTTGGATCTGGAGACCATAGCCACGTCCGGCCTGCGTTTCGCGGCTGACCCGCTGGGAGGTTCCACTCTGGATGTATGGGACAGGCTGGCTGAGACCTATAAACTGCCTATTGAAGTTGTCAGCCATGAAAACGACCCCACTTTCCGCTTTGTCCCCCTTGATCACGACGGTAAAATCCGCATGGACTGTTCATCGCCCTATGCCATGTCTGGATTACTCCGACTGAAAGACCAGTACGATCTAGCCTTCGCCTGCGACCCTGATGCCGACAGGCACGGCATTATCGCCAAAAGCGGCCAAATGAATCCCAACCATTACCTTTCTGTGGTCGCTTGGCATTTATTCCAGTCCCGCAACGCATGGCCCGCTTCCGCAGGTATCGGCAAAACCGTAGTTACAAGTTCCATGCTCAACCGGGTAGCCCAGGCCCTCGGCAAAAATCTCATTGAAGTCCCTGTAGGATTCAAATGGTTTGTCCCCTACCTGTTTGACGCATCCTGCGGCATGGGCTGCGAAGAAAGCGCCGGGGCCTCTTTCCTCTGCTTTGACGGATCCCCTTGGAGCACAGACAAAGACGGGCCCCTCCTTTGCCTCCTGGCCGCGGAAATCATGGCAAAGCACGGCAAAAGCCCTGCCGCCTTATACAATGAGCTGACGGAGCGTTTTGGCACACCTGCCTATTCGCGTACGGATTCACCGCTTGGACCGGAAAAACGCGCCCTTTTCGCGGCACTATCCGCAGACAAAGTGCCGTCCAGCACACTCGCCGGCGACACCATTGATTCCGCCATTACCAGCGCTCCCGCAAACGGAGCTTCCATTGGCGGCATCAAGGTCAGCACAGCCAACGGCTGGTTTGCCGCACGGCCATCCGGCACAGAACCGATTTGCAAAGTCTACACAGAAAGCTTCCTAGGCGAAGAACACAGAAAGCAAATAGAAAGCGATGCCATTGCCATGCTGGATTCTATGCTGAAAAATTAGCCTTTCTTTCCGCTTACCGCATCCGAACAAAAGCCTTTCCCAAACGCTAGGAAAGGCTTTTTGCTATCGAATCAGAATCTGGACACGATTTAAGCGAGGCGTTAACATGCCCGTGAATACAGATAACGTCTCTCATTCCCTTAAGGAGTGACCATGAAAAAGCTTTTTCCCTTCTTATGTTCTCTTGCACTTTTGCTCGCCGTTCCGCCGCGGCAGGCGCAATCCGCAATGCGTATTATGCTCTTCAATTCCGGCGCTGCGGTGAACGAACAGCGTACCATCACTGCGGAAAATGGAACGCTGCGCTTTCCGCTCCCGCTTGCCGCTAACGTTGACACCCTGAACATCACCGTTAAAGGGATTCCTGTTGCCGGCCTCTCAAGCCGGATCGTCTCCGCTCCGGCTGCATGGAGTACTACGCCTCTTCACATCGACATAGAGCGCGTACGGAAAGAGATTCATACCATGGAAAGCCGCCTCCAAGTTATCGAAGCGGGCATTGCCTTCTGGCTGGAACCTCGCCCGCAAATCAACAACCTCCAGTCGCTCACGCAAATTGAGACCCAGCGGGAAAAGAAGCTTAGCGCGCTTTATGCCGAAAAAGCCGCGCTCAGTGCTCCACTACAGCAAAAGCAGGCGGAACTAAAGCGATTTGAAGAACAGCTGGGCAACAAAGACGCCGCACAGACTGTCAGGGAAATCATTGCCAGTGTTCCGGAAGGAACTGCGCTCTCCGGTCCCTGCCCCGTTACCCTGACCTACCATCTTGATCACTGTGGATGGCACCCCATGATGCGCCTTGACGCGCTAACAAAAACTAACGAAGTGGAAATCAGCCGTCTGGCTGTCATCAAACAGACAACGGGGCTTAATTGGAACGAGGCAGATATTACGCTCTCCACACTTTCGCCTTCTTCCTCTTTGCAGCCTCCTGCGCTGCGGGACTGGCGCATTCGCCCACAGCCACAGCTGCGGATGATCGCAAAGACCAGATCGGCAGAGGATGCGGCCGCCCCCCTTGCCGTTCATCAGCAGGCAGATGCTGTGCCGCTTAGCAGGCCCGCGCACACAGAGCAGGCGTCATCGGGGCTGTGGTCTCTTGGCGGACGAACCATCCCTACGGGAGAAACCGTCATCATTGCCTTAGATACGCAGCGCTGGAAAGCCGATTTCTTCCGCCTCGCACGCCCCTCGCGCACTGAAACAGCCTATCTTATGGCAAGTGTTAAGCTGGAAAACCCCATCACCATTCCCCGCGGCCCTGCAATGTTCCAGATCGACGGCGCAGCCGCTGGCTCCAGAGATTTCAGCTTTGCCGGCGCCAAAGGCGAAATTGCCTTTGGAGCGGATCCTTCGCTCCTCGTCAAAATGCAATCCAAGAGTGCACAGAGCGGGGAAAAAGGCCTTATTGACAAGCGTTCTACGTATGAATGGAACTGGACGATTACGGTGCTCAACGCCCATAATTTCCCCGTAAGGGTGCGGATTGAAGATCCGGAACCGCAGCCGGGAAACAAAGATATCTCCGTTTCCGTAACTTCCAATCCTCCGGCTGAAATAAAAAATCATCATACGCTTGCATGGGAAATGGACGTCCCTGAAGGCGGCCAGCGCGAGATCGAACACAAGGTCCGCTTCTCTGCCCCGAAAGAGCTCCACGTCATGCCTGGCAGGTAAAGCATTCGCCGCCAATATACCGTAAATAAGGAGGAAGGATTGTGTTCCTTCCTCCTTACTCTTAAATCAATTTACTCTAGATCGATATAACTTTATATTAAATTTATATATACATCAATGTATGATATGTTTGGTCTGGGTATGTGTGTTAGGGAACAATCACATTGAAATTCTAACTAATTGACTCATAGATATGATACAAGATATTTTGTATAGTTTATATATCAGTTATTCTATATTTATATTTACTATTATAGATGATTATGATAAATACTTATTCTAAGAATAAAACAATTGATAAGAATCAGTAAATAATTGCTTGACTACCTACTGTGATAAGGTAATATCAATGAGAGAAAAATTGAGAATGTTCTAAAAAAGTTGGATTTTGATAAAGCCTGTTTGCTATGCAGTGAAAAATCTGCTGAACAATGCCATCGAAAATTAGCCGCAAACATAATCAAGAATATGTTTATGATCGATAAAGTTATTCATTTGTGATCAGTAGGAAGTAATTATACTTACGCAAAAATGAATGACACAGGTTAAGTATTTTGTTTTGCCAGATTGGACGTTCTACCGCTTGCCGCGCGTCCTGCTGGCAAAAAAAAGAGCATCGAAACGACGATGCTCTTAAAATTTACATGTAAAGCCAGACTAGAACTGCCAGACGCCTTTTGTGTCGTACACGCTCAGCTCGCGCATTTTGCGGGTTTTGATAATTCTAAAATGGCCGTTCACAGCCTCATCGCGTGTTTTACCAACGGATTCATACGTGTATTCGTTGTAAATAATGTATCCCACATAATTACACACATTGCCATGCGGGCTCTCGCGCAGTTCCGTGCGGAGAGAATTACGGTCCGCTTCCTGGAACCAAGCGCGATAGCCGTCTCTCGTTTTGACAACCTGCTTGCATGTACGGTTAGGACAAATCGTACTGTTTGCACGCACAATAAACCTCGATGCGGCGTCATCCAGCTTTTTCTGGACAATTTCACGAGGCTCATTTGCCTTGCAAGCCTGGGCTGACGCAACACGATTGGCTACTTTGTTAACAACGCGCTGCTTCGTTACCGGAGTAGCTACGCGACTTACCTTGTGGGGAGCTGCTGAAGCCATGTTACACGGAGCGGCGAGCAAAAAAACTAACAAGAAGAAAAAACATTTCCTCAACATGTAAAAAATCCTTATGTGAACAAAAATTCCCTGGAAAACCAGTATGCTCTCAATGCAGACTATTTCTAGATTAAGGCTTCAGCAGAGCTGAAAGCGAGAACACAACATTGAGAAAGCCCGACGGACTTATGTAAAGCCGCCGGGCTTGTATGCTACAGGATCAAGGCTTCGCTTATTCGAAAGCCAGTTCGCAGCGGCGGTTCATGTAACAACCTTCTTCCGTGGCGTTATCGTAACGGAAGGACTTGCCCATACCGGCCGCCTTAATAGCGTAGGAAGGCACACCAGCCTGCACAAGGTAGGCCTTAACGGAATCGGCGCGGCGCTGAGACAGACGCGCGTTGTACGCATCAGAGCCCTTGCTGTCCGTGTAGCCCAGCAATTTCACGCGGACATCGCTGCCGCGAGACTTAATCTGCTCGGCGGCTTCATCAAGGATGGCGCAGGCCTTGGCATCCAGCGTGCTGGAGTCAAACGCGAAGTTGACGCCGCGCAAAACGATCACTTCTTCTTCCACGGGCGCGCTGCAGTTGGCGAAAACATCACTGACGAATTTTTCGACAGCGGCATCGCTAGACGCAAGCTCAGCCGCGGAAACCATCACGGAATCCGCATTAAGGGCAGCGATGTTCTGAAGCGTACGCTTGCCGACGGGGGAGTCAGCCACGGAAATGACGTGGAAGACGATGCCGGGGTTGGCAGCGTAGGCGGCCTTGGCAGCCGCAACCGGATCCACGCCGATATTATTTTCCCCGTCAGAAACAATGATTATAGCCGTCTTGGTCACCATCTGCTTGAGAGTGATGTCATGGTCAGCGAGGCCACCGCCCATCGGGGTCTGACGGCCAAAAATTTCCTGATTTTCAGAGATGGTAGGGAGTCCCTTAGCGAGGGTTTCGCGATCCCAATCGCCCTGAGACACAACGGTCTTATATGGGGCAAAAAGATACAAGCCAGCCTTATAGCCAAGATCCGGCACAGCTTCGTTCACGCGGGCGATAGCTTTCTTGGCAAGGGCAATTTTGGTAATTTGCTTCGCGTCATTGCCCTGATAGATCATCATCATGGAGCCAGACTGGTCCACAAAATAATTAAAGCTCTCGATGCGTTTGACACACTGCTGGTCCTGAGCGGCAAAGCCGGCTGTTGCCCAAGCGAACACAAGGGCAACAGTCAAAACGATAAGACGGGTGAATTTCATGCAAGCCTCCGTTGCTTGGGTTAATTCCATCTTCCAATTTTTGAAACAGGGCGCACCCTTTCAAAAAACAGGACAAGTTAACCACAATCCTTTCAAAAGGTAAAGCCTGAAGAACAGAGTATTTGATGAAAAAAGTTTTCTTGCATTTTTTCTTTTCTTTTCCTGTAGAAAAACAAAAGCGCTGCTGTTTCCGCATGGATCCGCAGGATATGCTTTTTGACATGGAAAGCTAATACAGCTAAAATACGTTTTTGAGTTCTCAGGCATGTTTTCGCCTAGAGCCGCATTTTCACGCCATGCAAAACGTTATCACCATGCGAAAAGGAGAACGGGCATGTCGCTTCTTGTATCAACTCAGATGAAAGAACAAATAGAAGGGGGGTCATGGATCCGCCGCATGTTTGATGCGGGCATTCAGCTCAAACGCCAGTACGGCGAAGAGGCCGTCTGTGACTTCAGCCTCGGCAATCCGGATCTTCCTCCACCAGCCTCCGTCGCCAAGGGACTGCGCGATCTCGCCGATCACGCCGGCGAACCGTTCAGCATGGGCTATACACCTAACGGGGGCAGCGAATGGGCCAGAAACAGCTTGGCCGCCTTCTTGAACAAAGAACAGGGCGTCGCCATCAAGGGCGAAGACCTTGTTTTGTGCTGCGGCGCGGCCGCCGGACTAAATGTTTTTTTTCGCTCCGTGCTAGAGCCGGGCGACCAGGTACTTGCGTTCCGTCCCTACTTTGTTGAATACGGATCGTACGTCCGCAACCACGGCGGCGTTTTTGATACCATTCCGTCCAAACCGGATACCTTCCAGCTTGACCTTGACGCGCTGGAAACCGCCATTACGCAAAAAACGCGCGCCATCATCATCAATTCTCCCAATAACCCAACCGGCGTTATCTACAGCCTGGAAGAGGTGAAGGCGCTAGTTTCCCTGCTAGAGAAAGCTTCAAAAAAGAACAGCCGTCCCATATTCCTGGTTGCGGATGAACCCTACCGCTTCCTTGCCTTTGACGGCGTTACGGTTCCTTCCGTGCTGCCCCTCTATGACTATGCCGTGCTGGTTTCCTCTTTCTCCAAAAATCTCTCCCTACCGGGGGAACGCGTCGGTTATGTTGCCCTCTCCCCCCGCATGGAAGGACACGAAGAGCTTATCGCCGCGCTGTGCGTGGCTAACCGGATTCTCGGCTTTGTCAATCCGCCAATCGTAGGCCAGCATATCATGGCCTCTGCCCTTGGAACACAAGTGGACGCCAGCGTGTACGCCAGACGGCGCGTCTTGATGGCCGATGTTTTGAAAGACGCCGGCTACGAATTCCAGATGCCGGCCGGCGCTTTCTACTTCTTCCCAAAGGCTCCAGGAGGCGACGACCTACGCTTTGTCAGCGAAAAGCTGCTGCCACAACGTGTGCTTGCAGTGCCCGGCACCGGCTTTGGAGGCCCGGGGCACTTCCGTCTGGCCTTTTGCGTTTCTGAGGAAGTTATAGAACGCTCACGCGAAGGTTTTAAAAAGGCGCTAAGGGGCTAAGCAAACTCACAGGTATTTGAAAAGCGGGGCGAACCGAAACCGCCCCGCGTGCATACCGAAGAGAAACGGCGGCCCCTCATAGCACCGCGGGAGGGATTAGCCTCCTGCGGAAGTCCACAATCTCTATTGCGGGCATATGGCAAGCGGCGCCTCACGCCCATACGAGCCTCTTTCCATCTGTTCCAGCAAAAATCCCCACGCACAGGCGCCACGTGCGCACCAAACCTATGGGACACTCCATTCATACGCGTCACGCTCTTTCAAAAAGAAGCCCTCCGCTTGCTCTTGTAATCGATGAAGACGGCATACTGGGTAATTTCTTAACGCGCAGACTCCAGAACAGCGGCTGGCGCACTGCTCCGCTGAATATACCGCTAAACGAAGCAGGAAACGCCTCCTTCCTGACCGAAAACGTAGAAAACCGCGTTAACGAACTGCACCCTGACACCATCATCAACGCTGTCCTATGGCCATCCACAGACCAAGCGGAATACTATCCGAAGGAGGCCAACGCTGTTCTCCGCGATCTCCCCGCGCACCTTGGACGCCTTGCCCGCGCGCATGGTATCCAGCTTGTGCACTACAGCACAGCGTATGTTTTTGACGGCAAAAAAGAAGCGCCATATACGGAAAAGGACAAACCAAATCCCATTAACACTCTGGGAAGAATCAAGGCCGCGGCGGATCAGTTCCTGCTCGGCATGGGGCTTGAAAAACTGCTGATCATTCGCCTAGGCTGGATATTCGGACCGCGTAGAGGAATTATCAGCACGTTGCTGGATGCGGCCGAAGACAAGGTATTTCTCCCCATGGCGCAGGATCTTTACGGCTCTCCAGCCTATACTCCGGATATCGCCGCAGCGACACTCGCGTTACTGCAGCGGGGGGCAACCGGTCTCGTCAATTTCGCCAACAGGGGCGAAGCCAACGTTTGCGAACTTGGAGCCGAAGCGCTCAGCCTAACCAACAGGTCTGCTGTCGCCGTAGGCATAGAATACACAAAGCTAAACCTAGCGGCCAAGCGTCCTCCCTACTCCGTTCTAGATACGAGTTTATTCACTAAAATAACGGGGTTGCTCCCCAGACCCTGGATCCAGGCGCTGCGTGAATATGTTTTCGGCGGATTCCTAGACAGTCTTGCCCCCCTGCCGCCCGTTTAGCACTTGGGACGAAACACGGATAATAGGAATGAAACAGACACTGTGGATCAGTGCCGGAGAGATGTCCGGCGACATGCAGGCCGCAAGCGTCCTAAAAGAATTGAAGACTCTTGCCCCCCATTTGGACGCCGTTGGCATGGGAGGACCGTGCCTAGCCGCAGCTGGGCAGCGCAACCTTTTTCATACAAAAGACCTCTCCGTCATGGGAGCCGTGGAAATCCTCTCCGTGCTTCCCAGAGCCTTGCGAATGCTCTTCGCCATACGCCGGGAAATGGCCCGCATCCGTCCGGACGCCGTTCTCCTTGTGGATGCGCCCGAATTTAATTTTCGCGTGGCGATCATTGCCAAACGGCTTGGAATCCCTGTGTATTATTTCATTCCTCCAAAAGTCTGGGCATGGCGCACAAGCCGCGTGCGCTTCCTGCGCAGAAACATTCAAGGCATGATGTGCATCCTGCCCTTTGAAAAGGATTTTTACCTGACACACGGACTTAACGTCGAATACATTGGCAATCCTTTGGTTGATATGATCCATCAGGCTCATATCGCAGATATAACGCCGATCCCCAGCCGCGTTGGCGTAATGCCCGGCAGCCGCATGAAGGAGGTTCTGCGTCTCATGCCTTTATTCGGCGGCGCGGCTGCTCTCCTGCAAAAACGCATTGGAGGACTTTCCTTCCACTGCCTGCGGGCACCTAACATGGAAGAATCCCTCCTTCGCTCTCTCTGGCCAGAGAATATTCCGCTTGCAATGGAAGAACCTGAGCAGCGCTATGCCGCGATGCGCAGCTGTGCGGCCATTATGGCGGCTTCCGGTACCGCCGTGCTTGAAACAGCCCTCATCGGCACGCCCACGGCCGTAGCCTACGTTGTTTCGCCGCTGACCTTCCTTATCGGCAAATGCCTTGTGAAGCTGCGTTGGGTTAGCCTGCCCAACCTCATCCTTCAGCGAGAAGTATTTCCTGAATTCCTTCAGCATGACGCCACACCGGAAAACCTTGCGGGAAAAATTGAAGAATGGCTTTCCAAGCCATCATCGCTGAACGCCGTGCGCGCAAGCATGACTGAAGTCGCGTCCAGATGCGGCGCTGATGGTAGCGCTAGGCGCGCGGCCGCGCATCTACTTGCATCCATAAGCGCACAAGAGTATACAGCAACAGCTTGATTTCCATTTATAAAACAGGAGGCGCCATGAAACGCCAGCAGAATTTTTTTGATGCCGCAGGACGGGCAAGCGTACTCGGACTCCATCTTGTTTCAGGACTGATCGTAGGCGGACTCCTTGGATACGCTCTTGACGCGTGGACCGGATTCCATCCTTGGGGCTTTCTCGCGGGATTGGTGCTTGGCATTATCGCGGGCTTCCGCAACCTCTGGCAGGATGCCGCCACCATGCTGCGCCGTATGGACGACACAAACAAAAAACGGGATAATCCATGAATTCACCCTGGATCCTTTTTGACGCAGCCCTTGCACGGCGGGGTTTCGCCGCGCCGGTGAGAATTATTCTCTTCCGCATGCTTCTATGCGGGCTGATCGCCATGCTCTGGAGTGCCATATCCGCGCCTTTTTCCACATGGTGGCTTTGGTTCGGCCTTTCAACTCTTTTTTCCGCATGGAATTTTTTTGGGCTTGCAAAATTTATTCAGCAAAAGATATCGGTAAGTTCCAAAAAAAAAATGCTGTCCTCCCTTATTTGGAGCTTCCAATTACGTCTTTTCCTTACGGGAATTTTTGTGTATATTGCTCTTACGCGCTGCAAAGCACCTGTTTCGGCGCTTGTGGCAGGGCTCTCTTCCCTGCTGGTTTTCATTGTTTTTTCAGTGTGCTGCGCGCAAAAGAACTCGCAGTCTGACTGAACGCCTTATGTGTCTCACAAAAGGAGCATCCCATGGCAGCAGGCCTTCCTGAACCGCTTTTGCTTTCTCATGTGTTCAACATGAATGAAATGACAATAGCCGGGCAACACCTCCACACCAGCCATATCTTCTACACGTGGGTCGCCATGCTTGTTATGCTGTTGCTGGGGCTTTTGGTGCGGCGCAAATTAACGCTCGTGCCCGGACGTCTCCAAAACTTTTTTGAAGTCATCATCGATGGGCTGGAAAACTTTACCGTGGCCAACATGGGTGAAAACGGCCGGAAAGTTTTTCCCATTCTGTGCGGACTGTTTCTCATCATAGCCATTGAAAACCTGATGGGACTTCTGCCAGGCTGCGACGCGCCTACGGCAAACGTAAACACTAACCTAGCCATGGCACTTTTTATTTTCCTTTACTACAACGCTGTTGGCATCTGCCGCTGGGGCGGAGGCTATATTAAGCATTTCATGGGGCCCATGGCTGCCATGGCGCCGTTTATGTTCTGCCTTGAACTCATTTCGCATATCGCCAGACCTCTTTCCCTGACGCTCCGTCTGTTTGGCAATATCCGCGGCGAAGAAATCGTATTGGTGCTGTTCTTCCTCCTAGCCCCCATCGCCGGCACCTTGCCCATCTATTTCCTATTTCTTCTAGCAAAATGCCTACAGGCTTTCATTTTCTACATCCTCTCCATGCTGTATCTCAAAAGCGCCATGGAACCCGCCCATTAACTTTCGCACCACAAATCTTGAGGGAAATGGTCTCTTGACCGCAACCATATAACATGCTTAGGAGCAACCCAATGCGTAAGATTCTTTCCACTCTCCTGGCTTCCGTAGCTGTTCTCGGCTTTGCCAGCATGGCTTTCGCCGAGGAACCTGCCGCCGTAGGCAAAGTAATGCTCAACTCTACAAGCCTCGGCTACGCTGTGATGGCGGCTGTCATTGCCATGTGCATCGCCGCCGTTGGCTGTGGTTTCGCCCAGGGCCAGGGCCTTAAAGCGGCGTGCGAAGGTATCGCCCGCAACCCTGATGCCAGCCAGAAAGTGCAGGTTACGCTCATCCTAGGACTTGCCTTCGTTGAATCCTTGGCAATCTACACCCTAGTCGTGAGTCTCATCGTACTCTTTGCCAACCCCTTCGTCTAAAAACTATAAAGACGGTCGCCGCTGAAATGCGGCGGCCGTCTTTCTTCTGCCCTTACACTGCGTCCCCTCTTCGCCCAATACACCGCGCCGCAATGCGTATCGCTATCAAAATCTAGATACTGAGACAGCAGATGCTGCCACAGGAGAGTGCTTTTTATGCATTTAGGGCGCAGTCTGTCTTCATGCACATAGGCCTGGCAACTCCCTGTTGTCAAAGACGCTTATGCCACAAAACGAAAGAAACTCGGAAGAAACCGTTCGACTAAAACTGACCATTGCCTACGTGGGCACACATTACCACGGATGGCAGGTGCAGACGCCGCCTGCCGGCGCGCTGACGACCGTGCAAGGGCTTCTTGAGCAGGCTGCCTCGCATGTGGCCGGCAGGACAGTCCACGTTCATGGCTCAGGCCGCACAGACTCCGGCGTACACGCCGATGGCCAGGTTGCCCATGTAGATATTCCTGCTAGTCGGCGCTGCGTAGACTGGCAGCTAGCGCTCAACACACTGCTTCCGCACGACATCCGCATTGCCAACGCTGAAGAAGCTCCGCTAGGTTTCCATGCCCAATATAGCGCGAAGCGAAAACGTTATGTGTACCGCCTCTGGCTAAGTCGGCGCTACACACCGCCAAAACTCTATCCTTTCGTTTGGAGCTGCGGACCTGTAAACGTCTCCAGGATGCTTGAAGCCGCCCGCCGCCTTGAAGGCGAACACGACTTTGCCAGCCTGAAAAACCAAGGCTCAGAAATTCTTTCCACCGTGCGCACCATGTACTCTGTACGCTGTATTCCGGAAGGACTTTCCGGGTACTGCGAAGGTGAAAGAGAAATAGATTGGTCCTTTGAAGCCAATGGTTTTCTAAAGCAAATGGTGCGCAATACCATGGGACTGCTCGTCGCCGTGGGGCGCGGAAAAATGGATCCCGAGGCGGTTTCTCGGCTATTACAGGCCAGAGATCGGCGCCATTTGGGTACGACAGCGCCAGCTAAAGGGCTTACGCTTGCCGCCGTTGATTATCAAAACGAAGAGAACCCGCCGCGACTCTAGGCTAGCAACTCAAGACCGCCTAGGAAAAATGATCAAACCCGCATACCGCAGCGGGATGCCCATTCCACAAAATACACCCGCCTTCGTCGGTAACGCGGCCCAGAACGGTACAGTCAGGAATACGGGTAACTATATCCCCGATCAGCGAAGGTTCGCAGGTGCCCGCAAGCGCGTAATCTTCCCCTCCAAGGCAGCATATCTCCCCTGCGGAAAGCTCGCCGCCATTGCGCGTTTCAGCCCATGCTACGCATTCAGGATGCGGCACAGGAAACGTCAAATCTGCTCCTAAATCTCCCAGCAGACGCGGCAGATCTCTGATCAATCCGTCTGAGACATCCATGAGGCCGATACGGCCACCTCTTATTTTCTGCAGTTCCGCAATTACCAAGCCCTCCCGCACGCGGGGAACAGGCCTGAGATGGGCCCTGCAGGCTGCGGGAAAAAGCTCTATCCCAGCGCGCCCCATACGTTCCAGCACCTCCAGCCCAACACGGGCCAGGCCAGTCTGCCCAACCAAAAACACGCTGTCCCCCGGTTTGGCTTTTCCGCGTCCGAGTATCCCTTCCGGCGAGGTATCGCCAAAAATCGTAACGCAAAGATGCAGTCCCTCCGCGCGGGAAAGATCGCCCCCAGTCAACGAAAGATCAAACGGGTTCGCAAGTTCCGCCATTCCGGCAAAAAGGCCATCCACAAGCTCTAAATCCTCATTCGGCGGCAGGGCAAGCCCTAACGAAAATCCTACCGGTTTCGCGCCCGCGGCCGCGAGGTCGCTGATATTGACCGCCAATGATTTCCAGCCGATATCCTGAGGCGAAAAATACGCTCGGCGAAAGTGCGTATTCTCAAGGAACAGGTCGGTACTTACCGCAAGAGCTCCTTCCGCAGAAAGCACGCAGCAGTCGTCGCCTCGTCCCAAAAGCAGACGTGGATGGCAGGCAGGGAAATGCCTGTTGATAACAGCAAGAATTTGATCTTCAGAAGTGATAGGTATCATGGCATGCGCATCCTTGCGTCATAAAGTCAAACGGCGCATACTGGCCGCTGGAAACAAGTATACACATGGCTTATACAGCAGCCAAGCGATCCTTATTCATCCCCCAGTTCTAAAGGCCGCCCGATGCAGCAGGAACAACGCTCTTTTTGCCATAACGGACTTACGATCTTCTACATTGCTAGAGAAGGTGCCAAAAACCGCACGCGCGTCTCCGTTAGGGTAAGCAAACTCGGCCAAGTCGAGGTGCTTTATCCGCGGGGAGGATCCGCTGAGAGCGCGCACGCCTTCATAAAAAAACACGCCGCATGGATCGCCTCGCATGTGCTGGCCGCCCAGAAACGCCTAGCATCCGCCCCTCCTCCGGAATCTCCAACACAACGCTACTGCCTCGGCAAGCCCTATGCTGTTGATATTTTGAACACCGCTCACTTTTCTGGCATAAGCGTGCACGAACCTAAAGGCGATGACTTCGGACGCCTTGTTATCAGCGCGCCGACAGATAAACAGGCCGAGCAGCTAATCCGACGCTGGTATGAAAATCGGGCAAGGGAAGTTCTTGCTCTCCGCATGGACTGGCTTGCGCAGCATGTTCCATGGATTAAGCAACTCCCTCCTCTCTCTTTTCGGCACATGCGCTCCCGTTTTGGAAGCTGCTCATCAAACGGTTCTATTACACTGGCCGTGGAGCTCATCCGGCTACCGCAGAAATGCGTAGACTATGTTATCCTGCATGAACTCACGCATCTACGCCACATGAACCACGGACCAGCATTCTATGCGGAATTGGAACGTTTACTACCGGACTGGAAAGAACGCCAGAAAATGCTGGAAACTTTTCCACCCCCCTTTTGCGTTGAAACATGACACACCATAAACATACCGCTTGAATACGGATTTGTTCACTGATAGTTTTCTTTTAACGGCGTTCTCTTTACCGTGCCAAAAATTTTTCTCCTCAACCCCCAACAAGGAGTCCCAAATGGCTATCCTGCTCATGCGCGACCTGAACTTAAAAGGAAAAATTGTTGTCATGCGCGAAGACCTCAATGTTCCCCTCAAAGAAGGCCGCATCACCAGCGAAAAACGCATCATTGCCTCGCTTCCCTCTATTAAGCTCGCACTAGAAAAAGGCGCCGGCGTTATCGTGCTGTCGCATCTCGGGCGCCCCGTTGAAGGAGAATTTGATCCAGCCGCGTCCTTGGCTCCGGTTGCAGCGCGCCTTTCCGAACTGCTGGGCATAGAAGTCCCGCTAACTCCGCTTGAAGACCTTTTCTCCGGCAAAATGAAAGTTCAACCCGGGCAGTGCGTTATGGGCGAAAACGTGCGCTTCACCAAAGGCGAGAAAAAAAATGTAGAGGAGCTGGCCAAAAAGCTGGCTGGTCTGGGTGATGTGTATGTGATGGACGCATTCGCCACAGCCCACCGTGCCCAGGCATCCACGGAAGGCGCGTTGCGCTTTGCCCCTACAGCCTGCGCCGGTCCCCTTCTTGCCGCGGAACTTGAAGCCGTTGGCAACATCATGGACAATCCCAAGCATCCTTTGCTTGCCATTATCGGCGGATCGAAAGTCTCCACCAAGCTGCTTGTTCTAGACAACCTTTCCAAACGTGTGGACAAACTTATTGTGGGCGGAGGCATAGCCAATACCTTCCTCAAGGCCGCAGGTTTTGAAATTGGAACATCGCTCTGCGAAAACGACCTTGTCGTCGATGCCCGCCGCATCATGGATGAGGCCGCCGCACGGGGTACTTCCATCCTCCTTCCCGAAGATGTAGTCGTTGGCCCGGCTCTGGATGCCAGCGTGACTGCTACGGTGCGTAATGTAAAAGACGTTCGCAGTGACGAGATGATTCTGGATATCGGCCCCAAGACAGCTGCAAACTACGCCGAAATCATCGCCCAATGCGGAACCGTTGTCTGGAATGGTCCGGTTGGCGCCTTTGAAATTGACCAGTTCGGCGAGGGGACCAAGGCTGTGGCCAAGGCCGTTTCCACAAGCCCCGCCTACACCGTAACTGGTGGCGGGGACAGCATTGCCGCGCTTGAAAAATATAAATGCGTCGAAGGCGTCTCCTATATTTCAACCGCCGGCGGAGCTTTCCTGGAAATACTTGAAGGTAAGTTGCTGCCTGCCATCGCGGCGCTTCAAAACAGGGCCAAGGCGTGAGTGAGCAAACCTTTTCACTGAAGAGGAACAGGGGGGCTTCCCCCTTTCCTCGCCGTATGGAGACGGAGGCGTCCCATACCGCGAAGGCTGGACGCTCCACCCCTCACAAAATTCAGCGCCAGACACGTTCCGCCGCCAAACCTAGGGGAAAAATGCTTCCCCTGGAGTTGCAGCCCCCAAAAACCTTTATCCCGGACACACTCTGTGCCAAGGCACTGGACTGCCTGCCGGAACTTCTAGACCAGTTACTGCCACTCAAGAGCGCTCACCGCGCGGACCTGCCGGATGCTGTGCGGGAACTTTCTGCTATTCTGACAACGGAACGCTACGCGCTTGCCCGCCCTTACTGGAGCACTCCGCGCTTTCTCTCCGCCTATCTGCGCTACTTTTTGCCATGGAACCTTTTGCGGATAAGCCGCCTGCTGCAGGACCTCCCTCTCCCTCCTCCGGACGAAAACAAGCCGCGGCTCATGGACTTGGGCAGCGGTCCCCTTTCTGTACCTCTTGCCTTGTGGCTCTCGCGGCCAGAGTGGCGCGCCACGCCTGTTCAGCTGCTCTGCACAGATATTTCCCCGAGACCCATGGCTCTGGGAGCCGCCATTATGACGCGCCTAGCTAAAAAACTTGGCGAGCCGTTTATCTGGCATATCCGGACGGAGCGGATGCCCCTAGCTCAAGCCCTGAACAGCCAATGGCGCCCGCTCCAAATGATTATCGGCGGGAACGTGCTTAACGAATGGCATGGGCAAGACAGAGAGCAACCGCTTAGAGACCGTCTTGACGAACTGGCCTCCGCCGTGGCTCATGCGCTTTCCCCCTCCGGAGCAGCCCTGTTCATAGAACCTGGCACCCGCCTTGGTGGAACGCTTACCGCCTCACTGCGCGCTGCGGCCATGGATAACGGTCTCTTCCCTGCGGCTCCTTGCACGCATGCGCAGGTATGCCCATTGCTGGGCCGGAAAGAACGCGGCTGGTGCCATATCCATGAGGGCTTGGCTCCCGGCGCGGTTCCGGCCTGGCTCTCTTCTCTTGGCCAAGCCGGCCGGCTGGAAAAGCACACTTTCAGCTTTTCATACCTAATGCTCCGAACAAAAGAAGCCGTAAATCCGCAGACGTCCGGACAGGCTGTTGCTGCTCGGCTGCTCTCGGATATTTTTCTGGTTCCCGGAATCGGCCAAGCTAGATACGCCTGTTCAGAACGTGGTTTGCTTCTTGTACCGCACGCGTCCCATTTCACTGCGGGGCAAGCTGTGATCTGCCAGATATCCATACATCCCAGACAGGATAAAAAATCCGGCGCTCTTATCGTGCAAAACGCTATTCCAGCATTCCCTCGCGGCAAATAACCTGAAGAAACGCTTTCTCCCGCACAAACAAAGAGCCTGCCGAAAAGATCCGGCAGGCTCACGCATTTGGGCCGCTCGAAACAAGTGGCTATTCCCTTTTGAAAAAGCAGGACGCGCGCGCCTCTGAAAAATCCAAAGCTCCTTGCTATCCGCGCCGCCAGAAGGGAGGAAAGAAATGAGGAACTAGCAGCGCGAAAAACACTTACTTCACTTCAGTGTAATCGGCATCCATGACGTCATCGTCGTCCTTGCCACCCTTGCCGGCACCGCCCGCGCCCTGCGCCTGCTGGCCACTGGCCTGCTGCGTGCCCTGCGCCTGCTTGTACAGCTTTTCAGCCAGGGAATGAGAAACCGCGGTCAGGGCTTCCGTTGCGCTCTTGATGGCTGCGAGGTCATCCTTCGCCATGACGTCGCGCAGAGCGGCAATCTTGCTTTCAACATCGCTCTTCACCGAGCTTTCAACCTTATCGCCCAAGTCTTTTAGGGACTTTTCCGTGCCGTAAATCAAATTGTCAGCTTGATTGCGGGCCTCAATTAACTCCAGCTTCTTCTTGTCATCGGCAGCGTGAGTTTCCGCTTCCTTCATCAAGCGGTCAATCTCTTCCTTGGACAAACCTGAAGAAGACTTGATCTGGATAGACTGTTCCTTTCCAGTGCCGAGATCCTTAGCCGAAACATTCACAATGCCGTTGGCATCGATATCAAAAGCCACTTCAATCTGCGGAACACCGCGAGGCGCCGCGGGAATACCCGTCAGCTGAAACGTGCCAAGGGTCATGTTTTCCGCAGCCATGGGTCGCTCGCCCTGAAGCACATGAATGTCAACAGCGGGCTGGTTATCAGCGGCTGTGGAGAACACCTGGCTCTTGTGCGTCGGGATGGTGGTGTTGCGCTCAATCAGGCGGGTAAACACGCCGCCCATCGTTTCAATACCAAGGGAAAGCGGCGTTACATCCAGTAACAGAACATCCTTTACAT
>CAYWQK010000006.1:43203-48238 GCA_964460575.1 uncultured Desulfovibrionaceae bacterium | reverse complement strand
TCAGTCCTGCTGGATGACGCAATACCGCCATTCTCATTTTAGCTGACCCCCTACAGGGGTCCCTGTTTATTCGGAAAGGCAGGCCCCGCCGGCCGCCTGCTTTTTGCTGACCACTATATTCCTTCTCCCTTTATCTGTTTTCTGCTCAGCTTTTCTTTCCCATCTGTGTGGTCATTTTATTCGCCACCTAGGCATGTCAATGCCGATTTGAAGGAATATCCTCGGCGTCATTCCCGAGGGTTAACCGCTTTAAGTACAGCATCGTTGTAAATCTTGATGGCCAAGAATGGCCAACGAGATGTTTACAGCGTGTCAGTCATATGGCTATCGCTTTTGATTTCTTCGCTTTTCAATGCTGCGATATTGCCTTTTAAAATACACCCAAAATGGTCCAACGCATTTTCTATCAAAGCGGACTTGGAGCCTTACAAGTCCGCTGCACGTGCTGCGCCTCCGCCTCCTTTTGTTGCAAATCTCGGCCGGACGGCGCTAGAGATATACAGAGACAGGCGTCTTCTCGAGGCCTTCTGTGATGCGTATTGGGAAGGCTGCATAGGCTGCCCGCATTACCGTAACCGCTTGGATTTTTGTGAAAAGTTGAATCGTTTAGACAAGCCTGTGTCTCAAGAGTGGCGGGGAGCGGAGCAGTAGCGTGAGCCTGTAGGGAAGGGTAGCGCAATAAAAAAAAGCTCCCGTGTTACCGGGAGCTTTGTGCATTGGAGAAAAACCATGAGGCTCTTACAGACGTTGTACCAATCAGACAGGGGAAGTATAGCGCAACCGTGGGAAATGTCAAGAGAAAAACTTGCTGGGCAAAAGAATGCGCCACCGTGTCCCAACCTGCGTTCCTTCACAGTGGCGCGCCTCAGCCGAATGTTTCTGCCGAGCAAACAGCTTGGAAGAATATGCCGTAATTCCGGAGCGTTGTCAAGCTACCGGAGTGCTGGACAAAACAAATCCCCGCCAGCTTATGGCCGCGCCGGCGGGGGGAGACAAAACAAAGGAGCCTTGGGGGTTATGCCCAAAAACCATGGAATGAAGAGAGGATAGCCAATATGCGGGACGATGTCAAGAAACAAGCTGCTTTCACCTTCGATATGTACGAGCCAACTGTCTGTTTGTCTTTGGAGCAGAAAGGCTGGCTGTGGGACGCTGTGTTTCTTTATCTCGCGGGCAAGGAAATCGACATCCCTGACCCGCTGCCGGCGATGGCTTTTGCCTATATCCGTCAGTGGATAGACGAGGAGGCGGCAAAGCAAGCGCGGCTCAGGCTGAACGGAAGTAAAGGCGGCAGGCCGAGAAAGGCGCCACCCCGCGCGAATCTTCAGCAGGACGAAAACGCGCTTAGTGGAAACCAAGAAAAACCAAAAGGTTTCTGATGAAAACCAAAAGACGTCTTTGGTTATTGGTGAAAACCAAACGAAAGTAAACGGGAGCGGACGGAAGCAAAGGCTGGCGGTGCTTTGGAATCGTTAGATGCCACGGGCGAAAGGCCTGTCCCTTTTGATCGGCCGCGGAAGAGAAGAAATGAAATTTCAATATAAATAAAAGCTCGCTGTTACTGAAATCGGAAGGGCATAAGTGGGGGATACATCTTTCGTTATGCTATGACGTTCACGTGCTGACATAGCCACTTTCCCGATCGTTATTTGAATTTTGCCTTACTACCTTTCCATTCATTGGAATCTTGCTGAAAAAGACATATCCTTTCTCAGAGTGAACATTAATTTGATATAAATCTTACTGTGTGTTCTATCGATACTTGTGGATAAAATCATACGCGCATCTGTGAATAATCGTTTCCGCCTCATTTTCAAAGGAGGATTACGGATGGATCTATGACCAGCCGGCAGTCTTTTATAAGAGGGCATAGCTTTTGGCTATGGTTTCCAGCTGTTTTGCAGTGCGATTTTAATCGATCCCTGCGCTGTTTGAGCGTCCCAGCGCGGGCAAAGTCGATCCATTTACTGCTCATAAAAATATCCTGTTTTCCCGATATGCTATCGAAAAAACAAGAGGGGGGGGGGAGATGACCGGAAAAGGTGCGCTTTGCGCAAGGAATTTTTAGCTTATTTTGCGGAAGTAATCCCAGCGCGGCATTGCGATAGCTATACGCTGGATTTCATCATATGCCGTAAGCTGCCTCCGCCATTCCAGAGGGATGGAGTACAGACCGTAAGCCAACCCTGCCAGTGCGCCCGTCACCGCTCCCGTAGTATCGGTATCGTTGCCAAGGTTGAAGGCTTTCAGCACGGCGTCACGGTAATTGTCTGTGGTCATAAAGCTCCAGAAAGCGGCTTCCAGTGTATCAATAACGAACCCGCTGCTACGGATTTTCTCTTCCGGCACGGTGCTGATATCGTTTTCAAGTATCCCAGTGAAATTTTGCAGTGTTGCCTTGCTGATGAACGGCACGCCGCGAGCGAAGTCTCCCTGCAGTTCGGCATAGGCAGCCTTTTTCTCGCGGTTCATGCGCAGCTTGTTCAACATTTCAATATAAGATGTAGCATGCCGCTACAGGCCATTCGTGGGCGTGGGTGATGGACGAAATATCCCTAGCGATATGAAACCGCTCTTCCGCGTTCTGTATCCCGAACAAATAGAACGTCAACGGCGCTACGCGCATGAGGGATCCGTTGCCGTTATCCGATTCATCAGTTCCTCCGGCCTTTTCCGGGGCTATGCCATTTTTTAGACGCCAGATGGCCTCCGTTGTAGCATTGCCTACGTCAAATGCTTTGCCGTGCGGTGTAAGGCGGCCTTATCATACCACTCGATGAATTTTTGTGCGATAATTTTAAGATCGGCACCATCAGGGCGAAAATTATCCTCCAAAGCCAGCGTTAGCGACGTGTCGTCGGACCAAGTGCCGGGCGGCTGGTTGTGGGTGCCGTAACCCTGCATTCCGGTCACATTGGAACGTCCCGCGCTGCTTGAACTCCACAGGTACGCCAAGCGCGTCCCCTACGGCCACTCCCAGAATCAAGGCCAAAGGCTTGTCGTCAGCCTTTTCGTAAAATTCGCATTCCGCCCCGTCAAAATACACATCGTTCGGTTTGCTTTTCGGGTAGTTATAGATTTCACAGTTTCCGCAATCAGCACTGTCCACTTGGTCGCCATCAATGACCGCCGCACGGAACATACACGTTTTACAGGTGACGGCGTTCGGGTCTGTTCTCGCTCATATCGTTTCGCCTCGATGTGTTATCACAGTAATTTTAAAGGACACGCCTGTCTTCCATTTTTTGTTTTAACCTTTGTCCCACGCTGAATAATCTACACCTCTTCGGTGTCAAACGATGTTTAAAACAGCGTAGGCTCCTGTGACGTCTGCTCCCAAAGCGGCATTAGGGTCTAGAATACAGACAATACCCCCTATGTTTGAGATTTGGCAAGGATTCCTGAATACTTTTTGACTTGCTGTGATATCGCCACTCCCAGAAAGCTGGAAGTACTTTGGATTAAAGCCTATTGTCGCACGAATCAAATAGCGCCAGGGCGGTTTATGGAGAAATCCTAGCCATAAAATTTTGAGTTTCTTTTTGCGAGGTACCTAGAATAAACTAGGCTCCTGTTGCCTTCCCTGCCAAACGGCGCTGCTCATTTTTTGGCTGCGGTTCCGCGGGGATGGTACTGCTTGTGGATTGTGCGCAGACGATGCGCCTGGACATGAGTGTAGATTTCAGTGGCAATCATGTCCGCGTGACCCAAGAGGAGCTGGACGGAGCGCAGGTCCGCACCGCCTTCTAGCAGATGCGTAGCAAAGGAATGGCGGAAGGTATGCGGTGAAATGTCCTTGCGGATGCCGACGTTGAGCGCGTATCCTTTGACCAGGCGCCATACACTCTGGCGGGTTAGCTGCTTGCCTGAGCGGTTCAAGAAAAGAGCGTTGTCCACGGGGCCGAACAGTGGGCGCGTATCGCGTAGGTAGTTTTTCAGCAAGGCAACGGCTTTATCATGCAGCGGAACCAGGCGTTCTTTACTGCCTTTGCCAAAGACGCGTACAAAGCCGGCCTGTAGATCCAGATCGAGCGGCTGGAGCGATACAAGCTCAGAAACGCGGAGTCCAGCCGCGTATAACAGTTCCAGCATGGCCTGGTCCCGCAGCCCAAGGTGCGCTTTGCTGCCGTTTGTAACTGGCGCATGAAGGAGGCGTTGCATTTCTTCCTGGGAAAGGACTGTGGGCAAGCGGGCAGGCAATTTCGGGCCGTCTACAAGTGCCAGCGGGTTATCCGCTAGCAGTCCTTCTTCCTGACACCAAAGACAGAATTGGCGCAGTGCCGAAAGGCGCCTAGCCAGCGTTCGGCTACTGTCTTTCCTGCATCTAAGCCAGGCTGCGAAGAGCATTAGCTTTTCTTCATCCAGAGAAGAAAAAGGTTCCTGTATTTCATTAAGGAAAATGGAAAGCGAATCCAGGTCTTGACCGTAGGCGGCGACAGTATTGCGCGACAATCCGCGCACGGTTAAAAGCTGTTCCAGCCAGCGCATGGCTTGCATTTCGGGAAAGAGTTTTTTTTCGGTCATCGTGGATTGGCGGAGAAATTTGGCTGCGGCCAGCGTGGAAGTTTTTTATCGCGTTCAAAGACGCAAGCTAGGGGTGCCGCGTGCGTGTGGTATTTATTCTAGATTGACACAAGTCCCTGCGCAAGATAGAGAGGTAGCATGAACACGTATGGCGGAATTTTTGTAGGTCTCGGCTCAAATATAGGGCAGGCGGAGCGACATCTTGCAGTAGCGCGCAACGCGCTTCGTTCCCGCGGACTTGGTATTTTGGCAGAATCTTCCATCTACATCACGGAGCCACAAGGGTACCGCAGCCAGCCATGGTTTTGCAACCAAGTTTTGCAGCTTGGGGCAGGTCCAGAATGCACGCCAGAAGGACTTTTGGCTCTTCTTCTTGATGAGGAGGCAAGGCTTGGCAGGGTCCGCAGTCAGAACCCCAGGTACCGCTTTGGCCCCCGCGTGATAGATATGGATCTGCTTTTATTTGGTTCATCCGTTGTGGAGACGGAGCGTCTTTCGTTGCCGCATCCCC
>CAYWQK010000006.1:35903-43193 GCA_964460575.1 uncultured Desulfovibrionaceae bacterium | reverse complement strand
TGCAGAGCGGGCTTTTGTGCTAGTCCCCCTTGCCGAAATTGCTCCTGATATTGTTTTGCCGGACGGCCGTTCTATTTCGGAGCTTTTACGCTGCCTTCCGCACCGCGTGGACGGACGGCGTATTTTTCAATAGATTATAGTACCTGCAGGAGGTATCCATGCTGCGATTCATTGTTTTTGCAGTTGTTTTCTACATTCTTTACAGGATGTTCCAGAACGAGCGTGCTAAGAAAAGCAGCGCAGCGCAGAAGCAAAAGGAAAAGCGCATCATTGACGGCGAAATGGTTAAGGATCCGGAATGCGGCGTGTATGTGGATGTTAAGTCATCGATTACGGTGAGCAACGGTAAAACGGTCTATCATTTCTGTAGTTACGACTGCCGCGAGAAATTTCTTAAGCGCTTGGCCGCTTCAGCGCAGACGAAAGAATAGCACACAGACTGGCGGCGGTTTTTTGAGTTCTTATTTTTCCCCTTCAGTCATGGACGCGTCTACCTGTGGTGATTCCGCATGTTTTTCGCTGTAGAAATGTTCCTTTCGGGAGCAGAGGCGGTGCATGTCTTCCACATACTGTTCATAATGGCTAAGGTAAAAAGAGAGGGCCATGGCGAAATTGTTGCCGACGAGTCCTTCCACAAAAAGCAGGCTGACATCGTGCGTCAGCAGCAGGACGTCCTGCGTCCGCTCCAGCAGGAGGCGCTCTTCCTGCGCCATGGTATAAACAATGGCGTGCAAAGTTTGCTGGGCGTACGGCTGGTAGAGCCAGAAATACATAAGGTCCAGTGCGTTGGCAATGGTGTCTTGCAACTCTTCTTTGTCGTTATGAGCGAGGAAGTCCGCCAGCGCGCGGGGTTCTTTCAGCAAGTCCATGATATCGTTGTCGGGGAAATGGAGTTCAAGGCGGACGTAGCCGTCAAAAAGGCTTTTAATTTTTGTGGTGTAGTCCCAAAGACGCAGGCGGCGGTTGTTGTTGCGGTCGGCAATAGCTTCTATGATGCATGCTACTGTATCTGATGCGGCTTTGGAGATGATGGCAGCGGCTGGCTGCAGTAGCGTGGCTGGATCCGGGGAGCCCCAGAAAGCGGCGAGGGCGTAGAGCCCGTCAAAGTAAGCGATGGAAAGGGGAATGGCTAGGACGCTCCTAAGAAGGTTTCCAATTACGGCGGAGCGGGGGAACCCTCGGTAGATATTGTGCCAAGCGATGTAGACACTGTTAGCCGCCGCGATAATGGAGAACACCAAAACGGGGTGGTTTACTACGTGGCAGGAGAAAAGGTCCTCCAGTAGAAGCACCCTGATTCCCCATTCCAGTAGCAGGACAGAAATGCCCGTGTAGAGCAGGGAATCGCAAATACGCGACCAACTGACATAGTTGTTCCAGCGCAGCATGGACGTTGTCCAAAAGTGTCCGCCGCCGCCGTACACAGCCTGAGGGATGTTGCGGAGTCCAGTAATGGCAAACCATATCGTCGCTCCGCCCCAAATCATAAGGTTGTTGCTCTGCGTCAGGTAAAAAGCCAGCTGGGCCGGAAGGAAACCCGCGATGACCTTTAGCCAGTCAGACACGCGGGTGTTCAGGTAGCTCATGCCCAGGACTTGCCGTGAAGCTTTCCTTTCATGGGGTAGGGAGTCGGTCAGACCGTTGCCCGAGGATGTGCCAAGTCCGCCCATGGTTAGGATATTGGGAGTGTTTCCTTTTTTGGCGGTGAGTCTGAAACTCCACGTTTGACTCGTATTCATCCCGAAAGTATCTAGATACGGTAGACGTCGGATAAGCTTGCAGAACATCCGTGTCAAAGGAGAAATACGTTCAGGTTCCGACCAGCTTTTTTGACGGGTGAGCTCCGCGTGCACCGGCAGATAGATGGGGCAGTAGCCGTTTTTTTCTGAAGAAAGCGCCCGCACAGTGCGTTTGGGGAGCGTTTCCAGCACAGCCAGCCCCATACCGTGGCGGATATTGGAGTTGCTGGTGGAATCCGTGCCGATCTGCGAGCCAAGGGGAGAAATACGGTAGGGTTCCTGGAGGGCTGAAATGCCGCGCATGATTGTTTTGAATTTTTCCAGCTGTTCTTTGTCTTCCTCGCTGTTGGATTTCTCGAGTCTTTGCGTCATGTCCAGGATGATGCGCTTTACATGGAGGACGCTGCTGTCATTGATAGACTGTTGGAGCTTGCTGATTTCTTCTAGGTGGGTAAGAGCGCCGGCCTGCCACTCCTTGAGGTTGAAAAGCTCCAAGTGCGTGATAAGACCATGCGCGTCCCACAAAAGTTCAAGCACGTCTTCCGGCGCAAGGGATGCTAGCTGAAGCGTAATGTGGCACCCGCTGCGCAGGGAGGCTGCCCAGTCCATAAGGATCGGCGGCGGCAGTCGCATGATTTCCGGCATGTCAGAATTTTTGTCCGGCACGGTCAGACAGGCCAGTTCCGGAGTGCCTTTTGGGTTCAACCAGTCGGAAAGAATGGTTTCAGGCAGGATGGAGTCCATGCGGCGTATCGCTGCGTCGATGACGCTTTGCCGTTTAGGATCGGCGTGGCCCCGTTCCTGCTGGAGGGCAAGGGCCTGCTTTTTAAACAGCGGAAGGTAGGAGCGGTGGATGTATTCGGCAAGATGCAGAACGGAAGCCTGGCCCGTATGGACGTACGCCAGGAACGTTTCCTGCTTAAGTGGCGGCAGGTCCATGCCGATTTCAGCCATCAGGGCGAGACGGTGCTCCGCATTCCAGCGCGCCAGCGCCATCAGCACATGGCGTTTCACCCATTTTGTGGCCTTGCGTCCTTCATCCATGAGCTGTCTGGTATTTTTTGCATCTAGGAATGCCAAGAAGGCGTTGGTGTCCGTGAAGCCCCAGGGTGTCCAGACGAAGCTTACGAAGCGCCTGCGGAAAACGACTTGAAACTCGATGCCTATCCGCACGGAGATGCCCATGATTTCGGCTGCACGCAAAAGTTCACGTGCGGCGGAAGGTTCCACGAAATTGTAATAGATTACGCTAAGAAAGCGGATGCCCTTGATCCAGGCGTCCATAATTAGGTGCGTTGGATTTTTGCGTCCCTTGGTATTGGCGTCATGGACATGGTGGTCCATGGTCAGCTGGTTCCATTCCTCCGGCATTTCTAGGAGGTGGTGCCGTGTGAGGAAATGGCGCACGATACGCGGGTTGCCTGAAGCAACTTTGCGGAAATCGTGCATGAGCATGAGTTGCCGTGTTTTGTCGCTGCGGGATCGCACAATTTCCTTCATAATCTGCACGAGGACCCGCCCTGTGTTGTAGCGGAAGGGAGTGCGGGCGCTATGCAAGACTTCATCACGCAGCGTCTGAAGGGCGGTGAGGCGGTCCTCCATCTGTCCGGCGGAGAGGCTTCCTAACAAATTGGCCACTGCCCGCGCAACGCGGAATTCATGAGTGGTTGCCAGTTCAAGAATGCCGTGCGGGTGCAGGTTCAGGCCGGTTGGCTTGTCGTCGGCATCCATGCGGTCCATGGCATTGTTGACCATGCGCAGGAGATCTAGGTCGGCCTTGTCGAAAAACCATGAGGCATGCACAGCGTAAGTCCTTTGCTGGTGGAATGCACTCGGCACATGGCAGTCTCGGGTGTGCCGAGCGCTGTTATTCAGTCGTTTTCAGATAGGACTTTTTCCACTCTGGCGAAAGCCCTGCCGTCTTGGAATGTCATGCGGACAGAATCGCCAGTGGAGAGCGCTTTCGCGCTGCACACAAGTCCGCCTTTTTCGTTGGAAACCATCGCGTAGCCCCTGGCAAGAGGTTCGTAAGGGTTTAGGGCTTCAAGCTTGGCGGCTAGAACGGCAAGTCTGCGCGGCCTATCCAGCAGTAGGTAATGCATGGCCGCAGAAAGCCTGCGTTCTAGGTTTTCTTCCGCCTGCTGGTGTTGTGAAAGCGTGCCGCCGCTGCGGACGATCCGCAGGAAATGTTCAGTGATGTCGGACAGGAGGTGGCGTTTCTGCCGCAAGTTGTATTTTAGCTGCCCGACGAGGCGTCGGCGCAGGTCTGTTATTCTTTCAAGGTCGCGCGCGAGCCGCTGTTTCGGGGAAAGCCAGTGGAGGGCTTTGATCATCTCATCGAGGCGGGCTGCGGCCTGTTCCCTCTGTCTCTGGGCATTTCTTTCTAGGTCGCTGGCGCATTCGTCGAGACGCTGTTCATGCCAGCTGCGCTCATGCCAGAGCAATTGAGCTGCATGGCTGGGGGTTGCCGCGCGGCAGTCGGCCGCGAGGTCACAGAGCGATGTGTCGATTTCATGGCCGATGCCTGTCAGCACAGGCAGGCGGGATCCGGCAACAGCCCTTGTGAGAGCTTCGTCATTGAAGGCCCAGAGATCTTCAAGCGATCCCCCGCCGCGGATGATAACGGCGACCTGGGCCCAACCATCGGCATTGGCTTCTTCAAGTGCATGAATGATGCGCTGAGGCGCTTCAGCGCCCTGTACGGGCACGGGTAAAACGTGGATGGAAGTTCCTGTCCCTCGGCTTTTTGCGATACGCAAGAAATCCTGTATGGCCGCGCCGGTGGGCGCTGTCAGCAAGGCCACCCGTTCTGGCTCCTTTGGCAGGGAGCGTTTCCGCTCTTGAGAAAAGAGGCCTTCTTCGGCAAGCCTTCTGCGCAGGATTTCTAGGCGCCGCAGTAGCTCTCCCTTTTGATCGGCTTCCTGCGCGAGCGTAACGCACAGCTGGTACTGGCCTTTAAGATCATAAATGCTGATATTGCCGGCGCAGACAATGGTGTCGCCTTCCCGCATGGTTTGGGCGAGGCAGGGGCGCGGACCATCGTCAAAAATTTCCCCTGTAAGTGGGTCAAAGATTTCCTGTTTCTTTTGGCGTCCGCGGTACCACACGCAGTTCAGTATCACGTCGCCGTCGCGTAGAGAAAAATACACATGTCCGGAAGCTGGGCGGGATAGATTGGTCACTTCCCCGCGGACCCAGACAAAAGAGAATGAGCCTTCCAGCATGTTCTTGATGCGATCTGTAAGTTCCCGTACGCTGAAAACGGCGTTGTCGTACATTTGGGCTCCGGAGTTTAAGTTGACCTGCATTGGGGATGAGGCTTAAACGCCTACAACTTACACAAAGACCTCCTCCCTTGCAACGGCACTTATACGCGGGAGGGAGCTTTGTGGCCACGCTACAAGGCGTTGCATGCTCTTTTCTTTTTTCATCTGTGCGGGTATGCTAAACAAATGAACAACTACACATGTACGCTGACTGACGAGGGCGTGGAGATCGCGCTCTCATCGGAGGAAGCCACGATGGCCCTTGGCCGTGCGCTGGGTGCGGCATTGCTCCGTCAATGGGAGCACCGTTCCCCTATGCGCGCCATTTTGCTATACGGGGACTTGGGTTCTGGTAAGACCACGCTAGCCCGCGGACTGGTAGAGGCGTTGCCCGGCGGGGAGAAGGCCGAGGTTGCAAGCCCTAGTTTTACTGTATGTAATGCTTACCCCACCCGCCCGCCCATTGTGCACTGCGATCTGTATCGTACGCAGTCTAGCGGGGGACTCCCTGAAGAAGCGGAGGACGCGCTTGAGGATGAGGCACGCGTGGGCCCGTGCCTGCTTGTTGAGTGGGCTGAACGGCTGCGCTCTGAGGATATCCCGGCTGAACGGCTGGACATCAGATTTAAATCATGTAATGAAAGCCGGCTGGCACTGCTTACGCCGCATGGCGTTGCCGCGCTTTGGGTGCTTCAGGAACTGGTCCGCTGAGAAGGCGGCCGCAGCAGAAGGGAAAACGCATGCAGATACTTGTTCAAAAGTTCGGCGGGACATCCGTAGCGGATATGGACCGAATGAAAATGGTGCGAGAAAAGGTTAAGTCAGCCCTGGACAGGGGCTACAAAGTAGTTGTGGTGCTTTCCGCCAAGGCGGGGAAAACCAATAAGCTGCTGGCCCAGTCCGCCCGCTGGGCTGAAGAGCCGGATTTGGCTGAAGTGGATGCGCTGCTCTCCACAGGCGAGCAGGCTTCCGTCAATCTATTCAGTATGCTGCTGAATGGCAGCGGCATCAAGACCCGCTCTGTTCTTGGCTGGCAGATTCCGATCATTACCGATGACGCTTTTGGCTCTGCCCGCATTCATTCCATTGACGGCGATCATCTCCGCCGCATGCTGGAAAATTACGATGTTCTTGCCGTCGCCGGTTTCCAGGGCATTACAAACGATGGCCGCATCACTACGCTGGGGCGCGGAGGCTCCGATACGTCCGCAGTAGCCCTTGCCGCTGCGCTTGGCTCCTGCGAATGCGAAATTTACACTGATGTGGACGGTGTTTACACTACAGACCCCAACATGTGCTCGACCGCCCGCAAGCTTGACCGCATCTCGTACGATGAAATGCTGGAAATGGCGTCCATGGGCGCTAAAGTCCTTCAGATCCGCTCTGTGGAGTTCGCCAAGAAATACAATGTGCCCGTGCACGTTCGTTCTACGTTCAACAACAATCCGGGAACCATGGTGGTTCAGGAGGATTCTACAATGGAAGCTGTGCTCGTTTCCGGGATCGCCTACGATAAAGACCAAGCACTCATTTCTCTTACCGGTGTTCCGGATCAGCCCGGCATGTCCGCCACGCTTTTTGAGCCGCTTGCTAGGGAAGGCATTGTTGTTGACATGATCATCCAGACGGCCAGCCGCAATGGCCATGCCGACATCTCCTTTACTGTGCCCCGCAAGAGCCTTGCGCGTGCGGTGAAGCTCATGGAAGAGCTGCATCTTGTTATCGCCAACCAGGGTATCGAAACCTCAGACAAGGTTTCCAAGGTTTCTATTATCGGCGTCGGCATGCGCAACCATACCGGCGTGGCTTCCAAGGCATTCTCTGCCCTGAGTCGCGAACACATCAATATCTTGATGATCAGCACCTCAGAAATCAAGCTTTCCTGTCTCATTGAGGAGAAATATACGGAGCTTGCAGTCAGCACGCTGCATGATGTGTTTGAGCTTGGCCGCTAGCTCTTTACTGCTTTGCATTGCAGACAACGCGCCGTACTGGGATCACCAGGGCGGCGCGTTTGTCTATGGAGAGCGGTAGAGCGTAAGTATTCCTCCGTGATAGCTGGCGTTGCCGGAGTGAGAAGCCTTTCGCGGTTAGAGTTCTTCCTCACGCTTTTGCAGGAGAAGGGAGCCGGAGGTACAGGTGTGCACGCCAAGGCCGGTATTGATCCGGAGGCCTCCGTTGTCATCCAGCCCAAGGATGCGCCCGTGCAGGACGGGGGTTTCTTCCGGTCCGTCGCAAATATCCACGGGTTCTCCTCTGGCCAGCAGACGGGCTTCCGCTCGGTA
>CAYWQK010000006.1:30740-35857 GCA_964460575.1 uncultured Desulfovibrionaceae bacterium | reverse complement strand
TTCTTGCGATGCCGTCTTTCATGAGCTGGCGGAGTGCGCCGACTATATGCAGCCAGAGGTCAGTCAGGCAGGTGATTTGCATGTTTTGCAGTACGGAGGCGGGGATGCATCCTGCTGCTATCGCCGTTTTTTCCCGAAGGAGGGAGTTGTTCGGAGCAGAAGCGATGTTTAATCCCAGGCCCATGAGCAGGCGGCCGCTTTTTCTCTCAAGGAGGATTCCCCCAACCTTTTTGCAGAAGGTGTTTTGCCTAGGAAGCGTCAGGACGAGATCGTTTGGCCATTTTACGTGGATGGAAATCCCGAATTCACTGAGGATCATGGCCAGCATTCCGCCAAGAGCCGGAGCCGCTGCGTCGCTGTTCATGGGTGGTTCCTGCGGTAGGCGTAAGGCCGCGTAGAGGTTGCCTGGAGGGGAGTACCAGGATCGGCCAAGTTGTCCGCGTCCTTGCGTTTGGCTTAATGCAAGGACGCTTCCCCATACGGGGAGAGGATCGTACCCGGCCGCGATGTCTAGAGCTGAGGTTACGCTGCCGCAGATCAGAACTGGCGTCGGACCTTCCAAGAGGGAGCCGATTTCCAGATCGGTAGTCTGCGAAGCCCGTTCAGGGGAAAGGAGGGGAAGCTGGGGAGTACTCATGGCTTTGGAATCTTAATCCCCACTTTTTTCTCCGCCACATGCAGGCGAACGATGCCCGATGTCAGCGGAATGTGGTATACGGAGTCAAAACCGGCTTCCAACAGCTCGTCAGCCAGCGCGTCCGCCGTGGGAAAGTCCCGAATGGTTCGGGCAAGGTACGCGTAGGCATTGTCTCCGGAGAAGATCTTGCCCATGAGTGGCAAAATGGAATTTAGGTAAAAATTGTAAATACCCTTCCAAATGCGTTGGCGTCCAGAGCCAAATTCAAGAATGCAGGCACGCCCGCCGGGCTTGAGCACGCGGTACATCTCCCGCATGGCCTTAACACGGGGGGCGATGTTGCGGATACCAAAGGCCATGGTTGCGGTGTGAAAGGAGGCATCGGGCAGGGGCAGGATCCTTGCGTCAGCCGTTACAGTAGATATGGCGGCCTTGAGAGTCGGCGTTCTTAACTTAGTACGTCCGCGTTCAAGCATGGGCTGGCAGAAATCCATGGCGGTAATGTGCGCATCGCGGCGCCTTGCGTGCAGGGCAAGGGAAACATCAAGCGTACCGGCGGCAAGGTCCAGCGCCTGGAGATCAGGAGTGCTTTCAAAGCCAGCCAGGGCCGTTTGAGCAAGCGTGGCGCGCCATCCCTGGTCTAGTCCAAGGCTCAGCAGCCGGTTGAGCGGATCGTACCAGCGTACGATCCTTCCAAACATGGTGGCAACGGCGGTCTCGCCTGGCTGGGGCTGTTTCTGTTCCGTCCTCTGTGTTCCGACGGGCATTAGGCATCCTCCTTTTCTAATGGGGAGCTGTTTTGCAGCACGCCCAGAACGACATTGTAGACGGCAGGAAAAACGGTGGCGAAATTGCTGGGCGAAACCCGCTGGATTTCAATGAATTTGACTACGATTTCCTTGCTGACCTGCAGCGCTTCTTTTTGAAATTTGTCCATGCGCAACCCTGATACCAGTATGAAAAAACGCCTATCCGTGGGAAATGGTCTTGACCACCGCGGACAAGGACCCGGACAGGCGAACGAAACAAAACCATGTAGGCCCAGCCCCGTTTCTTTTACCCGTAGAGTAGCCGAGACGGGAAGAAAGCGCAACTGCCATGGGAAGAATGGCGGCAGAGCTTTTTTCTCTGGACGTATTGCCTTGAAGAGGATAAGCTCATTTCCTTATGGAACAGTTGAATGGTCTTCTTGTTGTCAATAAGCCCCGCGGACTCTCCTCAGCACAATGCACTAACCGCCTGAAGCGCTTGGGGCAGAGGAAAATAGGCCATGCTGGGACGTTGGATCCCATGGCGCGGGGCGTTTTGCTGGTTCTGCTTGGGCAGGCGACGAAGCTTTCCGGCTATTTGATATCCGGTGGCATGAAGACGTACAAAGCTGTTGTGGAGTTTGGCCGCTCCACGGATACTTGGGATGATGAGGGTTCTGTGTTCTCTTCTCTTTCTGAGGAGGAGATGCGCCGCTTAGTGCTGGAAAACATTGGGTTTGAAGCAGCCCTTCGCGCTGGCGTTGCCGCCTGGATTGGCGAGAGCAAGCAGGCCGTTCCCCCGTATTCCGCTGCCAAGCACGAAGGCAGGGCTCTTTACAGCCTTGCTCGTGCAGGACAAGAGACACCGGAAAAATTCAAGACGGTGCGGATTTCGCATGCGGAGGTCCTTTGGGTGGATCTTCCGCGTGCAGCCTTCCGGGTAGTGTGCAGTTCCGGCACGTACATCCGATCCCTAGCCCACAGCTTGGGGACGCGGTTATCGTGCGGAGCCGTGCTCACGGAACTGATCCGGGAGTATAGCCATCCCTTCGGACTGGACAGCGCGACGGCTCTGGATGATCTGCTTGCCGATCCGGAATCGCTTTATGAAAAGTTGATTCCATTGACGGCGGCCCTTCCAGAGTGGCCTAGCCTGCTCGTTTCAGCAGGCGACGAGCGCACAGTAAAAAACGGAACGCCCCTTGCGGCTGAACGCCTTGGCGGACAGGAAGATATTTGGACTCCCGGCGGGAAGGCCATCCTGCTTGCTGCAAACGGCGCTCCTCTGGCGCTTGCAGAAGCTGCGCGCAATGGAAACACCCGCGTCTGGACTGTTCTCAGAGGGCTTTGGGCGTAACTTTGAACCCACTTAAAAGGAGTTCGCTGTGGTAATGGATCCTGAACAGAAAAAGGCAATTATTGAAGCTCACGCTAAGCATGAGGGCGACACCGGTTCCCCTGAAGTGCAGGTAGCACTGCTTACGGCACGCATTGAAGGACTGACGGAGCATTTCAAAGTCCATAAGAAGGACTTCCACTCCCGTCAGGGATTGCTCAAGCTCGTTGGTCAGCGCCGTAAGCTGCTCAATTACTTGAAAAGCCGTGACATCCAGTGCTATCGCGCGTTGATTGAAAAGCTTGGCCTGCGCAAGTAAGCCGCAGGATTGGTTTCCTTTTTGCTGGGGGAATTATCCCTCGGCTTTTCTTAAGGCGCCTTCTTCGGGCCGTTCGGCCTGAAGAAGGTTCCCCTGTTTTGTGAAGAGGACTGGCAGCGCCCTTCCTTTGGAAGGGGGGTCCATGCGGAGCGCCGGAAATGACTAGACCGGTTTTTCGCGTGGAGTCTCCTTCAGGAGATTTGAAAAGCGTGGTGACATGCGATGTCTTGGAGGCGCTGTCCTGCCTCCTTATTCTTGGGGCGGGCTTACGCCGCTCGTGTTCTGCCCCCTCATGGGCGGAATACTACTGATTGAGAAGGATTGGTAAATGAGTTTCAGAAAAGATTCGTCGAACGTTACAGTTTCTGTAAACGGCAAAGATGTCACCATAGAAACGGGCCATATCGCCACGCAGGCGCATGGTTCTGTAACGGTGCGCTGCGGCGATACGGTTGTTCTTGTTACGGTCTGCTCTCAGCCTCTTGAGGCCGATAGAGGCTTTTTCCCGCTGACTGTGGAGTATTCCGAGCGCATGTACGCCGCGGGTCGCATCCCTGGCAGTTTTTTCCGTCGCGAAATCGGGCGCCCTTCCGAACGGGAAACGCTTGTTTCCCGTCTGATCGACCGTCCCATCCGTCCGCTTTTCCCCAAGGGGCTTCTAGAAGATGTTCAAGTGCTGGCTACGGTTATCTCTTCCGACCAGCAGAACGAGCCGGATACCCTTTCTATCACGGGTGCTTCGGCGGCCATCATGCTTTCTCCGCTACCTTTTGAAGGGCCGGTTGCCGGCGGACGCATCGGCCGCGTGGACGGCGCTTTTGTGCTCAACCCAACTATGGACCAAATGGCGCAAAGCGATTTGAATATTGTTTTCGCGGCTTCTCGCGATGCTTTGACCATGGTTGAAGGCGAGGCTGAATTTGTGCCCGAGGATGTGATTATTGATGCTTTGGAATGGGGTCGCCGGGAAGTGCAGCCCCTGATTGAAGCGCAAGAAAAGCTGCGTGAACTGGCCGGCAAAGCCAAGATGTCCTTTACTTCTCCGGCTGATGATACGGAGCTTATGGGAAAGGTAGAGCGGCTTGTCCTAGAAGCAGGCGTAGCCGAGGCCATGCGTATTCCAGGCAAGCTAGAGCGCAAGGAAGCACGCAAGGTTGTGAAAGACAAGGTGATCGAGGCGCTGAAAGCTGATCCTGTGTATACAGAAACACCCGAGCGTCTGGCTCCAGTGGCCGACATGATTACAGCCGTGGAGAAAAAGGTTGTTCGTAGCCGCATCCTTGGGGAGGGTATCCGCATCGATGGGCGTGATACAAAAACAGTCCGTCCCATCGCCATTGAACCCGGGTTCGTGCCCCGCGCTCATGGATCGGCGCTTTTTACCCGCGGAGAAACGCAGTCACTCTGCGTTACAACCCTTGGCAGCTCGGCGGACAACCAGCGCATGGACGGCCTCACCGGCGATGTAACCAAATATTTTATGCTTCACTACAATTTTCCGCCTTTCACTGTGGGCGAGGTCAAGCCTGTTCGCCTATCCCGTCGCGAAATCGGTCATGGGGCTCTGGCGGAAAAGGCTTTGCGGCCCATCCTGCCCACTGTTGATGATTTTCCGTTTACCGTGCGTGTGGTGGCCGATACGCTGGAATCTAACGGTTCTTCTTCCATGGCTGCGGTCTGCGGCGGCTGCCTGTCGTTAATGGACGCCGGCGTCCCGATCAAGGCACCCGTGGCCGGCGTAGCCATGGGGCTTATTAAGGACGGCGACAATTACGTGGTTTTGACGGATATCCTTGGCGATGAAGACGCCCTTGGCGACATGGACTTTAAGATTGCCGGCACAGCCGAAGGCGTCACCGCCGTGCAGATGGATATCAAGATTACGGGCCTTCCCACGGAAGTCATGCGCCGCGCCATGCGCCAAGCCCACGATGCCCGCATGCATATCCTCGGCGTGATGGCTGAGGCCTTGCCCGCTCCGCGCGACCATCTCTCCCCGTATGCGCCCCAGCATGATGAAATCATGGTCAATCCGGATGTCATTCGCATGATCATCGGTCCCGGCGGCAAGAACAT
>CAYWQK010000006.1:11190-30730 GCA_964460575.1 uncultured Desulfovibrionaceae bacterium | reverse complement strand
ATTAAGGCCATTACCTCGGCCACTGGGGCATCCGTGGATATTGACGATTTTGGTCGCGTAGCAATTTTTGCGCCAACGGCGGATGCCTTGACTAAAGCTCGCGAGATGGTGCTGTACTACGACCAGCGCCCGGAGCTTGGCAAAAACTACACGGCCAAGGTCCGCAAAATCCTTGAAATCGGCGCTATTGTGGAAGTGATGCCCAATGTCGAGGCTTTGGTACATGTTTCCCAGCTGGATGTCGGCCGTGTGGAACGTGTGTCCGACGCCGTGCAGGTAGGGCAGGATTTCGTAGTCAAGATTATTGAAATTAATGGCGACCGTATCCGTGCCAGCCGCAAGGCGGTGCTCCTGGAAGAGCAGGGCATTGAATGGACGCCTGAGCAGACAGCCCGTCCCGCCGGTCCGCGTGAGCACCGCGGAGGCGACCGTGAGTACCGCGGCGGTGAACGCAGGGAACGCCGCCCGCGCCGCGATTAGCGCTCTTTCTCCCAATGGCGTCGGAAAAACGAAAACCGCCGCGGCGTTGAAAGCGAGAAATAGGAGCCTTCGGTATTATATCGGCGGCTCCTTTTGTTTTGTTCGCTGGGTCCGGCCACGGGAAAGCCGGTCAGAGCGATGTTCCGTCTAGCGAGCTTCATCTTGTAAAAACGTTTGTTGGAGACGCAGAGTTCGTTATGTGTCCGCATTCGGGAGAAGCCGCCCAAATCTGACCTTATTCCTTTCTGACTAAGCCGCGCTATGCTGGATATAATACAAAGCGGCTTGTCAGCGCTGAATACGGATTTTTTTGGTGAGCCGTTTGTCGGATACTACGCGGAAAAACGCGGCGGGCGATTGTAACGAAGCAAGCATCGTGTTTATCAACACATAGACGGAGTCCAATAGGTCCACAGAGTCCGTGTCTCGCCTACAAGCACGCAGACAATGGCAGTCCGAAGCAAAGTATGTCAGAAGGCTGCTAGCATCGCAGGCGGTCTAGCTGCTTTTATTCTCTCATGAGCAGTCTTTCGGCTTTCGCGGAAGCATTTTTTTTCAGCTATGAGCGCAAAAACGGCGGAAACCGGAGGGCATGATCCGGTTTCCGCCGTTTCATATGGCAAAAAGAGTAAATCCTCACCACTGAAGGAAAGAAACAAAAGGCAACATCCTTAGCTGACGAAGAGCGCCGCTAAGTCTTGGAGGGTTTCGCGCCTGCGAATGAGTTTTGGCGTTCCGCCGCTGGTAATGAGCACTTCCGCGGGACGCGGACGGCTGTTATAGGTTGAGGCCATCACATAGCCGTAGGCTCCGGCATCCAGGACACCTAGGATGTCGTTTTCCTTCAGGGGTGGCAGTTCCCTATTGTGCGCGAGGATATCGCCGCTTTCGCAAATATTGCCCACAATGGTCTGCGCGATGGTTTTATTTTCCGGCGCGGTGCCACGGTAGATTTCGATATCGTGGAAGGCATCGTACAAAACGGGGCGCATGAGGACGTTAAAGCCCAAGTCCGAACCCGCATAGGTCGTTTCGGCATTGCGCTTGGTTGCGGTTACCGTACCCAGCAGCACGCAGCATTCCGCAGAAATATAGCGGCCAGGCTCCACATAAAAGCGGCCTTCGTACTTGTTTTGTGCGCTCCATTCGGTAATGCGCCGGTGGATGCCCCTGCCTAAGGCGGCGAGGTCAAGGCGCGGCTGTTTTTCGTATTTGTGGTAGGGAATACCGAAGCCGCCGCCGAAATCCAGAATTTCAAGGTCGTTCAGGTGTCCTTCAGAACGCAGCTGGGAAGCGATGCCAAGCAATACATCCATGGCGTTCAGGTAGTCTTCCGACTCCATGAAAAGGGAGCCGATGTGCTGGTTCAGCCCGGCTAGACGCATCTTGTGGTCATTGACAATATCAAAGACTTCGTGAAGAGAAGCGGGGGAAATGCCAAATTTTGTTTTTTTGCCGGCTGTGATAACCTTCTGGTGGTGTCCTGCGCCTATACCGGGGTTTAGGCGGATCATAGCGCGGCAGCCTGGCCTTGTGCGGCCGAGCAAATCCAGCTGCGCCAGGGAGTCCACGCTGACAATGAGCCCTGCGTCCACGGCGGCCGCCAGCTCTTCGCCGGACACGTTATTGCAGACATAGAGCAGCTCGTCCGGGGTAAAGCCAGCCGACTGGTTCAGGTACAATTCGCCTGGTGACATGGCGTCGGCCACGCATCCTTCCTCGCGGATAATGCGCAGGAGGGCAGGGTTGGTGTTTGCTTTGGCGGAATAATTAACGCGGAAGCCGGGGTGGGACGAAAGCCCCAAAAGATCCCGACAGCGAGTACGCAGGATGTTTTCATTATAAACATATAGCGGGGAACCGTATTCACGCACAAGCTCACCGGGCGTGCTTGTCCCGTAAAAATGAACGGCGTCAGTGATAGCGGAACGGACATCTGGCATTGGGGGTTACTCCCTATGGTAAAATGTGTAAATTTTGGCAAATAATTCAACAGGAAGGCATTCGGTGTCAAGCCTCCGTGGTCTCCCTGCGGAAAGAGGGCAAAAGCATGATAGAAGATGGTCAAACAGTCAAGGTGCATTATGAGGGCACGCTTTCGGATGGAACTCAGTTTGATTCTTCCCGGGGGCGCGATCCCCTCGAATTTATCATGGGGTCGGGTAGCCTGATCCCCGGTTTTGAAAATGCTGTGCGCAATCTTGAAAAGGGCAAAAGCTGTACGGTGACCATCCCGGCTGACCAGGCCTATGGTCCGTACGACAGTCTTAAGGTTTTTAAAGTGCCTCTAAGCGAGTTCCCTGCGGGCATGAAGCTGTCTTCAGGACAGAGACTCCGCGTCCAGACCGAGCAGAGCATTCAAGACATGCTGGTGAGGGATATTCTGGAGGACTGCGTCATCTTGGACGGCAACCATCCGCTGGCAGGGCAGGAATTGACCTTTGCCATAGAGGTTGTTGAGGTCTTTTAGAGGCGCTGTTCTTCTGTTTTTTGGTGGACGACGCTTCGTGAAATGGCTATCCTTGTAGGTATGAACACTTTTCTTGCCGATCTTCATATCCATTCCCGTTTTTCCCGCGCCACCAGCTCCAGGCTTACAGTGCCGCATCTGGCGGCTTGGAGCTGCCTAAAGGGAATTTCTGTAACTGCCACAGGCGATTTTACCCATCCAGCCTGGCGCGGGGAGCTGAAAGAAGCCCTTGTGCGCGATGAAGCCTCCGGACTCTATAAACTGCGCCATCCTCCGGAACTTGAGCAAGAGGCACCGGGTTTTTCTCTTCCCTGCGGCGCCGATACATCCGGGACGCTTTTTCTGCTGGAAGCAGAAATCAGCTCCATTTATAAAAAAAATGGAGCCGTGCGAAAAATCCACAACCTTGTCTACATGCCCGATTTTGACAGTATGGAGTGCTTGTGCCGCAAGCTTGAGCAGATCGGCAATTTGGCTTCTGATGGGCGCCCCATCCTTGGGCTAGATTCAAAGCGTCTGCTCGAAATGGTACTGGAAACAGATGATCGGGGCGTCGTGATCCCTGCCCATATCTGGACACCGTGGTTTTCACTTTTCGGCTCGAAGTCGGGCTTTGACTCGCTTGAGGCCTGTTTTGAGGATTTGAGCCCGCACATTTTTGCACTGGAAACAGGGCTTTCTTCCGATCCAGATATGAACAGGCTGTGGAGCGGACTGGACCGTTATGTGATGGTTTCAAACTCCGACGCTCATTCCGGCGAGAATTTAGGGCGCGAGGCCACGGCTTTTTCCGGTTCTCCTTCCTATGACGGAATTTTTGGCGCGCTTCAACGGGCCGCGCAAAAGGCGCCTGCAGAAGGTGGCTGCGCATATGAGGGCACGGTGGAGTTTTTCCCTGAAGGAGGCAAATATCATTTGGATGGTCACCGTAATTGCCATGTGGTGCTTACGCCTGAAGAAACGCGGCGCCTGAATGGGCGCTGCCCCGTCTGCGGACGGGAGCTTACGGTGGGGGTGCTCAGTCGCGTTACGGAATTGGCGGACAGAAGCGAGCCGGTCCCCCCGGCGGGAACAGGCTTTTCTTCTTTGATTCCCCTAGCGGGTCTTTTGGGCGAGCTCTTAGGAGTTGGCTCAAAAAGCGCGAGGGTCCAGAGGCGCTTATCTTCGTTGCTTCAGCGTTTCGGACCGGAGCTTGACCTGCTTAAAAACGTGCCGGAAGCGGATTTGCGGCGTGAAAGTGATGAGCTGGGCGAGGCGATTTCCAGAATGCGCAGAGGGCGGGTTATTCGCAGGGGAGGCTATGACGGCGAATACGGTGTGGTGCGGGTGTTTGAACCTGGAGAGCTTGGCCGCCAAGGACTGCTTATGCAGGGGAAAACGAGCTTCAAGAGTAGGGTGAGCGTTCCCTTGGCCACCAAGGAAGAGCCAAGAGCTGATCAGGCCCATACAGTTTCTCACGCGTTTAGCTGGAGTCGAAAGCAGGAGCAAGCCATGCAGGCCGGCCCTGGCCCCGTTTTGGTGCTTGCCGGTCCTGGAGCTGGCAAAACGCGCACGCTTGTTGGCCGGGCAGCTAGGCTGCTTCATAAAGGTGTGGAACCTTCTCGTATCGCGGCGGTAACCTTTACGCGCCGCGCTGCTGGCGAACTTCGCGAGCGCCTTAGCGCGGCGTTTCCAGGCGATGTTTTGCTACAGGCAGATACGCTTCATGCCTTTGCTCTTCCGTTTTGGCCGGGCGGAATTCCGCTTGTGCTCGATGAGGAGGGCGCAAGAAACGCCTTTGCCCATGCAAACGTAGCGAGCGGGATGGGCAATATGTCCCTGCGCCGGGCGTTTGACGAACTCGCTCTTTGCCGTGAAAAACTTATTGCCCCTTCGCCTGCCGTATGCGCCCTGATGGGGCGTTATGCTGCTTGGAAGCGGGAACGGAACATGGCGGATTACACGGATTTATTAGAAAACTGGCTTGCCTGCCTGAAAAATGGCCTAGTCCGTCCGTGGGATCATGTGCTGGTAGACGAGGTGCAGGACCTTTCGCCTCTGCAGCTGGAGCTAGTGCGCTGCTTGCTGCCAGCTTCCGGTAATGGGTTTTTCGGCATTGGGGATCCAGACCAGGCCATTTACGGTTTCCGCGGCGCGCATCCCGATGTTCAGGGCGCTCTGGAAGCGCTTTGGCCGGATTTAGCGGTGATCACGCTTGCCGAGAATTACCGTTCAGGGCAGGAAATCCTTTCGGCCGCAGACGCGCTGTTGGGAGATGGCGCGCATTGTGGCCGCCTGCGGGCGGTAAAGTCCATGCCTGTCTCTTTGAAGCTTTTTTCCGCTCCTGACGCCCATCGCGAGGCGGAATGGATAACCGCGGAAATTGGGCGTCTTCTTGGATCGACTTCGCATACCCTCGTGGATGCCGCGAGGGGGGATGATCCTCTTGCCGGCACATTTAGTCCTGGGGAAATTACGATACTTGTGCGCATCCGCGCGCTAATGCCACCGCTTAAAAACGCTCTTTTTGCCAGGGGTATTCCGGTTTCCGTGCCTGAGGCTGAACCTTTTTGGAAAGAAGACAGGGTTTCGTTCATGCTTTCCCTTGCAGCTAGACGTTTTGGAAGGCCTGCTGACCTGCCGGACGGTACTTCGGCCTTGCCGGATGCGGCATGGACTGGAGGTCCGGAAACCCTGTTTAAGGCGCTTGCCCAACAGGGGGTTGTTGATCAGCTGGCGTGGGATTCCGCTGCGTTTCAGCAATTGCGCAAAAGTTTCGCGGAGTACCGTTCATGGGAGAGGCTGCTGGACTGGGTTTGCCTACGCCGCGATTTGGATTTGGCGCGGGAATCCGGTGAATTTGTGCGGATTATGACCATCCACGCGGCCAAAGGGCTGGAATTCCGCGCGGTCTTTCTGCCTGCCTTAGAGGATGGCCTGCTGCCCTATGCGGGACCGGGGCTTTTTACCGGATCTTCCGCCCAACTATCTGAGAATACGGAAGGAGAGGAGAGGCGGCTTTTATATGTGGGGTTGACTAGGGCTTCCGAGGCGGTTTACGCGAGCCATGCGGCAAAAAGACGGCTCTATGGAAAAGAGCTTGCTCTTCCTCCGTCGCGTTTTCTGCGCGATCTGCCTTCGTTCTTTACGCAGGTCAGGCTTGTACGGAGGGCTTCTATAAAAAAACAGATGTCGTTACTGTAAGCCGCAGGACACAGATCTTTTGATTCATTCGCGTGCGGCAGCATAGTCTTTTTCATATATTCCGCCTGCGGTAGCGAAAAGCAAAGCCCGCGTCATGGAACTCTTTCCACGATGCGGGCTTTTTCATCCGCCGTTCGGGGATGCCGCAGATTTTTCCAAGTCCCTCCTTGGTGCGATTCGCGTGGGATTTTTGCTCGCGATCTAGTCCTTGAAGGGGGAGAGGTCGCGCAGGCGGGCAATGATGCTGGGCATCTTTTCGATGACGAAATCGATTTCTTCCGGCGTGGTGTAGCGGGAGAGCGAGAAGCGGATGGATCCGTGGGCGTAGGTAAAAGGAACGTCCATAGCGCGCAGCACATGGGAGGATTCTAGACTTCCGGAGGTACAGGCTGAACCAGAGCTTGCGCAGATGCCATACTGATCCATCGTCAGCAGAATGGCTTCGCCTTCTACATTTTTGAAGGAGATATTAAGCGTATTGGGCAGGCGGTGTTCGACATCTCCGTTGATAATGCAGTCGGGAATAGCTGCGAGGAGTCCTGCCTGCAGGCGGTCGCGCAGAGCGGGCACGCGGGTTTGCTCGTCTTGTTGATGGAGGCGGGCCAGTTCGCAGGCCTTGCCTAGACCAACGATGTACGGCGAGTTTTCTGTGCCGGCACGGCGGCCACTTTCCTGGTGGCCTCCGCGCAGGAAGGGACGGAATTTCGCGCCGCGGCGGACAAACAGCGCGCCGATGCCTTTGGGGGCGTGCAGCTTGTGGCCGGAAACAGCAAGATAGTCAATGGGGAGCTTGCGCAGATCAAAGGGAATTTTGCCTGTGGCCTGCACGGCGTCCACGTGGAACAGGATGCCGCGTTCCTTAACCATTTCGGCGATCTTCGGGATAGGAAAGATGGTGCCGGTTTCGTTGTTGGCAAACATGATGGAAACTAGCGCCGTATCATCGCGCATGGCGGCAGCCAGCTCGTCGAGGTCGAGGCGGCCTTTGTTGTCTACGCTAAGCCACGTTACGTCGTAGCCCTTGTTTTCCAGCTGGTGGCCAAGGGCAAGGACGGCAGGATGTTCAACCTTTGTGGTGATCACGTGGCGTTTTTCCGGCTGGCTTTCCGTGGCGGCGCAGAACGCAGTGGCATCGGATTCGGTACCGCAGGAGGTGAAAACGATTTCATCTGTGTCCGCGCCAAGAAGTTCGGCAACCTGTTCACGGGCTTCGGTTATCTTTTTGCCTACGCGGCCGCCGAACTGGTACATGCTGGACGCGTTGCCGTAATACTCAGTAAACATGGGTAGCATGGCTTCCACAATTTCTGGAGCCACCATGGCCGTTGCGTTGTTGTCTAAATAAATGGGCTTCATGCCTGAGCCTCCACAACCTTGATGCCTTTTTCTACGTTCTGGCAGAGGATGCGTTCAATCATCTCTAGGCTGATTGTTTGGCAAGAACTGCATCCGGCGCAGCGACCCTTCATGGCTACAGTAACCTTGTGGCCTTCGACATCGACAAGTTCAATGTCGCCGCCGTCGGCCTGGAGCAGGGGGCGGATCTGCGCGTCGAGGATGTATGTGATCTTCTGTATCCGTTGGACGTTGGTAAGCAGCGGGCGGGGCGCCGGCTTGGGCGCTGGCTTTTGGCCCAGCTCATCGTCCAAGATTGCCTGAATGGTTTTATGGCATTCGGTACAGCCGCCGCCGGCTTTGGTAAAGTTAGTGATGTCCTCAATGGTTTTCAGGCCGTTTTCGCGGATGGCTGTGCGGATCTGCGTATCCGTAACGGCAAAGCATTTACAGACGATGGTCCCCTCGTGCGTATGGGGAACGGCCGGTTCGCCGCGCCAGTTGCGCAGGGCTGCGTCAAGCGCTTCTTCGCCCATGACGGAGCAGTGCATTTTGGCCTGAGGCAGTCCGCCAAGATAGGCAACGATATCTTTATTTGTGATTTTCTGCGCTTCTTCAACGGTTTTACCCTTGAGCATTTCCGTAAGCGCTGAGCTGGAGGCAATGGCGCTGGCGCAGCCAAAGGTCTGGAACGAGGCGTCTTCAATAACGCCTTGGTCATTTATTTTCAGGTAGAGCTTGAGAGCGTCGCCGCAGGCAATGCTGCCTACTTCTCCAATGGCGTTGGCGTCTTTTAGCGCGCCGGCGTTGCGCGGGTGCTCAAAAAGTTCGCGGACAGTATCCGTATATTCCCACATGATGCAAACTCCTTACGATGATCAGGTCTATATGGGGACAGGTCCGCTGGGACGGAGTGCCCCGCTTACTTTAAATAAGAATAAATTTCGGGAAGAAAAGGGGGGTGGAATGTTTTTTCCCCCGCAGATTTTTTAGGTTCTCACACGCTGCCTAGTAAATTGGTAGGATTATAACACGGAGAGTAATCTGAGGCAAGCCTTTTTCTGGAGGCATGTGGCCAGGTGTTCAGTCTAAGGAGGCTGCCACATTCCAGCGGCCTTTCCATGGCGGAGGCGTGGAGAACGTTTGCCCCTCTATGGTGATCCTCCATGAGTGGAGGAGCAGCCCGCTTTGTGGCGCGCCAGCTGGAAAGGCCGCTTTCCCTCCGTATTTTGCATCGCCGATAATCGGAAAACCCCTGGAAGCGAGCTGAACGCGGATCTGATGGGTGCGGCCTGTATGCGGGACAAGGCGCATCAAGGAAGCGTTCTTTTCGCAGAGAACAAGCGTAGCCTCAAGGTCTGCGTGCCTACCTTCCTTTCCGCAGCTCATGCGTTCTCTATGAAACGCGCCGGCTTTCTGTAGGTGATCTTCGAGGCGTAGCGTTTCGGACTGGGGCCATATTCCGGCGCACCAGGCAAGGTATTCCTTGCGCAATCCTCCGCGTTTGGCAAAAGCGGCTGAAAGCCGCTGCAGGCATGCATAGCTGCGGGCTACAAGGAGAACGCCAGAAGTATCGCGATCCAGCCTGTGTATGGGGGTAGGGGTAAACGGACAGTCGCTTTTGGGAAACATTGCGGCGAGACGGGCTGTTAGGCAGTCCGCATGGCCTGTTCCAGGGTGGACAGGCAGCCCGGAGGGCTTGTTGATCACAAGCAGTTCGGCTGAAGAAAAAATGATGGGTAGCTTTTCGGGCGTACTGTCAGGCATTGGGACAGTTGCCGCTGGGATAGGAAAGGAGGCGGCCGCAAAAGGAGGGATACGGATTTCGTCTCCTTCTTCTAGGCGGTCAAAAGGCTTACGCCGACCTCCATTTACGCGCACTTGACCTGTGCGGATCCATCGGTGGAGGGTGTTTTCCGGAGCATACAGGCGGCGGGACAGGCATTGGAGCAGCTTCTGTCCCGCCTCGGCGGAGGTAACGGTAAAGGCGCAGGCCATGCTAGTTCTGTTGCCAGAAGGCGGCGTGGTTGACAGGTCCAACGCCCTTGCCTGGGGTGTAGGATTCCCGCAGGCAGACATCGAGGTAGGCTTGGGCGTGGAGTACGGCGTCAAGTATGGAATCCCCAAATCCAAGGTAAGAGGCAATAGCGGCGGAAAGCGTGCATCCTGTCCCGTGGTTGTTGACGGTGTCAACGCGCGGGTGCTGTAGAGGGCGTACGGGTTCGTCTTTTATAGCCAGCCAGTCAGTAAGTGCGGTCGTGTCCGGCGCGGCTTCGCCGTTGAAGTGTCCGCCCTTGATCAGCACGGCTTTGGCTCCGAGCGAAAGAAGGGCGGCTGCGGCATTTTTTAGATCTGCCAAGGAGTGGATAGCTATGCCAGAGAGAAGTTCGGCCTCAGGCTTATTGGGGGTCAGGAGGTCCGTACCGGGGATCATCAGCCTGCGCAGAGTATCCACAGCGTCGTCGCGTAAAAGCTTGTGCCCTGTCTGGCTGACGCATACAGGATCAACCACCAGAGGAAAGCGGCGGTCCTTCAGGCTTTCGTAAACCGCTTCAATGATGGAGGCGGAGAAAAGCATGCCGGTTTTGGCGGCCGCCACGGGGAATCCTTCCAGTACAGTTTTGATCTGCAGGGCAACGAAATCCGGATCAGGCGCATGAATGCCGGTGACGCCCAGCCCGTTTTGCGCCGTTAAAGCGGTAATGGCGCTCATACCAAAGCCGCCGAGAGCGGTTATGGTTTTGAGGTCGGCTTGGACGCCGGCGCCTCCGCCGGAGTCAGATCCGGCGATGGTCAGAATACAAGGGTGCTTTGTCATGATGAAGTCCTTTATGCATGAATGGCGCAGCGTGAAATCTACGGTTTATTTTTCTTCAGTATCAATGACGGGGGGAAGCTCGTCCGCAGAAAGAAATCTGGAAGAAAGAACACGTCGCCGCGCGGGGCGGGCAGGTTCATCCGTTTCCTGCTGAACGGTGCGCTCCAGCGTGGGTGCGGGCAGGGAATTGAAGAGTGTCCAGAATGGCGGAAGCGCGGAATGGATGACCGCGGGGTTGCTCAGCTGGATGTTCCGGCGGAAGAAGGATCCAAGCGCAAAGCCAATGCCCCACCAAAGGTCTGGAGCGGCCCACGGGGTTTTGCCGCCGTCCTGCGTGGGGAGGAGTTTGCGTCTGTTACGGGTGAAGCCTAGCTTCAGCAAAAATTCGTCAGCCAGCGACATATCGGTGCCTTGTGGAAGCAGAGGAAGCTCCGCATCAGGATTTTGGGCGGCCCTACGGACAAAAAAGGCCAGGGCTGGTCCGATAAGTTGCGGCGGTAGGTCTTTAAAGGAAATGGGGATGGCGTTATCTAGAGGGGCGCTTCTGGTGGCATCGGGGCCAATGGAAAGCGTAACGATTTGCTCCAGCAGCGAGGCAGCCGGCGCGGCAAGAGGATCGGCTTCGGGCCATCGGCCCGTAAGACAGGTGTTCCCTCCGCAGAGCCCTGGAATGGCCAAAAGCGTAAAGGCAAGGGAAAGCTCCATATCCGGATCGAGCTTCTCAGGGAAGCGGAGCTTTGCCGGCATAAAGGAAAGTGAGGCGCCGCTGCGTACAATCCCGCATCCGCAAACGGCAAAGAGCTTCATGGCTTCATCAATGAGCGCGGAAGCATGGGGGTGCCCTGCGAGGTTTACGGAAACCGGCGCGTCCCAGAACAGGAGAGAAATAAGAAAGGCCGTAACCGCATCGTCCGGAAGGTTCGCCGGGACTTCAACCTTTTTAGGAAGTATGGCCGAGGCTTCAAGCCTCGCGGGCAGTCCATCTTGTCCGGGAACTACGTTGGACATACGGCTGCCGATGACCGGCAGGAAGTGGCGCACGGCGGTGAGGTCCAGGAAGCGCAGGGAGCTTTCGCCCATGATTTTGAGCCTTGAGGGCCGAGTCGTGGCAAGGAACAGCGCGAGGTACAGGTTCAGCGCGTCGCTGCCTGCGTGGATGACCTTGTCAAGCATGGGGCGGAGCTGCCCACCTTTGGACAGACCCGCTATGCCGCCTGCTTCGGATGAGCGGACATAGGGACTTGGAAATTCTTCCCACCTGAGGCTTGCGCCCATCTGGTTAAAAATTTTAATGCCTTCCACCAGCGCAGTACTGATTAGGGCGTTTTGGATTTCCAAGGGGGCTCCAGCGCCTGCGGCCAGCGCCGATATGAGCCGCGTCTGTCTGTCGGAACCGGGAAGTTTCAGATTGGCAGCAATAGGCGCGGAGGAAGGGGCAAGGTTGAAGGCGCCGGTTTCAAGATCTCCCGGGGCGATATCCACTTCCTGCAGGAGCGCAAACATTTGGCGGATAAGGCGCGGATCGCGGCTGACTTTCGCTGCCTTTTCTTCCCAGCGGGTGCGGAGTTCCTTTTCGCGGCTGTTGTTTTCCGGAAGGCGGGCTAAGAGCCTGGCGCGGCGAATCACCAAGTTCAGGATATCTTCATCTATTTCATACAGGGGCGCAAGATTCTCATTGCGGCGGGGAATATGGTCTTGACGGGCATTTTGCGGCGTGGTTTTTTTTTCGCCGCCGGGCTGGCGCGATGGCCTCAATCTGGAGCGATCCGAGGCGCCGCCGTTAAACGATTTGCCCCCTGTTTTGGCGGTTGAGGCGTTGCGGGGAGTATGTTGAGGTCTGGAGACGTCGTTATTCATAACAGCTATCCGGATTGTAAAAATAAGGGAATGACGGAACTAGGCAAAAATCACTGCAAAGAGGCGGCGTGAGCTATCGTTGTCTACGCTGCAAAAAGCGTTGGGTAAGACAAGAGCATAGCGCCTGTTAATAAAAGAAAATATACCCGTAAAGAGATGGGAAGGCAAGGCGAAAAAGCCTTTTTATGGGGCGCTTGTGCCGTCCCCAGATGGTTCCCAGCCTTGCCGTTGGCCGGGTTTTTCTGGTAACAGGGGCGCATAATGATCGATCTTCTTTAAAAGTTGTTCTGGAGCGGAAGCAATGGACACATCTGGCGCTGTTTTGAATGTACTGCACACGTCTGACTGGCATCTGGGCTGCACATTGTACCGCCGGTCCCGCCATGGGCAATTCGAATTGTTTTTCGATTGGTTGCTTGAGGTGATCCGCCGTGAAAACGTGCATGTGCTGCTGGTGTCCGGCGATATTTTTGATAGCATCGCCCCGGGCGTCCGCACGCAGGAGCTGTATTATGGTTTTCTCGGGAGAGTTATGGAAACGGCGTGTCGCCATGTGGTGATAGTCGCCGGGAACCACGATTCGCCTTCGTTTCTTGAAGCTCCTAAAAATTTACTGCACGCCCTGCGTGTCCATGTTGTGGGTGTGCCCGGAGAAAATGAAATTTTACTTTTGAAGAATGCGGGACTGCCGGAGCTGGTTGTCTGCGCGATCCCGTTTTTAAGAGACCGCGACGTGCGTTCCGCCATGGCTGGGGAAAGCCCGGAAGAGAAGGAAAGCCAGTTGGTGAAAGGTGTGTGCAAGCATTACGCCGAGGCTGCGGAACGCGCTATGTCCCTTTGTGAGTCATGCGGAGGCAATGTCCCCGTTATTGCCACGGGTCATCTTTTTGCCGCGGGCGGCAAGGTTGAGGGCGGTGGTGTGCGTGACTTGTATGTTGGCTCGCTGGCGCGCATCCCAGCGCAGGCTTTTTCCGATAGTCTAGATTATGTGGCCCTAGGGCACCTGCATTCTCCCCAGCTTGTGGGTGGGCTTGAAACAAGGCGTTACAGCGGTTCCCCTCTTCCTGTGGACTTTGGGGAAACAAAAGAAAAGAGCGTAACCCTTGTGCGTTTCGCCGGAAAAAGGATCCATAGAATTGAAACGGTGGCCGTTCCCATCTTTCAGCGGCTTGTGCGCCTTTTAGGAACGGCGGAACAGATTGGGCGTGGGCTGGAAACCTGTATCGCTTCCGGCCAGTCTGCCTGGATTGAGGCTGTGTGCGATGAAAGTGTTACCGCGGCCCTGCGTGACCGTCTTCAGTCTATGACGGAAGGAACAGCAGCGGATCTTCTTTGCCTGCGCAGCTCAGTCCTTCGCAGGAGGCTGCTGGCTGCTGCCGATGAAGGCGAGAGGCTGGAAGAACTTACGGTAAACGATGTCTTTGAAAGATGCCTTGAGGCCAATGACGTGCCAGATGCGAAGAGGGCGGCCTTGCGCCAAACCTTTGATGAAGCTCTTTATGTCATGAATGAGACTAGCGAGGAGAATACACCGTGCGCATTCTAACTCTCCGTCTGAAAAATTTGAATTCCCTAGCAGGCGAATGGCGTATTGATTTTACCCATTCTTCGTTCTCCGCGGATGGGCTTATGGTAATTTCCGGGCCCACGGGAGCGGGGAAAAGCACGATTCTAGACGCGCTCTGTCTCGCGCTTTACGGCCGGACGCCGCGCCTGAAAACTGTCAATAGTTCAGAAAACGAAATCATGTCCCGCCGCACTGGAGAATGCCTTGCCGAGGTAACCTTTGCCGTACCTACGGGAATATTCACCTGCTGCTGGTCGCAGAGGCGGGCGTATGGCAAGCCGGATGGGAAGCTCCAGGAGCCCCGTCAGGAAATTATTGACGCGCAGACAGGCAAGCCCTGTGAAACAAAGCCAAAGAAAGTCCAAAACCGTGTGGAGCAGCTTACCGGCATGGATTTTGTCCAGTTCACCCGCTCCATGCTTTTGGCGCAGGGTGACTTTGAAAATTTTCTGCAGGCGCGGCCCGATGAACGGGCACCTTTGCTAGAGCAGATAACCGGCACGGAAATTTACGGTTGTATTTCCGTACAGGTCCATAAGCGCTGGACAGAGGAAAAGAAACGCAGGGATACGCTGATTGATAAGTTGAATGCTCTTGATTTGCTTGAGGAGAAAGAAGAGCAGGACTTGAGGGCGCAGCAGCAAAAATTGGATAAGGATATCCGCGAGGCTTCGGATGCAGAACAAGAATTGCAAGAAGCTGTTAACTGGCGTGAAGGAATAAAGAAAAAAGAGGACGAGTTAAAGGAATTGAAAGGAACGTTCGAGGATTGGCAGGTACGGCACGATGCTTTTGCGCCGGATCAGGCCAGGCTGAATTCTGCCCTGCGCGCCTTGGAGTTGGAAAGCAGCTTTGACACATTGCGGAGGCTGCGTGAGGAGCAGAAACAGGATCAAAGTACTCTTCAAGAAAAAGAGACGAATTTGCCTTGTTGGGAAAATCAGTGGAGCGAAGCCGCTGCGGCCTTTGAGCAGGCAAAACGGGAATCCGCTGCAGCCCGCAAAGAGCGGGAGAGCGTGCTTCCCCTTTGTATAAAGGCAAGGCAGAAAGACGCGGACATTGCGGAGCAGGAAAAAATTTGGGATGATGAGTATCAAGCAATCCAAGATGATTCGAAGCGGCTGACCAATCTAAAAAAAGATAAAACTGACTTGTCGGATCAGCTTAACTCTGTGCTGGAGTCTCTTAAACATTGCGAGGACTATGAGAGGGAGCACGCCGGAGACGCCAGCTTAGTAGAATCGTTTTCCAGTATCAAACTGAAGGCTGACGAGCTTGCGCGGCTTGAAGCGCAGTCGGGGAAAATTAACAAAGACCTGGCAAAGAATGAGGAGCGGCGTAACAAAGCTAAGGATTCGTTCTGTGCCGCGGAACAGACGTGGGAGACAGCCCATGCGCAGCAGGAAACTGCCCAAAAGGAATGGGATGCGCAGGCGCGGCGTTTGGACTCTATGTTGTCCGGCAAGAGTCGGGAAGACTGGCAGGATACGTACGAACGCCTAAAGGAGGAGATAAGCTCGCTGAGTGGCCTTGAGAACAGCGCTAAGACCATGGAGGATGCCAGGGCAAAGCAGAATGATTTTCAAAAAAAGAAAAGAAGTCTTGAAAAGAAGGATACTATCGCCAAGGCACGCTCTGCCGAACTAGAGAATCAGGAAAAGCGTCTGTCAGATAATGTGCTTCGACAGGAGCGCATTAGGAATTTGGAGGAACACCGCCATAACTTAAGGCAGGGCGAACCTTGCCCCTTATGTGGCTCTTTGGAGCATCCATATGTACAGAGGCCGTTTCCTTTTTCAGATATGGAAACTGCGCGGGCGGATTTGGAGAATGTTCGGCGGGAGAGCAGAGAACTGCAAAGGAGCATAGGAAAATGGAAGAGTGACCTGGACAAGCTTACTAACGCCATAGATGAGCAGAAGCGGCTCTATGACGAAGCCTTTTCTAAACTTCAGGAATACGATGTCGCACTTGCCAAAGCGCCGGAACGCTGCCGGATTCTTGAGGGAAGACGGTCCGTCGCGGAGAATGAGGCGCGGCGTGCGCGGGAGCTGATTCAAAATATCGATGCATTGGACAAGGCTCTCCGCGAGAAAGAAAAAGACCTCAAAGACGCGGAGAAGCGTACGGCTAAAGCAAAGGATGCCAAGCAGATTAGCGGCTTTGAGAAAAAGTCTGCGAGTGAGGAGTTTAAGCGTTTACAAGAGGATGACAAGGGACTGCGGGAGCAGCTGTCATTGAAGCTGGCTGACTTTACTGAAACTGTGCGGCCCTTTGGCATGGAGGAAGGCGGCAATCCGTTAAAAATAGTTGAGGATCTTGCCAGCCGACTAAGTTCCTGGAAAGACACGCAGCGGCAGATTTCAGACCTTAAGAGCCAAGAACAAAAATTGCGGCAAAAACAGAATGACAAAGAGCTGGAGTACACTTCTTTGCAGACGGAGCTGCGTGCGAAGAAGCGGAGTCTTGCGGCAATGAAAAACAAGCTTGAAGGCCTTCGCCAAGAACGGAAGGAACTTTTGGGAACAAAAAATCCAGATAAAGAAGAGGATCGGCTTGGCGCGAACCTGCGGAAAGCGGAAAGCGAACAAGAAAAAAAAGAGCGCGACAAGGATAAGATTGAAAAAGAAGTGGAAAATTATAAGGCCGACATATCCTCGCTACTCGAAACAGTCAGCAAAAGCGGCGAAACGCTGCGCCAGAAGGAAGCCGCCTTTTCAGGGGATCTGGATCGCGCTGGCTTTGAAAGCGAGGCGGTCTTTTGCGCGGCGCGTCTTACAAGGTCTGAGCGCCAGGAGCTTAGCCGGCACTCGCAGGATCTGGACAGGGAGAAGGCAGGACTCGATGCTAGGAATCTTGAGCTTGAAACAAACCTTAAAAAAGAAAAGGACCGTGACCTGACCCAGGAATCTGTGGCGGAACTTAAAAAAAAACGGCAGAAGTGGCTCTCGGATCTGAAGGAGCTAAGCGAGAAAAGTGGAGCCGTACGCGAGAAACTTGAAGCCAATGAACGGGCGAAAAGCAGACGGCAGGATGGGAAGCAGAAACTGAAAAAGCAGAAGGAAATAACGGACCGCTGGGAAGCTCTGCATGAGCTTATCGGTTCCTCGGATGGAAAAAAGTTCCGCGTTTTCGCGCAGGGGTTGACTTTTGAGCGCGTGGTCGCGCAGGCTAACAAAGCGCTTCAGCGCATGTCGGACCGTTATTTGCTGAAATGTTCTCGTTCCCAGCCGCTGGAACTAGACGTGATCGACGCGTACCAGGGCGAAGAGGTCCGTTCAACCAAAAATCTTTCCGGCGGGGAACGTTTCCTAGTCAGTCTATCTTTGGCTCTGGGGCTTTCCAATATGGCCGGGCGGAGCATTCAGGTGGATTCCCTGTTTTTGGATGAGGGCTTCGGTACGCTGGATGAAGAGGCGCTTGAGACAGCTTTGGATGCTTTGATGAGCCTGCATAGGGAAGGCAAGCAGATATGTGTGATTTCCCATATTCAGGCACTAAAGGAACGTATCCCCGCGCAGATTCAGGTGGAGCCGATACAGGACGGACGGAGCCGTCTTATCGGACCGGGCTGTGAATGTGTGGCTGAGGCTGCGAGGTAGAAATTTAGCCTGCACGGAAAAAACTTTGGCAAAACGCTTGACTGTTGCCTTGCAAACCGCTAAAGAGGTTTCCGCAGACACAGAATACGTCTGATTAATGCCTTTGTAGCTCAGTAGGTAGAGCGCATCCTTGGTAAGGATGAGGTCAGCAGTTCAATTCTGCTCAAAGGCTCCAGGAAATCAAAGCCCCGCGAAATATATTGCTTCGCGGGGCTTTTGTGTGTCTGGCATAGCGTACGGACTCACGCGGGAAGGCTAAAGGCGATCTAGACTCACAAGCAAAAACAAAATAAAATAAAAAGTACGGGGTGCTTGATTCCGTTTATTGTTTTCACAAGGAGTATAACAAGGGGTCTGGTCGTATACTTCTTATTACACTGGGTAAAATGGTGGTAACCATTATACTACAAGGAAGTCCTTATGTTAGTTGCCATCGCGATTTGTTTCGTCTGTGTGCTTCTCCTCAAATGGTTCGTGATCCCTGACGAAGTCAAGTCTTCCTTGGCTGCGGCTATGGAGGAAGGTGCGGCTCACCTTGCCCATGCTTCGTCGAAGCTGTATGATAGCATACAGGCAGATGCTGCGAAGCGTGGTATAACCATCACTTCACAGGTCGATGTGGAATCCTATATAAAGGATCCAATCGCGTATAGTGCTAAGCATTCTACGCCCAAGGGCACGAATGCTCAGCCATATGCCAAAGCGAAGTTTGACCCCAAGTAGAATCATATTGTGTCGCAGGCTCGCTCTAAGCCGCGCGGACGCCGAGACCGCGGTGGGGGACTACTGCCGTGAGAGCGAAGCCGGTTTCGCGTTTGCCGATCTCTATACCTTCGCGCGTGAGGAGCCTCCTGTCACAGAAGATTGGAAGCTGGAAGACGTCGAGATCGAAGACAAATGCTTGCGCCGCAAGCGGGGATGCCAGGATCGTATGGCCCGCGGGGAGGTGGAATACAGCATCCGTGACAATACTGCCGGCGAGACGGTCCTCCGCACGGTCTACAAGTCCTATTTCTGGGATAACCCCGGCGGGCTGCCCTCTTCCGATATTAGGGAGCTGGCTAAGGGCGGGTTTGACTGAATGGAATAACATACGGGAAAGGCAGAAATCCGACGCATGGACTTCAAGGGCATTTTAGAGCGCGATAGTCTGCAGTTTTTCGCTATCGGGGAGATAAAGAAACGTTTGGGAGAACAAGCTTGGAAACGGAAATTCCCGGCACTCTTTTGCAGCGTTTGAGTAAAGCCCGCAGGAACGAGTTTTGGGCGTCTTTGGTCCTGCGCCACTGCGCCGGCATGGGGCCCCGCTTGGCGTGCAGAGTCCTTAAGGCGTACGGTTCCGCCTATGAAGCGCTCAACCGTTTGGTAAAAGCGAGGCAGCGTTCCTTTTTGCCCGCGTCTGTTCTGGCCTCTCTGCAGGCGGAACAATGGCGGGAGGCTGCGAGCCAGGAATGGAACAGCGCGGGGAAGCTGGACGCGGATGTGGTGCTATGGTCTGATGATTCGTATCCGGAACGCTTGCGAGAACTGCCCGATGCGCCAGTTTTGCTTTATGCGCAAGGGGATATTGATCTGCTTAAGGCGCCTTCCATTGGTGTGGTGGGTACGCGCCGCTGTTCGGAGCGCGGCCGCCGCGATGCGGACACGCTTGCGCGAAGTCTTTCCGCCGCGGGGCTTGTTGTGGTTTCCGGTCTAGCCCTAGGAGTGGACAGCGCGGCCCACCAGGCGGCTCTTTTCCTACCGGGAGGCACAATAGCCGTGCTTGGCACTGGCATTGACGTGCCGTATCCGCAGGCAAATGAGCGTCTTTACGGCGAGATAGTCCGCTCGGGGCTTGTTGTCAGCGAATTCACGCCAGGCACGGCCCCGCTAGGGCGCAATTTTCCCATACGCAATAGGATCATCAGCGGCCTGTCTCTTGGCGTATTGGTTGTTGAGGCCGCGAGAAGCAGCGGCAGCTTGATTACGGCCAGGCTTGCGCTTGAACAGAATCGTGCTGTTTATGCCGTTGGCGGCGGTATTGGCGAGCCTTTGAGCTTGGGCTGCCAGGATCTGATCCGGCAGGGCGCCCTTCCTGTTTTTTCATCCGAAGATATCCTCGAGGATCTGCACGCGCTCCTTGTGCAGGAAGGAGCGGCTTTTGCTGCGCGCCTCGCCGACAGACTGCGCAAGTCCTCTGCCGATCCAGCGTCGGTTATGCGGGGACGGGGGATTTCTCAAAGTCCTTC
>CAYWQK010000006.1:8436-11180 GCA_964460575.1 uncultured Desulfovibrionaceae bacterium | reverse complement strand
GAAGGAAGAAATGCCGGATAGCTCAGGCGGACGTGAGCGATCAAAACAATCAGGGCTAAAAGCGCCGTTCGCGTCCGAATCGGCGTACGCGGATCCGCCCATGACAGGAAATAAGGCGGAAACGCTGGCTAGAGGCGAAAAAGGAAAGGACGCTGCCAGCCGTATCCTTGTGGCGCTCGCGGAGCATGGCCCCAAAGATATTGACGGACTTTGCGAGGCGCTGTCGCTAAGCGCGGCAGAAATTAGCGCCGAACTGATTTTACTTGAGGTGCGCGGGACTGTCCGTCGCGGAGCCGACGGACTGTATGACGTCATCTGAATATGATTCTCTAAAAGGCCGACATCCAGTGCGGCGGGGCATGTGTTTGTGAAAGCGAAAGAAATTTCTCAGCATCGATCGCTGGCCAAAGCCGTTTTAGAGGGCTTGAAACCGGACAGTGTTGAACCGGAACTTCGCGAGCTGCCGCTTCTTGCAGTGGCTTTTCTAGCCTGGATGCAGCTTCAGCGGGGACTCTCAGACGCCAGCGTGGAATCCTACCGTCTTGACCTTACCCAATTTGAAGCCTGGCTGAATGAGCGCGGTCTTACGCTTGAGGCACCCGCGGAGGTGGACCGCGAAACCATACGCGGCTTTGTGGGCCATTTGAGCAGAGCAGGGCAGGCGAAAAGCTCCATTGCCCGCAAGCTTTCCGCCTTAAGGGCGCTGTTTCGCTACCTGCTGCGAAAAGGACGTATTGAGGCTGATCCAACGGCGAATGTCCGCAATCCAAAGCAGGATGTGCGCCATCCTGTCGTGCTTAATGTAGATCAGGCTTTTTCCCTGCTGGGCAATTTTGCCTCGCTGCCGAAAGAAGGCTGCGGGATGAGCGTTTCACGCAAAGAGGCGATGCGCCTGCGCGACAAGGCGCTGGCTGAACTTTTATATGATGCTGGACTGCGTATTTCCGAAGCCGTGAACCTAGATCTGAGGGACGTAGACCTTAACGAGGGCGTTGCCCGCATTTTGGGTAAAGGTAGCAAGGAGCGTATGGCTCCCATAGGCGAAGCCTGCGCCCGCGTGCTGGAGGCGTGGCTCAATGCCCGGCCTCTTGTTGCCTCCCCGGGGGAGGAGGCTGTTTTTGTAGGAGCTAGAGGGGGGCGGCTGAACAGGCGGCAGGGAGCGTTTATTGTAGACAAGCTACGGCAGGAAGCCAATTTGCCTCAGCACATTTCCCCTCATACGCTGCGGCATTCCTTTGCTACTCATTTGCTTGAAGGCGGGGCGGACCTGCGCACGGTGCAGGAGCTGTTGGGCCATGCGCGTATTTCCACCACGCAGCGCTATACCCATCTGACGCTTGACCGGCTCACGCGCGTGTACGATAAGGCGCATCCGGAATCAAGTCACAGACCCCAAGCGGACAGGGAAGGTGGGGATGAGCCCGCATGAAGGCGGAGCGAAAGATTTTTTCGCTAAAGCTTTTCTAGTGTGTCGGCAAGTTTTCTGTGTGGAGCCGGAAAGGGGTACTTTTCGATATCAGTTAAAGGAATCCATTTCCATTCGCAGGCTTCTGTTAGATCCGGCGGAGCCGGCTCCGGATCCTGTTCCGCGGCAAAGCGCAGCAAAAAACAGTGCATGGTTACGCGGTAGCTTGTGTAGCTGTGGCGGATAACGCCAAGCTTTTGCATTGGCAAAACATCAAAGGCCGTTTCCTCTTTCCATTCGCGGATAACGGTCTGCTCAGCTGTTTCCCCCTGTTCCACGCCGCCGCCGGGGAATTCCCATAATCCACCCCATATGCCTTCCGGCTGACGCCGCTGGATAAACAGTTTCCCTTTATGAAAAAGAACACCGTTTGCTACTTCAAGCGGCTTGATGGAGGCGCTTTTTGCAGGGACGGGGCGTTCGTTCGCAATATTTAGGCGGAAGCTTTCGCAGAGTTTGGGGACCGCGGCTATGGGACAGGTGCCGCAAAGGGGCTTTTTGCGGCAGACAAGGGCTCCTAGCTCCATAAGCGCTTGATTGAACTCCCGTGCGCGTCCGGAAGGGATAAGGTCTGCGGCTAGGGAACGCAGTCGCGTTTTCCCCGGTTCGCTGCGCAAGGGGATGTCCATATCAAAAACGCGGGAGAGCACGCGCTCCGCATTGCTGTCCACACAGGGAATCGGCGTATTAAAGGCTGTGCTGGCTATGGCGCCGGCAGTATAAGGGCCGATGCCGGGCAGGGCGAGAATATCTTTGAACGCATGGGGGAAAACGCCCTTGTGCCGCTCCATGATGGTCTTGGCGGCTGCTTTGATATAGCGGACTCGCCTGTAGTAGCCAAGCCCTTCCCAGGCCATTAGCAGCGCGTCATCGCTTGCCGCGGCAACAGAGGCGATATCCGGAAATTGCGCCATCCATCGTTCAAAATAGACCACACCGCGTTCCATCTGCGTTTGCTGGAGCATCATTTCCGCGATCCAGGTGGCATAGGGGGAGTAATCTGCCCGCCAGGGAAGCGGGCGCAGATTTGCGGTGAACCAGTTTAGAAGCGTTTCTTGGAAAAGCGGAAAGCGGGAAGCATTGTCCATGGATAAAAATCCTTCTGCGGCATTTGAGCGCGGGTGAAGCATAGCGCGGTGATGAATCATACGCAAATTATTTGACCTTGGAAGAAATCAAACGTAGGCTAGCGACTGCTGTTATATAATCTTTTGAATGGAAAAAGAGGTGCTTTCATGTCCCTGCTCAAACTTGGCCTTCCGAAGGGGTCTCTTGAGGA
>CAYWQK010000006.1:2111-8426 GCA_964460575.1 uncultured Desulfovibrionaceae bacterium | reverse complement strand
GGCTGGAAAATCCGCCGTCATCCCCGCAACTATTTCCCTGATATTGATGATCCGGAAATTACGGCGCGTCTTTGCCGCGTTCAGGAAATACCGCTGTACGTGCAGGATGGTGTGCTTGATGCCGGTCTTACGGGAAAAGACTGGGTCGCTGAAACTGGGGCGGATGTGCATGTGGTTTCCGACCTTTGCTATTCCCGCGCCACGTCCCGCCCGGCCCGCTGGGTGCTGGCGGTGGCCGGGGATTCCCCTTATTATAAGCCGGAAGATCTGCGCGGCAAGCGCATAGCCACAGAACTTATGGGTGTCACCCGCGCCTACTTTGAAAAGCTGGGCATCCCTGTGGCCATTTCCCACTCCTGGGGTGCAACGGAAGCCAAGGTTGTGGAAGGGCTTGCGGACGCCATTATGGAAGTTACCGAAACGGAAACCACGATACGTGCGCACAACTTGCGCATCATCGCGGATGTTTTCGCCACCAATACTGTTCTCATTACCCACAAGGCGGCGTGGACCGACCCTGAAAAACGGCGCAAGATTGAGCAGCTCAATTTGCTCCTTCAAGGTGCCTTGCGGGCAGAGGCGTTGGTCTGCCTCAAGCTCAATGTGCCCGCCGCGCAGCTTGACGCCGTTTTGGATCTTCTACCGGCCTTGAATTCGCCTACAGTTTCCCCCCTGCGTGATACTACTTGGTATTCAGTGGAAACCGTGGTGGATGTGCATCTTGTGCGCGACCTAATCCCCAGCCTGCGGAATGCTGGCGCGGAGGGCATCCTCGAATATGCACTAAACAAGGTTATTTGACAGTTTCATTGTGGCAAATAAGAAGGCTTTGCACGGGGTGCCTGAGAAGGGCATCCCGTTTTTCTTTCCGGGAAGATGTTAATTTTGTTATTGGCAAACAGTAAGGTTATATGCTAACCGTCAAAAGTTAAAACCATGTAGGCTTGTTTTGTTTTTCCGCCGCAGCTTGAATGGACGGAAGCAAAGCCGCGGATAGCACCGTGAAAGAATACAGAGACTACTACTTCCTGAAGGCTAAGCGTGAGCATTATCCCGCGCGTTCGGTGTACAAGCTAAAGGAAATCGATGCGAAGTTTAAGGTGTTCAAACCAGGCATGAAGGTGCTGGACTTGGGCGCTGCGCCGGGGTCTTGGTCTTTGGGCGCGGCTGAGAGAATCGGAGCGTCAGGCCGCGTGCTTGGCTGCGATATCCAGGGCACGTCGACGCTTTTTCCCCCGCAGGTTACTTTCTGCAGGGAAAATGTGTTTGAAAGATCCGCTTCCTTTGAGGCGTTGCTGGCTGAACTTGGGCCGTTTGATGTGGTTATGAGCGACATGGCGCCCCAGACAACAGGAACGAAATTTACTGACCAGGCGCGTTCGCTGGAGTTATGCCAGGAGGCGTTTGCCGTGACTCTCGAGCATCTTGCGCCGGGTGGCACGTTTATTGTTAAGATTTTTTATGGACCGGACGTTATGGAGCTTCTAGCGCCCATGCGCCGGGTCTTTACCCGCGTAACAGCCTTCAAGCCGAAGAGTTCGCGGTCGGAAAGCAAGGAAACGTTTTATATTGGGCTTGGCTTCAAGAAGCCAAAAGAAGAAAGCAACATAACTGTATAAGGAGGACGTATGTCCGGGCACAGCAAATGGGCCAACATCCAGCATCGGAAAGGCCGTCAGGACGCAAAGCGGGGCAAGGAATTCACCAAGGCCGCCAAGGAGATCATTATCGCTGCCAAGGGCGGCGGGGACCCAGCCGGCAACTCCCGCCTCCGCGCCGCCATTGCCGCAGCCAAGGCCATTAACCTCCCCAAAGATAAGATCGAGGCGGCCATCCGCAAGGGCACAGGCCAGGAAGCCGGCGGCGACCTGACCGAAATTATGTACGAGGGACACGCGCCGGGCGGCATCGCCGTGATTGTGGAAACGGCAACGGATAACCGCAACCGCACAGTGGCGGAAATCCGCCATATCATGACCAAGGCCGGCGGCTCCATGAGCGAGGCCGGTAGCGTGGCCTGGATGTTTGAGCGCAAGGGAGTCATCACCTTCGATAAGGAAAAATACACGGAAGACGCGTTGATGGAAGCAGCCCTTGAAGCCGGAGCAGACGATCTCCATGACGAAGGCGACGTGTGGGAAATCAATACTTCTATGAGCGATTTTGCCGCCGTCCGCGATGCCTTTGAAGCCGCCGGCCTCGAAATGGCCTCTGCGGAGCTTGCCATGGTGCCGCAGAACATGATTCAGGTCGACGCGGAGGTTGGCGCCAAGGTGCTGCGCTTTATCGATGCACTGGAAGACAATGACGACGTGCAGAACGTCTACACCAACGCGGATTTTCCTGACGAACTGCTGGATATGTAATGGCTTCGCTCACGGTCATCGGCATTGACCCCGGATCCCGCAATACGGGCTGGGGTGTTGTGCGGGAACGATCGGGCGTGCTTGAGCTAGTTGACTGCGGTGTGATACGTCCGTCTGCAAAGGGAACTTTCTCCTCTCGCTTGGCTGAAATCTTCCATGCGCTAAGGGTGGTTATCGACCGCTGCCAGCCGGAAGAAGCAGCCATAGAGCAGGCTTTTCAGGGCGTTAACGCCGCGACAGCATTGAAGCTTGGACAAGCGAGGGGTGTTGCCTGCGCGGCGTGTGCTTCTTTTGATCTTTCCGTGAGCGATTACGCCCCCAGCGCTGTCAAAAAGGCCTTGGTGGGCGTAGGCAGGGCTGAAAAGCCGCAGGTGGCCTTTATGGTCGGACGGCTGCTTAACCGGAAAGCAGACAACTGGCCGCTTGACACTTCCGATGCGCTGGCCGTCGCCATCTGCCATCTTACGATGCGGCGTTTTTCCAATCGGCTTGCTGGCGCGTGATTCCGCCGCAGTCCTGGTTCCAGAATTTTTTAAATATTTTGCCGGGGCGGGAGAGTTTCTCCCCCTCTCCGTTGCTGTATGGAGACGGCCATGGTCTTGAGCATCGGCATTGTGGGGCTGCCCAACGTGGGCAAATCTACCTTGTTTAACGCGTTGACGCGGGCGCAGAACGCGCAGGCGGCAAATTATCCGTTCTGCACAATCGAGCCCAACAGGGCTACTGTTCCAGTGCCGGATGACCGACTTGTGCAGTTGGACGCTATCGTAAAGCCGAAGAAAAGTGTGCAGGCAACCGTGGATTTCATTGATATTGCCGGTCTTGTCCGTGGTGCCAGCAAAGGGGAAGGCTTAGGTAACCAGTTTCTTGGCAATATTCGCGAATGCGCGGTCGTGCTGGAAGTCGTCCGATGTTTTGAAGATGGAAACATCACGCATGTGGAGGGCTCGATCGATCCTGTACGCGATGTGGAGACCATCGAAACGGAGCTGCTCCTTGCCGATATTCAAATTGTATCTAAGCGTTTGGAAAAATTTAAGAAAATTCGTGGAGACAAAGAAGCGCAAGCTGCGGCTTCAGAAACAGAGAGGCTTCTAGGACATTTGAACGGCGGAAAGTCTGCCTCCTCTTTTGAACTTCCCGAAAACGAGCTTTTTGTTTCGGCATGGCATGAAATGGGCCTTTTAACAGCTAAGAAGACCATTTACTGTGCCAATATTGATGAAGACGCCCTGTCTTCAGGTAATGCGCATGTGCGCAGGCTTCAAGAGCTGGCCGCCGGAAAGGGCGCGGAATGTGTGGTCATCTGCGCCAGGTTGGAAGAAGAATTGCAGGGGCTTTCCGACGCAGAGCAGCTTGAAATGCTGGAAAGCTACAGCATCACGGAGAGCGGGCTTGTCCAGGTCATCCGGCATGGGTACCATGCCTTGGGGCTTGTAAGCTTTTTTACGGTTGGTGAAAAGGAAGACAGAGCTTGGACAATTCGCCGAGGCTGGAAGGCCCCGCAGGCTGCCGGCGTAATCCACACCGATTTTGAGCGCGGATTCATCCGTGCCGAGGTCATCAGCTACGATGATTTCATGAAATATAAGAGCGAGGCCGCCTGCCGCACGGCTGGAGTTCTTCGTACCGAAGGGAAAGAGTATGTTGTCAGCGATGGCGATATCATGCATTTCCTGTTTAACGTTTAAGCAGTTTTCGCACGATTTTTGAACTTCAACCCGGCTCCGTTCCTGCGGCGTCGGCATAGGAGAATCGCAATGGCCAATCCCATGGTGCTGCTGGAAACTTCTTCCGGCGATATCCTGCTGGAACTTTTCCCTGACAAGGCGCCGGAAACAGTGAAAAATTTTCTGGCATACGTCCAGGAAGGCTTCTACAATAATACGATTTTTCACCGTGTTATCAAAGGCTTTATGGTCCAGGGGGGCGGTTTGACCATGAAAATGGAAATGAAGCCCACGCATGATCCAGTAAAAAATGAAGCCGATAACGGCCTCAAGAATGTTCGCGGCAGTATCGCCATGGCCCGTACCAGCGATCCACACAGCGCCTCGGCTCAGTTTTTCATCAATACCGCTGATAATGAATTTTTGAATTTCACCTCTCCCGATCGGACCGGCTACGGCTACTGCGTGTTTGGTCAGGTCAGCGAAGGTATGGATACCGTTGACAAAATAGAAAAAGTCAAAACCTGTACTCGCGGCGATTACGCTGACGTGCCCGTTGATATCGTACTTATTACCAACGCCTCCATTTTTGAATAGCCTTGTGTTCTTTTCGCGTCCGGCCTGCAAAAAGAAGGCCGGACGTTTCATCTTTTGCCGGATGCTCGTATGACCGCTAGTCCTCGCAAACCCGAAATTTTAGCCCCAGCGGGTGATATGCCGTCTTTTCTTGCGGCGCTGGCCGCGGGGGCCGATGCTGTCTACATAGGGCTGAAAACTTTTTCCGCCAGGATGCTGGCTGACAATTTCAGCACAGCTGATTTGTCGCGTATGGTGGAGCTGGCCAACGCGGAGCACCGCAGAATTTACGTTGCATTCAACACCCTGGCCAAGCCGAACGAACCGGAAACGGCCGCCCGCCTGATCGCACGTCTTGTACGGGACGCGCCGCCTCACGGGCTAATCGTTCAGGATTTGGGAATGCTGGAACTTGCCCGATCTGCTGGTTACAAAGGCGGGCTTATTCTTTCTACGCTGTCAAATGTAACGCATCCCTTGGCGCTGGAAAGCGCGGCGCGCCTCGGCGCCCACAGGGTAGTGCTGCCTAGGGAACTATCCATAGATGAAGTCCGCCAGATGGATTCTGCCTGTCCTGATGGCATGGATCTTGAAATTTTTGTCCATGGCGCGTTGTGTTGGTGTGTTTCCGGGCGCTGTTACTGGTCTAGTTACATGGGCGGAAAAAGCGGCCTGAGAGGCCGCTGTGTTCAGCCTTGCCGCCGGATGTACCGCCGGCAGAAACATACTGAGCGTTCATTTTCCTGTCTTGATTATTCGCTGGATGTGCTGGTTAAGGCAACGCTAGATATCCCCCATATTGCCTCGTGGAAGATAGAGGGGCGCAAAAAAGGTCCTCATTACGTATACCACGCAACGCTGGCCTACCGCATTCTGCGCGATGAGGGCCTCAATCCTCAAGCCCGTAAAGAAGCTGTGAAAATTTTGGAAATGTCCCTTGGGAGAAAAACAACAAGGGCTCATTTCCTCCCTCAGCGCGACAGCGCCCCCACGCAGCCGGACGCGCAAACAAGTTCAGGGCTCCTTGTCGGTAAAATTCATATCGATGCCGAAGGGCGCTCTTCATTTAAGCCGTATCTGGAGCTCCTGGCCGGCGATTATCTGCGGGTCGGGTACGAAGATGAGGCATGGCACGCCACGCTGCCAGTTTCCCGCCGCGTACCTAAAGCCGGTACGCTTATCCTGCGACTTGCCAAGCATAAAACACCTCGTGCCGGAGCGCCTGTTTTTCTCATTGACCGGCGCGATCCGGAATTGATGCGTCTCATTGCGGAATGGCAGGCGAAGCTGAGCGCGTGCAAGGGGCGCGTACCTTCCAATGTATCCTTTACTCCTTCATGGCCGTGTTCAGCAAAAGCGTGCCGCCGTCCAGACATGCTAGTGCGTTCTTCTGTGCCACATGGCGTAGAGACCCGCCGCAGTCGGAACAATGTCGTGGGGCTGTGGCTCACGGGCCGTTCAGTACGCGAAGTTTCGCGGACAGTTGCGCCGGATATGGTATGGTGGCTGCCGCCGGTCGTTTGGCCCAACGAAGAGGAGATCTGGCAGAGGGCGATCCTTGAGGCATGCCGCCACGGCGCGCGTCATTTTGTATGCAACGCGCCGTGGCAGATTTCTTTTTTTTCATCGCTGTCCGCAGGCCGTGAGCCTCTGGACTTGATTGCCGGCCCGTTCTGCAATTTGGCTAATGCTTTTGCCCTGCA
>CAYWQK010000006.1:0-2101 GCA_964460575.1 uncultured Desulfovibrionaceae bacterium | reverse complement strand
CCCTGCAGGCTATGGGGAGCCTGGGGTTTTCTGCGGCGTTTGTTAGCCCTGAGCTCAATGAAGAGGATTTCCTAGCGCTGCCGGCGCAGAGTCCTCTGCCGTTGGGCATGGTGCTGAGTGGTTTTTGGCCCATGGGCATTGGGCGCCACGCGCCGACAGGCATAAAGCAGGGAGAACTCTTCCAGAGTCCTAAGGGAGAAACCTTCTGGACGCGGAAATTTGGCCAGAATACCTGGATCTTCCCCGCGTGGCCACTGGATTTAAGCACGAAAAAAACGGCACTGGAAGCCGCTGGCTATAGCTTTTTTGCGCAATTCGCAGATATACCGCCGAGGACATTGTCTGCGAATCCCCGTCCGGGCCTGTTTAACTGGGATGGAAGATTGCTGTAGCATCCTGTTAGAAAATAAGGATTTCTTATGCCGTTGAAAGAATCGCTGACTGCAGGAGAATGCGCGCCGTCCAGGACGCGTAGAAGCTGGCGCCACGAGCTGCGGATGCAGCTGGGGCTGGTTGTTCCTGTTTTACTCTCGCAGATCGCCCTGATTTCGCTTGGCATGGCAGATACTGTGATGACGGGTCATGCCGGATCGTTGGACATGCCCGCGGTGGCGCTGGGCGTTTCATTGTGGCAGCCCATACTGCTTTTTGGGCAGGGAGTAATCATGGCTGTTACCCCTGCCGTGGCGCAGCTGCTCGGGCAGGGACGGCCGGAGGAAGCGGGGCAGATTTTGCGTCAAGGGCTTTGGCTGGCGATTCTTGTTTCTTTGCCGGTTATGGGACTGGTTTTCTTTTTATCCTACCATCTTTCCTTTCTGGGCTTGGAAGGAGAGTTAGCCGGTATTACAGGCAACTATTTGCGGGCCCTGCTTCCCGGCGCGCCGGCCTGGCTTCTTTTTGTGGCTTTCCGTAGTGCGATGGAAGGCTTTTCCCGCGTACGGCCAGCCATGGTGGCCAGTTTGGCAGCGGTGGCGGTCAACATCCCAGGGAATTGGGTATTCATCTTTGGGAAACTTGGCTTTCCAGCTATGGGCGGCGTTGGCGCGGGATTAGCTTCATCGATAACCTGCTGGGTTATGCTGGCCGTTATTGTGTGCTTTGCCTTTCATATGCCGGATTTCCTCCGCTTCCTTTCGGTCGAGGAGCGCCCAAAATGGAAGAAAATGGGGCGGATCGCCAGAGTTGGTTTTCCAGGTGCCTTGGCTCTTCTGTGCGAGGTTTCTTTTTTTTCTTTGGTGGCAATTCTCCTTGTGCCGTTTGGACCTGTTGTCGTCGCAGGGCATCAGGTGGCGCTCAACTTCGGTAGTCTGGTGTTTATCGTGCCTTTGTCCGTAGGCTTTGCCGCGACCATCCGTATTGGGGTGACAACGGGCGAAGGACGGATCGAGTCTGTGCGCCTTGCCGCCCGCACATCGCTTGGCATCGGTGCTGCTTTCGCGATTTTTACAGCCTTGATTACGGCGGTTTTCCGCCGTCAGATTGCCGCGCTGTATAATCCCGATCCAAAAATCATTTTCCTTGCGGATCAGCTCTTGATACTGGATGCCGCATATCAAATTCTGGATGCTCTGCAAACTGTGGGCGTTGCCATTTTACGGGGATACAACGATACGAAAATGATCTTTGCGTTCACGCTGGTTTGTTACTGGTTTGTGGGGATGCCTTTAGGCTGGCTGCTTGGTCGGACAGATTTCATTATGCCCAAGCTTGGGGCCGCTGGCTTTTGGGTGGCGTTTATTGTGGGCGTAAGCTTTGCGGCAGCGGTTTACTTGGCGCGTATCCACGTGCTTGAGAAACACTTTACTGTGCACGACCTATAACCATAAGGAGCAGAAAATGTTCGTGCTTTCTCCTAACTGTACGCCTGATTTTTCTAAGGGAAATGGACTAGTGGCTGCCGTGGCGCAGGATTTTGAAACACGGGATGTCCTGATGCTGGCCTGGATGAACAAGGAAGCATGGGAGCGGACATTGGCAACAGGACAGGCTCATTATTACAGCCGCAGCCGCCGGAAGCTTTGGAGAAAAGGAGAGACCTCAGGGCATACGCAGACCGTGCGGGCCATCCGGCTGGACTGTGACTTCGATGCCGTCTTGCTTT
>CAYWQK010000005.1:33447-49944 GCA_964460575.1 uncultured Desulfovibrionaceae bacterium | reverse complement strand
GGCAGATGGGGCAAGAGAGGCATGGGCCCCTTTCGTCTGTCGCGTTAGGGCAGTTGAGCAGCGCGGAGTGCCAAAGCGCGAGGGAAAAACGCTGGGCATCTGTACCGCCTTCAAGGATGAGGACCTGCGGCGGGGATTGGCGCATGCGCAACAGTATGCCGCGGGCAGATCCAAGCGCGGGGGCCAGGGCACTGCCAAACGCGTCGCGGGCTTCCTCTCTGGTGGGTTGTGCGGGGTCGGAAAGCGTTTTGGTCATGGTAATAACAGGAGGGCGGATAGTTGTGTGAAAGTCAGCGTTTCGGCGGCAACGTGGGCGTCTCTGCAACATTGTTAGGCTGTAAGCCATAGCAGAGCTTAGCGTTGAGGCATTGTTTCCTTATTAGCGAGAGGTGCCAGAAAGGGAAAATCCGGCGTAAGCAGGAAATACGTATCCGTTTGGAGTCCTTTTTTCAGCGCCTCCAGCCCTCGCTGGAAGGCGTAGAATTCAGGGGCGCGCTGGAAGGCTTCTGCGAACACATGTGCGGCGTTGGCATCGCCTTCACCTCGGAGGATAGAGGCTTTCCTGTTGGCTTCCGCTAGGATGATAGCCTGCTCCCTGTCCGCCTGGGAACGGAGCTTCAGAGCTTCTTCCGTGCCTTCGGAGCGGTACTGCTTGGCTTGGCGTTCGCGTTCGGCCCGCATCCGTCCGAAAATGGCGCGTTGGTTTTCGGCAGGGAGGTCCGTCCGCTTGATGCGGACATCGACCACATCGATGCCGTATTCATGCATGATTTCCGAGGTGCGGCGGGTCACGTCTTCCATAATGCTGCTTCTCTTGCTAGAAACGACTTCTGTCAGCGTGTGGCGGCCAACTTGGGCGCGCAGCTGAGAATAGACCACGTCATCCAGCCGGGCCTGAGCGCGGGGGATGGTGCGTACGCTCTTATAAAATTGAAGCGGGTTGTTGATCCGCCAGCGGGCGTAATTATCCAGCACAATGGCCTTTTTGTCACTGGTGAGCGCTTCAGCCGGACGGGCATCGTAATCAAGGATCCTTGCGTCAAAGGTCTCAACTGTCTGGATGAACGGCAGCTTCAGGTGGAGTCCCGGTCCCAAAACTTCGTTGATGGGGTCGCCCAGCTGGATGACAAGCGCCTTCTGCGTCTGGTGCACGGTAAAAATGGACTGCGAGCCGATGGCAAGAAGAACAATGATGGCCAGGGCCAATTTTGAGTAGCTGTTCATTGAAAGGCTCCTTACGAGGCGGAATGGGGCTTGGCCGACTGGTTTTGGCGTTCAGATTGCTGGAACAAGGGCAGAAGCGGCAGGAGCTTTCCGCCGCCCTCGCCAGGAAGGATGACCTTCTTGATACCGGAATTGCCTAGGATGCTTTCTATAGCTTCTAGGTAGAGACGTTTGCGGGTTACATCTTTTGCTTGGGAGTACGCTTCAAGCAGAGCGGTAAAGCGCTTTGCCTCGCCTTCTGCATTGCGGATACGGGTTTCGCGGTAAGCTTGGGCCCCGTTTTCTATTTCCACGGCTTTTCCGCGGGCTTTTGGCAGGAGTTCGTTGCGGTATGCCTCTGCCTCGTTAATGATGCGGCTTTTGTCTTCGCGGGCGCTGGCCACATCCTTGAAGGCATCGATCACTTCCTTTGGGGGGTGCACGTCTTGAAGTTGCACGGCCAGCACTCGGACGCCGACTTCGTAGCGGTCGAGGATGCTCTGCAGAAGTTCAGTGGCGTCACTTTGAATTTTGAGCTTGCCGTCGGTCAGGACGGAGTCGATGAGGCTGTTGCCGATGACTTCGCGCATGGCCGCCTCAGCGGCGTTTTTGACCACGGCAGCTTGGTTTGTGACGTTGTAGAGGAACTGGACGGCGTCTTTAATTTGGTACTGGACGCTGAACTGGACATTGACGATGTTTTCATCGCCAGTAAGCGTGGAGGATTCTTCAGGGAGAGCGAGGTACTGTCCCTGCTGGAATCGCCGATTTTGATTGGCGGAACGGAAACCAACCTCTACGCGCTGCACCTGCGTGACCTTTGGGCGGTCTACCGATTCAATGGGAAAGGGGAGTGCGTAGTGGGGGCCTGCGCCAAGCGTGCGGTTGTATCTGCCGAAGCGCAGTACAACGCCTTGCTCATCGGGGTTGACGATGTAGATGCCGGAGAGTAGCCAGGTAGCCGCGATGGCGACCAGCAGCCATGCAATGCTGCGGGCTTTAAGCTTTTGCGGAAGATGGGGCAGCTGGCGATTCTCGCCGGACGGCGGACCAAAGTCGTAGTCTGGCTCGCGGCGAGGTTCCTGCTGGTGTTTTTGGCGTTTTTCCTGCAGTTTATCCCAATCCCATGTCATTGGCGCGTCCTTTGAAGCGGTTTTCCCGCTGAAGAAAAGCGATCGGGGCTGTTTGTCCCGCGCGAATATAGAGGTATTCCTGAAAGTGCGAAGCAGATCCCTGTTCAGGAGCCTGCGTGGATTTAGGGACGCTAGCCCCTATCCAGCCGGAGGTCAAGCCGCAAGAACATCTACGGGCTTTGTGCCGCTGCATGACTTTTTTTTGGAGGGAACTTTTGATAACATAATGGCATTGTTTGGGAGATTATTATATAAGACTTTTCGCATTCTGTAATTTTCAGCAAAGGTAAACGTTCAGAACGGCATGCAGATTGCCGCGCAGTGGCTTTTTCCTTTCTTTTTTGAGCGGAGGGCGTACGTTTATGGCTTATGGGGAATACGGCGCGTTGATTCTTGCGGCAGGCAAGGGAACTAGGATGCGTTCGGCAACGCCGAAGGTCCTTCAGCCTTTGTTGGGTGATCCCATGCTGGCTTATGTGGAGAGGGCCCTTCGCTCCATTGTTGGCGGGAGGATATGGGCGGTGATCGGTTGCGGTGCGGAGGCTGTGCGGACCGCGTTTGAGGGGCGGATGAATTTCGTTGATCAGAGCGAGCAGCTTGGCACAGGGCACGCCTTGATGACGGCTATGCCGACTCTTAGGGCCGCTGGATTACGCCGCGTGCTGGTAGTCAACGGTGACATGCCCTTGGTAACGGCAGAAACGCTGGCTGCTTTTGCTGAGAGGGGCAAGGACGCGGCCGTGGCCGTGGCTTCGCTGCTGCTGGATGATCCCGGCGCTTATGGCCGCATTGTACGCCGCGGCTGCGTGTTTTCCGACATTGTGGAGGCGAAGGATTTTGATCCTGCCGTTCATGGCGACGAGACAGGGGAGATCAACGCGGGTGTTTACCTGCTAGACGTGGAGAATGTGGACAGGCTCCTTCCCCGTCTTGGCAGGAACAACGCGGATGGAGAATACTATATTACGGATTTGCCGCGCCTTGCTCTGCAGGAGGGACTGCGTGTTGAGGCCGTGCCGTGTGGAAAGGATACGGCGCTCTTGGGGGTGAATACGCCTACTGAGCTCGTACAGGCAGAAGACATGCTGGCGGCGCGGCAGACATCGATCCATCTTGCAGGCGGCGTGATGATCCATAATCCCTCCCAAGTCCGCATCGGTCCCCGCGTGCAGTTTGCCCCGGGATCCATTGTGTATGGCCCGTGCGAAATTACGGGCGCCACCCGTGTGGAGGAAGGCGCCAGCGTGGGACCCTTTTGTGTGGTGAAAAACAGTGTGCTGCGCCGCGGGGTCGTTGTGCACCCCTTTTCGCACTTAGAAGATGCCGAAGTTGGCCCGGATTGTCTGATAGGCCCTTATGCGAGGCTCCGTCCAGGCGCCGTTACGGAGGAGAACGTCCACATCGGCAATTTTGTGGAAATAAAGAAATCCCATCTTGGAAAGAGGACGAAAGTCAATCATTTGACCTACTTGGGCGATAGCGAGGTTGGAGCGGACACCAATATTGGAGCGGGAACCATCACCTGCAATTACGATGGCGTGCATAAGCACAAAACTGTTATTGGCGAGCGGGCCTTTATTGGGAGCAATACGGCCATGGTCGCGCCGGTCACGGTTGGCAGTGGGGCGCTTGTTGCTGCGGGATCCGTCATCATCAAGGATGTGCCGGATGATATGCTAGCCGTGGCGCGCGGGCGCCAGAGCAACCTTGTTCGCAAAAAGAAGACGGAATAGGCGACGAGGCTGTTTTTAGCGCTCTAAATGTGAAGGTCCCGCTTCCGCGGGAAGAATAAGAATAGAACTCGGCATCGCGCTGTATTACAGCTTTTAGCGGTCTACTATTCTCTCGCAGGTCCGGACATGCGAAGCCGGTCTTTGCCGGCCACCCTGCGGCTTGACGTTCCCCCTTATTGCTGCCAAAGTAAATAACGTTAGTTTCGCAATGCAGTGGATCTGTGCAAAATGGCTCTTCCAGGGCGGGGATTTTTGTGGCATCCGCCCCGGCATTCCAGCAACTGTTTTGGAGGATATCATGATTCGGAAACTTGCCTTGACCGTTTTGGCTGTTTGCGCGTTGGCTTCTGTAGCTTGGGCAAAAACATATGTTGTCGCTTCCGACGCGACCTGGCCCCCTATGGAAATGTTAAGCGCCGATAAAAAGGTGGAGGGGCTTTCCACGGACTACATTGATGCCGTGGCCAAGGAAGTCGGCATTACGGTTGAGGTCCGCAATACGGCTTGGGACGGTATTTTTGCCGCGCTTGGCTCCAATCAGGCTGATATTATCGCTTCTTCTGTGACGATCACCGAAAAGCGCAAGAAAACAATGGCATTTTCCGAGCCTTACTATTCCGTGCATCAGGCTGTGGTTGTTGCCAAGGGTTCTTCTGTAAAGACATTGGCTGACTTGGACGGCAAGAAGGTAGGCGGCCAGATCGGCACAACAGGGCTTATCGAAACGCTCCCTAAGGCCAAGAGCAAAGCCATTGTGAAGACCTATGACGAAGTGGGACTTGCGCTTGAAGATCTTGCCAAGGGCACTCTTGACGCTGTTATCTGCGATGATCCCGTCGCTAAGTTCTACGCGAATAAGAAGCAGGAATACGAGGGTAAGCTCCAGGTCGCTTTTGTGACCGCTGAATCCGAAGATTACGGCTTTGCTCTCCGCAAGACGGATAAGGCATTGCTGGCCAAGCTTAACGCCGGTATCAAAGCTGTAAAGGAGAAGGGTATCGACAAGCAGATTTCCCAGAAATGGCTTGGCGAATAGCGGTATTTCCGTACTGGATTCGCCGTTGGGTTCCATGACTGTTCATAAGGCTGGATCAGGAGCTTGGAACTCCTGATCGTCTTCCTTTGATGTTATTGCAGCGTCGCGCCATTGGCGCGGGCGGAACTGCCGCGCAGGAAAAAGCAGTATGAAAGAGAATCAGCCTCATATCCGCATAGAAATTTCTGATGGCGCCTCTATTCCAGATCCTGGGGACCGGAGCTTGGTTACAGCTTGGTCTATTTCGTTTTTTGGCGCCGTTGTGTGCCTCGCCGCGCTGTGCATCCTGCGGCCGAATCCTTACTTGGACATCCTGAAGTTTTTGCCGGACGGACTCCTCGTTACGTTTGAGATTACGATTCTGTCGTTGATATGCACCCTTCCGGTAGGGCTCCTTGCCGGGCTGGGGAGGATTTCCAAAAACCGCGTCATCCACCTTATCAGTTCTACGTATGTGGAGGTGATCCGCGGCATTCCTCTGCTTGTGCAGCTCTTTTATATCTATTACGCCCTAGGTAAGTTCATCAAGGTTCCGCCCACTGTTTCTGCGGTAACGGCCATTAGCTTCTGCTATGGTGCCTACATGGGCGAAGTAGTGCGCGCTGGTATTCTGGCTGTTCCGCGCGGGCAGACCGAGGCCGCTCGATCTCTGGGCTTTACCAGTGGGCAGACCATGCGCTACGTGATCCTGCCGCAGGCTCTCAGGACCATCCTGCCGCCCGTAGGCAACGAATTCATAGCGATGCTCAAGGATACATCGCTGGTTTCCATTATCGCTGTTGCGGATCTTCTCCGTCGTGGCAGGGAATTCGCTTCCCAGACCTTTGATTATTTTGAAACGTACACCGTAATCGCTTTGGTCTATCTGATCATCACACTTCTGCTTTCCAAGGGCGTAAGCATTATGGAAGGAAGGATGCACTACTATGACCGCGCCGAAAAATAACCCTATCATCTCTCTTTCCGGCGTCTGGAAGTTTTTTGGTTCGCTTACGGCGCTGCACGATGTAAACCTTAACGTGTCTCAGGGCGAGCGCGTGGTCATTATTGGTCCGTCCGGGTCGGGGAAGTCCACTCTTCTGCGCTCGATTAACCGCTTGGAGACTGTAGACAAAGGCTGCATCGTTGTGGACGGGCGGGATATCAACGACCCTGCGAATGATATTAATAGCATCCGCCAAGATATGGGCATGGTCTTTCAGAACTTCAATCTGTTTCCCCACAAGACTGTGCTGGAAAATCTGATCATGGCGCCCATCCGCTTGCGCGGTTTGACGTACGCCCAGGCTGAAGACAAGGCTCTAGCGCTCTTAGCCAAAGTGGGAATGTCCAACAAGGTGCAGGCTTATCCTTCTCAGCTTTCCGGCGGACAGCAGCAGCGTGTGGCTATTGCCCGCGCACTGGCCATGCAGCCAAAGATCATGCTTTTTGACGAGCCGACCTCAGCCCTTGACCCAGAAATGATCGGCGAGGTCCTAGACGTGATGACGGCTCTTGCGAGAGAAGGTATGACCATGGTGGTTGTGACTCATGAAATGAGCTTTGCCCGTGAGGTAGCGGACAGGGTTGTTTTTATCGACCATGGCGAGATCTTGGAAGTCGCTCCCCCAAGCGAACTCTTTGACCGTCCTCAGCATCCCCGTCTGAGACAGTTTTTCAAGCAGATTTTATAGGCTCGGTGTTCAGTTATAGGAAGCTGGCGTAATACTCCCTATTTTAAGCAGATAGGCGATCACTAGGGGCAGAGGCAGGCCAACTACCGTGTTCCAGGAGCCATGGATTCCCGTAATCAGTGCTCCGCCCATTCCCTGGATGGCGTAGGCGCCAGCCTTGTCCATGGGTTCGCCGCATGTGGCGTAGGCTTTAAGCACGTTTGCTGGCCATTGGCCAAAAAAAACATCCGTTGCGTCAGCAAGCAGTTGCAGTCGCTGTTCAACTGGTCCAAGCCCGGGTCTTGCAATGGCGCAGGCCGTGATGACGCAGTGCCTGCGCCCGTTGAGCCGACAAAGCATGGCAAAGGCTTCGTCTGTGTTTTTGGGTTTACCCAGGATTTCTTTCCCCAGAGCCACAATCGTATCTGCGCCAATGACGCAGGCTTCAGGATGGTGCGCCGCAACGGGCAGGGTTTTTGCCATGGCTGCCTCGCGGGCGTAGTCTTCAGGTTCCTGCCCTATTTTGGGCAAGGGTTCCGAAAACATGCCCAGAGAATCCGCAGTGACAACGGGGAGGTCAAGCCCCACCTCTTGGAATAGGTTTTTGCGTCTTGGAGAAACGGAGGCTAGGATAAGAGGACAGAGCATGCGGAACAGCGCTGGCGCCGTTTTTCGTATCTTTTTCTCAGCCATAATTCTTTGAAAAAAAGAGAAAAAAATTTTTGCAGTAGTCGAACAAAAGCGCCTGCCTTCAGCCATTTTTTACGGAGGGTTGTGGTTTTGTCATTTCCGTACAGCACTAGCGGCGTCTATCCATTTTTCTAGGTCGATGATCTGGCGGGCGACGGATTGCGGACCTGTGCCTCCGGGAGCGTTGCGGCGGGCGACGGCCGCGGCGTAGTCCAGGACGCCATATATGTCCTCCTCGATGCGGTCGCAGAGGTTTCTCAGGTCGCTGAGCTGCAGTTCTTCAAGGCGGACGCCACGGTCTTCCGCTAGGGTCACGGCATGGCCTGTAATACTGTGTGCTTCGCGGAAGGGGATGCCCTTGCTTACCAGGTAGTCGGCTAGTTCCGTTGCATTGAGGAAGCCTTTTCTAAGTGCGTCTTTCATCCTATCTGTGGCAAAGGTCAGGGCCGCGAGCTGTCCTTCCATCAATGAAAGAGAGGTTGTAACCGTGGCGTCCGTATCAAGGAAAGGCTCCTTGTCTTCTTGCAGGTCGCGATTGTAGGTGAGGGGTAACCCTTTGAGAATGGTCAGCATAGCCGTGAGGTTGCCGTACACCCTGCCGACCTTGCCGCGCATGAGTTCGGCCACATCGGGGTTCTTCTTTTGCGGCATGATGGATGAGCCGGTGGCGTAGGCGTCAGGCAGACGGACAAAACCGAAAGCAGGGTTGGCCCAATAGATGATTTCCTCACAGAAGCGGGAAAGGTGCATCATGATGATACTGGCGCAGAATAGCGCCTCCAGTACAAAATCCCTGTCGGAAACGGCGTCCATGCTGTTATGGAAGACGCCGTACATGCCCAGTTGCTCTGCCACAAAGGCTGGGTCCAGGGGATAGGTGGTGCCAGCCAGTGCCGCTGCGCCAAGGGGACTTATGCGAGTGCGCTTTTCGCAGTCGCCGAGGCGCTCTGCGTCGCGCTGGAACATCCAGGCATAGGCCAATAGATGTTGTGCCAGACTCACGGGCTGCGCCGGCTGCATGTGTGTACAGCCGGGCAGAAGATCCTGCTGGTGCTTTTGGGCTTGCGCAAGAAAGCCCGCGATGAGCTTTACACAAAGCTCATGCCAGACACGTAGCCTATCGGAAACAAAAAGCCTGAAATCCAGCGCGACCTGATCGTTCCGACTGCGGCCCGTGTGCAGCTTTTTGCCTACATCGCCCACGAGTTCCGTGAGGCGAGATTCGATGTTCATATGCACGTCTTCCATTTCCTTTTTCCAGGAGAAAGATCCGTCTTCAATATCGGTCCGGATTTTTTCCAGCCCATCCGTTAGGATTTGTGCTTCTTCCCGGGTGAGCACGCCCTGTTTTGCCAGCATGCGGGCATGGGCCTGCGAGCCGCGGATATCCTGATCGTAGAGCGCGGAATCATAAGAAACAGACTGGGTGTAGTCTTCAACATCGTCGGCGGTTCCCTGTTTGAACCGTCCTCCCCAAAGCTTGGTCATGGTGGCCTCGATACGTTAGTCCGTGCGAAAATGCGGCGCGGGGACTGCAAGGCAGCCCCCGCTGAGGAAGGAAACGCCAAATACAGGCATAAAAGCCCGCGAAGCTAGCTAGTCTTTGCGGATGCGTTTATATCCGTAGATTCGAAGCGAGTTCAGCTTAATGAAACCGGCTGCGTCGTGATGGTCGTATGTGCCGCCTTCTTCGAAGCTCGCGATATCGTTGCGGTAGAGGGTAAACGGAGAAGTGCGGCCGACAGGCCAGGCCGTGCCCTTGTAGAGTTTTAGGCGGACGGTGCCGGTAACGCGCTGCTGCGCCTGATCCATGAAGGCCTGCATGGCTTCGCGTTCAGGGGCGAACCAGTAACCGTTGTAGATAGCGTCGGCATAGGCGGGCATGATGGTGTCGCGTACGCGCATAGTCTGGCGGTCAAGGCAGATGCCTTCAAGGTCCTGATGGGCCACATACAGGATAGTGCCGCCGGGGGTTTCATACACGCCGTGGGACTTCATGCCCACATAGCGGTTTTCGACCATGTCAACGCGGCCAATGCCATGGCGGGATCCGAATTCGTTGAGTTTGGTCAGAAGAGCTGCGGACGAGAGTTTTTCACCGTTGACGGCAACGGGATCGCCGTGCTCGAAATCAATGGTGATGTATTCCGGCTCGTTGGGGGCTTGTTCAATAGGAACAGCCATAATGTGCGAGAGTGGCAGGGGCTCCTGCCACGGGTCTTCCAGCTCACTGCCCTCAAAACTGCAATGCAGGAGATTACGGTCCATGCTGTAGTGCTTGTTGCTCGTGCTGACAGGGATGCCGTGTTTTTCGGCAAAGTCGGTCAGTTGCTTGCGGCCGTGCAGGTCCCATTCGCGCCAGGGCGCGATAATGCGCAGGTCCGGAGCCAGTGCAATGGCGGACATTTCAAAGCGCACCTGGTCGTTGCCTTTGCCGGTTGCGCCGTGGGCAATGGCATCAGCGCCTTCAGCTCGGGCGATTTCCACAAGGCGCTTGGCAATGAGCGGGCGGGCGATGGATGTGCCCATCAGGTAGCGGTTTTCGTAGATGGCGCTGGAGCGCATCATGGGAAATACGTAATCGCGTGCAAATTCTTCGCGCAGGTCTTCTACATAGGCTTTGATGGCGCCGGTGCGCAACGCCTTTTCTTCAACGCCGTCGAGTTCTTCTTCCTGACCTAGGTCCGCGGTCATAGTAACGACTTCGCAGCCATAGGTTTCGATGAGCCATTTGAGGATAACGGATGTATCCAGGCCGCCTGAATAGGCCAGCACAACCTTCTTGACTTTATTCGCGGGCATAAAAGGACTCCTTGGGAGTTTTTGTCATAACAGAAAAAAGAATAAACCGGTGGACCTCTGAAGTCAAACGGGGGAGGCGCTACCCTTTTTAGTTACTCGCCTCCAATTTATTTTTGGCAAAGTCATTGAGGACATGTGTGAGAATGCAAACCGCGGCGATATCTCTTCAAACACAGGGATTGTGTTTCCTTTCGGCACCAATGGTGGTTGAAGGTCCGTGTCCGGGGAAAACACGGGTTTCATCCGGAAGCGTGAAAAGCTGTTTTTGGATGGAGACTTGGATGGCTTTGGGATCGCCTCCGGCAAGGTCGGTACGGCCAATAGAGCGGTAGAAGAGCGTGTCGCCGGAGATCACGGCGTTTTCTCCCGGTAGGTATAGGGCAAGGCTTCCCGGGGAATGGCCAGGGGTCATGCGGATTTCCCCGCTGATGCTGAAGAAGCGGCAGGGTCCGGGAGCGATGGGATCGGGAGTGAATGGAGAGACTGGCGGAAGTCCCCACCTGGTAGCATGGCTGGATGATACGCTGATCAGCGGGAAATCGGCTGTGGCGGCATATGCCTTGATTTTCGCAGGCCCGGCCAGGAGCTCGGCCACACCGTAAATATGGTCGAAATGAAGGTGGGTCAACAGCACGGCCTTAAGAGAGAGACGGTTGCTTTGGATAAAGGAAACGACTTCGTCCAATCCACAAGACAAGGTCGCCCCCGGATCAACCACAAGGGCATCTCCGTTTATATGCACAACATAGCAGTTTGTTTCCAGAGGGCCGATAGGGAAGGTGTTGATGGGCATGGGTGTTCCTTAGGGACCGTGCGGCTTCCAGTAGTTTTTCAACTATGGGCTTAGGTCTGAATTTTTAGAGAGGAGTAAAACGGCAACCCGCGGGCATGGCTGTTTTTATTTATCCGGCGCAGCAAGGGCTTTTACCTGTATAGTTAAATAAAAATGGCATTGCCGCAAAGTTTCAGTGGCGCTACTGTACTCTGAATCGCGAGGGAGGTACAGTGAAGAGATACGAAAAATGAAAAGCAGCTGAATACTTGTTGCCTGCTTTTGCGTCTTTGCGGGGAGCGGGCACTGGCGAAGATACGAAAAGCGGCCATGCTACCAATGGAGCGGGCTCTAGAGCACTTTACAAAACGCGGGCTTTTGCGATAAAAAATATCATCTGGCTGTGTAAGCCAGCGAGGGACTTTTGTCTTAAGCCAGATGGCTTTTTTACTGACATGACAGGCATGCTGCCTTTTATTCACGGGAATTCAGCTGAGGCTTTCTAGTGGTTGCGGTTTAGTGTGCATAAAAAAGCAATGCTGTCAATTGGTTAGTGTCAAGAGCCCGGCGATTTATAGAATATCTACTAGGTAGATCCGAGGTCGATACTATGCGTGCAGAACAGCGCCTTAAAGCGGCGTTGAAAACCATTCTGGCCGGATACAGGCTTTCCTGGCAGGAAAGGACTGTGATTGAACCGCCAAAAGACCCTCGCTATGGGGATCTGGCGTCAAATGTTGCTATGGTGATGGCAAAGCAGGCCCAAATGCCCCCTCGCAGTCTAGCAGAGAAAATCATCGGGGACCTTGCCGATAAGGACGAGGTCATAGCCGGCGCGGAGATAGCTGGACCTGGCTTTTTGAATGTTTCGTTCCGCCCCAGTTTTTGGCAGGAAGTTGTACGCAGGGTGGAGCAGGCTGGAGCGGCTTTTGGTTCCAGCGCGGTCTATGCCGGAAAAAAGGTTCAGGTGGAATTTGTTTCTGCTAACCCCACGGGTCCTTTGCATATCGGGCACGGACGCGGCGCAGCTGTGGGAGACAGCCTTATCCGTTTATTGCGCTTTGTCGGCTACGAGGCTGAAGCCGAATACTATATCAACGACGCGGGCCGTCAGATGCGGCTTCTAGGACTATCCATCTGGCTACATGTAAAGGAGCAGTCCGGACAGCAGGTAGAGTGGCCGGAAGAGTATTACCGCGGTGCATACATTGCTGACATCGCCCACGATCTTTTAGCCGCCAACCCCCGCCTAGCCTCCCTTCCCGATGATAAGAGTCGTGAATATTGCTATGAGCACGGCATGAAGCAGATTTTTGAAGGCATCAAAGAAGACCTAATTACGTTTCGTGTGCACCATGACGTGTGGTTTTCAGAAAAAAAACTGGTAGACGGTGGAGCGGTTGATGTGGCGTTCAGACAGCTAGAAAAGGCAGGGTTAATTTTTAAAGAGGACGGGGCGCTGTGGTTCCGCTCGAAGACTTTTGGCGACGATAAGGACCGCGTACTGCGCAAGTCCGATGGTACGCTGACCTATTTTGCCTCGGATATCGCCTACCATTGCAACAAGTTCAGCCGCGGTTTTGATAGGATTGTAGATGTGTGGGGCGCTGATCACCATGGCTATGTTCCGCGTATGAAAGCGGCGGTGCAGGCCCTTGGACAGCCCGCTGAAGCCTTTAATGTGGTGTTGATTCAGCTTGTCAACCTGCTTAAAAACGGCGAGCAGATCGCTATGTCCACTAGAGCCGGTAAGTTTGAAACGCTGGCCGACGTGATCAACGAGGTTGGTGTTGACGCCACGCGCTTTATGTTCCTTTCGCGTAAGTCCGATAGTTCTCTTGATTTTGATCTCGATCTCGTGCGCCAGCGGAGCATGGAAAACCCTGTGTATTACGTCCAGTATGCCCATGCCCGCATCTGCGCGGTACTTCATAAGGCGGAGGAGAGCGGCATTTCCCTTCCCGATGTTTCCCTGCCTGAACAGCTCAAGCCTCTTGAATCGAAGGAAGAGCTTGCCTTGCTCAGGTGCCTTGACCGTTTTGAGGATACGGCCCTAGGGGCTGCTGAACAGCTTGCGCCTCACCATGTCAGCCATTACTTGATGGAACTTTCCGGCCAGTTGCATAGCTATTACGCTAACCACCCTGTTCTGCAGGCGGGAGAAAATTCCGTGGTTACGGCTAGGCTTCTGCTCCTCCGCGCCGTGCGCCAGGTTCTTGCCAATGGCTTAGAGCTTCTGGGTGTGAGTGCTCCTGACAGCATGTAGACCCGTGGATAGAGAAACGCCATGTCTGTGCTAAAACTATTCTCATCGGGCAAGGACGGACTTGGCTCCGTCGGCAGGCGACATAGCCCCAGTCTTTCCGAAAGGGAAAGCAATGAAGCGTGGAAAGGCTTTACTTTTACGCTGGGGCCGGGGCTTCTTTTGGGTTTCAGCTTAGGGTCCCTTGTTATCCTTGCTTGGGTTTTTGTATTTGGAGTCATTGTCGGCCGCGGCTTGAATCCTGAAACGCAGATGCCCGGCGCTTCCATTATGTCCCAATGCGATCCCAAGCCGGAGATTCTCAAACCGGAGATCCTCAAGCCGGAAGAGCTGACGTTTTTGAACGAGCTTAAGCAGCCAGGCGGTCGACGCTTGCCTCTTCCTGCCACCAAGACGGATAAGCCCCAGGAAAACGCGGCTGCCACGCAGGAAACGCCGTCCCCGTCGCCCCCTCCTCCACCGCCGGCTGCGCCTATCAAGCCTGTCCCGGCTGAACCAACCTATTCCTATGTTTTCCAAGTGGCTGCTTACAAAACGAAAGAGCCGGCCAACCTGTTACGCAAGAAGCTGGAATCTGTTGGCTTACGTTCAACTCTTTTGGGCGGAAAAGGCCAGAAGAGGAGCTTATACCGCGTACAGATTGCGGTAAGGGGCGGTGAAAACCTGGGCGCGGAAATCAAGAGCAAGCTCGCGCAGGTAGGCGTAACGGATGCTGTGATAATTTCGCGCAGACCTATAGGCACGTCGGTAGCTCAGGAGTCAAAGCCTGCGGCGTCTGCTGCTAAACCGCCCGCGCAGGCAGCCGTGTCTGTTCAGAGAACCGCGCCTCAGCCTGCCCCAAAATCGACGAAGGGTCCTGTTGGACGTTAATTTTATTCAATGTATACAGCCGGACGCTTTTCAACGGCCATGGCTGAGGGAAGATAATAAAAGAGCCGATGACGCCACGGGAGAAAGAAGGAGTTTCCCGGATGAAAGTTTTTGTCTGGCTGGGAACTTGGGCATTGTCTTTGCTGAACACCTTGGGCAGTTTTTTTCTCTTTTTGATTGATGGAATCCGGTATATTTTTATAACGCCTAAAATAACGTCCAAGGTGATCCGGCAAATGTACGCCATAGGCGTGCAGTCTCTCTTTGTTATCGTATTGATCGGTTTATTTACAGGGATGGTTCTGGGGCTTCAGGGCTATTACGTGCTCGTGAAATTCGGTTCAACGGGTTTTTTAGGCGCGGCTGTTTCCCTGACATTGGTGCGCGAGCTAGGGCCTGTGCTGACAGTGATTATGCTGGCAGGGCGTGCCGGATCGGCCATGACGGCAGAAATCGGGGTGATGCGCATTACCGATCAGATTGACGCACTGGAGGTGATGGACATCCCGGGCATGGGCTATTTGGTTGCTCCCCGCTTTCTGGCCGCTGTGCTAGTTTTTCCTCTCCTGACTTCCATTTTTGATGTGGTGGGCATTTTTGGCGGCTATCTGACCGGCGTGCAGCTGCTTGGCATTGGCGAGGGCATTTATTTTGGTCGCATTGCCTCATCCTTGACCTCTACGGATATGTGGGAGGGCTTTATCAAATCTATAGTCTTTGCTCTGCTCATGACGCTGATTTGCTGTCGCCAAGGCTATGTCGCGCACCTTAGAAAAGACGGCAGAGGACCTGAGGCTGTGGCCAATGCCACGACATCGGCAGTGGTTATATCCTGCGTGGCAGTGCTTGTTGCGGATTATGTGGTTACCTCATCCATGCTTAGATAGCATTTGCATGGCAGCGGAGCCGTTTGTTCGAGGGAATCATGAAAACAAGGCATCAGGTGATGGATGCGGGTGCTGGCTGGGATATTTGCCTAGAGCATCTTCAGGCCGGTTATTCCGGCCGCGTGGTGTTGCGTGATATCAGCGCCCAATTTCCCTCAGGCGCCATCACAGTGGTCTTAGGTGAATCGGGCTGCGGGAAATCCACGCTGCTAAGGCAGCTTATAGGGTTGTCTCGCCCTATGTCCGGAAAAATTCTTTATGGCGGACGGGATTTCTTTGATCTGCCCCCTGCCTATTTCCGCCGGATCCGGCGGCGGTTTGGTGTGCTTTTTCAGGATGGTGCCTTGCTTGGCTCGCTCACGCTGGCTGAAAATGTGGTCCTTCCGCTTGAAGAGCATACAAAGCTGCCTGCGGCGTTGCTGCGCGAAGTCGCTATGCGTACGCTGGAACTGGTGGGGCTGCGTGATTTTGCGGACTATTATCCGCACGAATTGTCGGGAGGTATGCGGAAGCGCGGAGGCTTGGCCAGGGCTATTGTGACCGAGCCGCCCGTTTTGTTCTGCGATGAGCCGACCTCCGGACTGGATCCCATCAATGCTGCCCAGATGGATCAGCTGCTGTTGGATATGAAAACCCTCTATCCGTCCATGACGCTGGTTGTGATCACACATGATTTGGCCAGCGTGCGTCGCATCGCCGACCATGTGATTTTAGTGCGGGAAGGCGCCGTAGGCTTTGCGGGTACGGTGGAGGCGCTTGAAGCGTCGGAAGACGCGTATCTGCGCCGCTTTATGGATCGCATTCCAAATAAGGAACGGGGGCTTTTAGCCGCGCAGTCTGTGGACGCAAGTGTCCGCAGAGCGCTGGATGAATGGCTGGAGCGCTGAGCGGTAAGACCGATTTTATTCCTTGCATAAGCCAAAATTTTTCAAAGACTATGACTGAAGAAAAAATAACTAAGGGCAGCTTGTCTCCCTTGCGATTGACAAAGGTCGCCGAGAGGCACACATGGATAAAAGCAGCGGTGGTTGCCTGCGGGAGTTGAGAAGATGGCAAAGACACGGGAAGCTGTGGTAGGGATGTTTGTTCTTTTGGGCCTTGTGTGCATTGCGTATCTTACGATAAAATTAGGGCGCATGGAACTGGGGCGGGGCGATGGATATACGCTGGAGGCTAAGTTTACATCCGTTTCTGGTCTGCGTGTCGGGGCAAGCGTGGAAATTGCCGGCGTCTCTGTGGGACGTGTAACAGAAATCCGCCTAGAACCCAAGGAAGCCATGGCCATTGTTTCGCTGCAGGTGAGCAGGGAGGTAAAACTGACGGACGATGCCATAGCCTCCGTTAAGACAAGCGGACTCATTGGCGACAAGTATATTGACATCCAGCCTGGAGGCAATGGCGTCCCCCTTGTCAATGGAGATACCATCACCGACACGGAGTCAGCGGTGGATATTGA